>DWYY01000066.1 GCA_019118445.1 Candidatus Eisenbergiella merdipullorum | reverse complement strand
GCCCAGGGAATGGGCTCCGCCATCAGGCCGCAGATCTCTTCCACCGTTGTCTCCATCGGGGCGTCAATAATCACTTCATCATGTACATGGAACACCACCTGCAGGCCCCTGGCATCGATCCGCTTCAGGGTTTCCGCCAGACAGTCCCTGGCGATGGCCTGCACGATATTTTCAACCATCTTCCCGCCGTAGGTGGAGGCCACCTCCCATTTCCGTGTCTGCTGTCCCACCGTGTAATAATGGACCGCCGGACGCCCGAACTGGTTTTCCTTCAGGAATGGTTTTGGGTAGAACAGCTTCCGTCCGGAAGGCAGTCGCACCGTCAGGAAGGACTGCCCATAAAGCAGGTCCCCTTCCAGCGCAAACACCAGCCCATGGACCGCCTGCGGCTGTGCCGACTCCATCACCGCAAGCGCCGCGTTTCCCACCTGATGCCACAGGTCAACGATCCTCGGGTTCGCCAGCCTCCACCGGTCCACGATCTCCGGCAGTTCTTCCTCCGTCAGCCCCATGCCCAGGGCTCCCATGCTGATCAGGGAGTTGACACCGCCCTGGTATCCCAGAGCCAGCGTAGCGACCTTTCCCTTCTGGCGGAGGGAATACTCCGGGTTCCCCTTTACGATCATTTCCACCGGGACACCGAACATCTGGGAGGCCGTGGCCTCGTAGATCTTCCCATGGGTGGCGAACACTTCATTCACCCACTGTTCCCCGGCCAGCCAGGCGATCACCCGGGCCTCGATGGCGGAAAAGTCTGCCACCACAAACTTGTGCCCCTCAGAGGGGATGAACGCCGTCCGGATCAGCTGGGAGAGCGTGTCCGGCACATTTCCATACAGGGCTTTTACGCCCTCATAATTTCCCGCCTTCACCAGCTTCCTGGCATAGTCGAGGGTCTTCAGATAATTCCGCGGCAGGTTCTGCATCTGCACCATCCTGCCGGCCCACCGGCCCGTGCGGTTGGCCCCGTAATACTGGGTCAGCCCCCGCACCCGTTCATCCGTGCAGCAGGCAGCTTTCATGGCCTCATATTTTTTGATGGACGTTTTCCCAAGCTGCTGCCGGATCTCCAGGACCGTTTTTACCTCCTCCGGGAGGTTTTCAGGATTATCAAGCGTTTCCGCCACGGTTTCCTTCCTCAGGTCAGGAAGCTCCGTCCCCTGCCCTCTCAGCCACCCCAACAGCTGGGCCGTGCTGTTCGGATTGGACAGTCCCGTGATGGCGGCCGCCTTCCGGCTCAGCTCCTCCGTACTCCTTTCGTGGATGGACAGGGCCCCATCGATCAGGCCGGTATCCACCCGGACGCCGTAAGCATTCATCCGCACGTCCATCTGCCAGAGTTTCTCCTCTTCTTCCGGCATGGGAAACATCTCCAGCCGCCGCAGGATCGCCTTTTCCGTCACCACGTCCTGCCCGCAGTATTCCTTAAACAGCTCCCATTTTTCGGGAGCGTGCTCCGGCAGGTTCCAGGTCCTCCCGCCGTTGGCCTTTGTCGGCTTGCACGGTGTGCAGAAGTATTTGATCAGTGCCTTGCCGGTTGCCAGCTTCTGCTTCTCCTGCGGGAGCCCGATGGCCTTGCCGGTTGCATCCAGTCCCGCCGTATACCCACAGTACAGGCCGTGCGCCATGGTACATTTCCACTGCTCCAGCGGAGTCTGGAATCCCGCCCAGTTCAGGCAGTACCACTCAAATGCCGCGTTGTAGGCATGCTTGGTAACTGCCGGATCCATAAGGGCCAGGCGGATGATTTCCGGGATTTTCTCCCCGCAGGCGAGGTCTACCACCCTCACCGGCGAGTCATCCAGGCTGTAAGCGAACAGGAGGATCCCAAAATCCGGAGACTGGGCGTACTTGTACGCCCCAGCCTTCCCGATATCCACGCTGCTTTTTGTCTCTATATCAATGCTCAGATGGTTTTCATGCATGGTGTTTCCTCCCCGGAAAGGGCTTTACGCCCTCCCCGCTTAAAACGGCAGCCCGGTAATCGGATTGATCCCCTGTGCCGCCGGCTGCTGGTATCCATATGTACCGGCGGCAGCTGCGTTGTTATTCTGCTGTGCCGCCGGGACTGTGCCGAATACCTGGGACGCCTTCGGGGCGCTTCCGCCCAGCGGCTCTCCGTCCCTGGTTTTCTGTACCGGTCCAAGGCCGCACCCGATCCCCTTCTTCCCCCCGAACGCGTAGGGGAAGAAACTGATATTCACCCGGGCGTAAATCCCGCTGTAGATCTCCGACTGGTTGATGACCGGGTTTAGCTGCGCGTCTACCACTTCCGGCGGATAATCCGCTTTTGCACTGGCAGTCAGCACGTAATGGCCTCTGCACTCCGGGCCGAAAGCCATGCCGTCAGAGGGCCTTACGCCGTCCCCGTCATAGACGGGATTGGGGATCACCGGGGGACGCACGCCGTTCCACTTGTCGGAAACACCTTTCTCCGTAGCCGCTACGATGGCATTGTTGATCCGCGCCATGGTCTCCGTATCCGACTTCGGGATCAGGATCGTACAGCTGAATTTTTCTTCCTGCCCCGGCTGGAACGCGTAGGGCTTGAAAAGATGTACGTAGGAAAGCCTTACTTCCCCGGTTGTTGCGTTAGTCAGTTCGTTCATGATTCTTCCTCCTTAAATGCCTCTGCCGCAGCCACCCTGTTGGTGATTGCCGGCCGGTTATCACTTTCCTGCACCAGTGCCGGTTTACCCGGCTCCTTTACCACATATTCCCCGACACATTCGGCAAAGTCCTTCTTCCCCACGATCTTCTCGATCTGAGCCAGGGTGACAGGCTTCCTCTCCCAGAGGACAGCCGCATTGATCCCGCTTTCCATCAGGCGGCCAAATGCCGCATCCATGTCCGTCCACTTCCGGGTGCTCCTGCCCTCCACTGCCTTCCAGCCGGGGACATCATGTCCGGCCAGGCATTCCTGGAGGGCACATTCCTGCAGGTCAGAAAGCCATTTCGCCACGTCCTGCCCCTGCAGAAGATATTTCCCCATCTCCTCATTGCTGATCAGGGGCGGAAGCTTTCCCTTTTCCGGTGCAAATGCCAGTTCCAGGTTCTTTTCTGCACGCGCCCGGCAGCGGCTTTTGGCCCTGCAGAACCGGCAGGTCTTTTCATCGGGGTGGTACTCGCCCTCCCCTTTCCATGCCAGCTGTGCCCTCTCCCGGATCCATTCTCCGGTTTCCAGTAGCTTTTCCAGAGGGATCTCCCATTCCGTGATCCCATCCGGGAGCCTCGGCTGGACGATCGACATCCGGACCCTGTCCACCCTGTAAAGCATCCGGCTGGCTGTCCAGGCCCCCAGTGCATACAGCTGCATCTGCAGGTTATTCTCTGCCTCCACTCGTCCGGATGGGTTTTTCCCATACTTGAAGTCGATCACATGGATGATCCCGCCGCCGATCAGAAGGCAGTCTGCCGTTCCAAAGCATTCCGGGACATATTCGCTGATATCCACCCGCTTCTCAACCGCCACGGAGGGCTCCGTTTTGAAGGAGAGGGCCGCTGCCCTCACATAATCCAGATAATCATCCGTGTATCCCATCATCTCATCGTTCCAGAGGGGATCCTCTTTCAGCTTCTTTACCGCAACAGCCAGCTTCCGCTTTCCAAAATCCTGCGAAAAGAAGTAATTCCGCAGCTTCAGCTCCGCCAGCTCATGGGCCAGCGTCCCTTCCTTCGCCGCTTCCGATCCGGTGTCCGGCAGGCCTTCTGACAGGCGGGCGCTGGGCGGACAGGCTGCCCACTGGTAAGCGTTGGACGGCCCCAGAAGCGCATGGTCTCTTTCACTGTGTCCCATCAGATCTGCGCCCCCATTTCCCGGAGCGCCGTCGCGAACGCGCCGTATTGTGCCTGCGGGAGAGCCGGAAGGGCATCCACCCCAAACCGGGCAAGCAGCTGTAGCAGGTCCCCCTGTCTGCCGGAATCCATCAGAGTCATTCCCGCCCTTGCCAGATCATCCAGGGTATAGCTGGACTGTGCGGTCGGCACGGCTGCAGCGGGCTGTGCGGGCTGTGCAGGCTTTGCGGGAGCAGCGGCAGCAGGAGCCGTTACCACGGGCGCCGTAGGTACTGCAGCGGCCTGCACCGGAACGGGTGTGGCCTGTACCACAGGAGCTGTCGGTACCGGCTGCACGACAGGGGCTGCCGGGGTCTCCGGAAGCTTCCCGGCCTGTCCGCCCAGCAGCTGTCTGGCGAATTCCGCCATTTCATTGAAGTCCTTAAAATCTACATAGATCATAATTCTACCTCCTGTAATTTCTTTCTTAATATGGACAGCTCATCTTTCGTGAGCGTGATCCCCTTGCTCATCCGGGAATGATCCTCGTTCCATTCCCTCAGGTCATACACCGGTTCTTTCCCATACCAGCTGGCAAGGTTCAGCTCCTTCTGCCAGCCGCCCGGTCTCTGAACCGGCAGGACAGCCAGTGTCTCTTTGATTTCAAAATTTCTGTCGGTCATCTTCCTCGTCCCCATATACATCCAGAATGGCCTTTGCGCCTGCCATCATTGTGTCCGCCGAAAATTCAGCCATGACTTCACATGCCTCTTCTACGCTTTTTCCTTTTCTCAGACAGGTCACTGCAAGTACCCTTGCGGCCCCGTCAGCCAGCGCTGCTCTTATCCCTTTCAGCGGTGGATTCCCGGCATAGCCAATCTTTCTGCACAGTTCACCTTTTCTTTCCGTCCTGGACGATACGATGCATACCGCATAATCCCCGTCATATTCTCCCATCAACTCTCCATCCTGAAAAATTTTTACTTCAGTCATTCCTGAAACTCCTTTTCTGTGCTATAATGCTCATATCAACTATTTCTTTTGGCCTCGACGCCCTGCCAGGCGGCGGGGTCTTACTCTGTCCAATGGCACCTGCCGTCATTGATCTCTACCGTCTGCCCGGACTGTTCCCAGGCGGCCAGCGCTTCAGCTACTGTAATTTCCTGCATGTTGTTCACCTCCTTATGCAAAATATATCCTGCGCATCTTTTCGAGCCCCGTCTTGCATAGTCCGCTGACATATGACTGTGATATCCCCATCTGCTCTGCGGCTGTCCGCTGTTTTTCTCCGCGGACAACTACCAATTCAACGGCCAGACGCTCTTTCCTGTTCAGGCAGGAAATCATCTCCTCATACAGGCCGGTATTATCCAGACGCCGGATATCCGGGTCTTCGGTTCCGAGGATTTCCTGCAACGGGTAAGAATCGCCGTCCCTGTTACAGCGTTCAGAATCCAGGGAGATGCAGTGTATGCTGTGCTTCCTTTTCCTGATGCAGTACATTATGTCTCTGTAGATTGTCTGGCAGGCCAGGGAAGAAAACTTTCCCCTCTCAGGCTGATAACTGTTTGCAGCCTTAACCAGCCCCATGTAACTGATCGATATAAGCTCATCAAAATCGATCCCCGTGCTTTTATATTTCTGAGCCATGTATCCCGCCAGCCTGAGATTGTCCAGCACCAGCCGTTCTTTTTCTTCTGTCACTCATTTCACCTCCTCATCCTTCCAGCCGGGATATTGCCCACCGCAGTGCGGCGGCCGCCTCCGTGTCATGTTCCTTCTCTGCGCGTTCCAGCAGCGCATAGAGTCTGTCAATCTTTTTCTGTTCCATAGCTTGTCCTCCTTTCCCGGCTTATGCCGGTTCCTCCTTCGTAATCAGTTCCAGTCTGACGTTTTCCAAGAACAGATAGAATTTTTCCGTGTTTTCATTCCGTGGTATCTGTACCAGACTCGGATCGGTAAAAACGCGTCCATCATGTGTCGTAATCGTTACCATATCACCACCCCTCTCTAATTTTCTTTTCAGCTATCACAGCCTATTCTCTGACGGATTGTCTGTATTCCGTATGTTCTCTTGCCTTCCCTGCTTCCCTTTCCTATAATGTATTCATAGGCGTACCAGCGCCGAGTACATAAAGAGAGGACTTACTATGTTTGACCTGAATATTCCCGTAGACCCTATTCGTGATTACCATCTTGCCGACTGGAAATACGAAAAGATCATGGAAGAAATTGCCGACTTTGAAAAAGCCCTCGATGAAGATCACGAAATTGCATTAAAGCTCGCTGCCTTCGGATCTTCTGTCACAATGGTCGTTACCTCCATCGGTTATCAAAATCCCGATATGCTTTACTTTTATGGCTTTGTAAATGGAAAAGACGCTCAGCTTATACAGCATGTTAGCCAGCTTAATTTTCTAATGACCTCTGTGGAACGAAAAGACAAAACTAAACCTGCTCGTCGAATTGGCTTTCGTCTTTCTGATATCTCGGAAGATAGGACTTAGTCATCTGGTTATAAAGATAACTTTGCATTGTCTGCATAATTTTTTCTGGCTGGCTTTGAACTTCTTTTTCAAGGTCAGCCACTCTCTTTTCGAGGTTTTCCCATCTCCTTTTTGAAATCCACATTTTAATCACCTCCTCACGCTTCCTGCTATTTCTCACTACTTGAAAAAAAATTTGTTAAAATGCTAAAATCTTTTTATGCCTTACTAAGGCAAGGAAGGAGCTGGTCTTTTGACCAAACTTTTGTACTTGCCGGTTCCTGACGGGTTTTTTCTCGGCTGATGCTAGGGCATTTTGGCAGAACCAAAACTGCCTAAGTGAAGCGATTCACCAAGAAGTATGTGTGGTTTGCATACGATGAAATATGGAACCGGCATACAAACTGGTACCGCCCAGTATAAAAAGGGGTATGTCACCATTAAGCGGTGTAGGAAAATCATGTGCCTACGAAAAAAACTAATGTTAATGGCATATCTCATCTGCGATGAATTTCAGGTAAACAACTTTGGAAGAGGGACATTCGTGAAACCACCACGAATGTTCTTTTTTATCCTTCTTTTTCTTCGGGGGCATCTGCAAAGTCCTCTACCTTTTCGCCCAGGAACTTACATATCAACACCGCTTCATCTACGGATAAAGGCCGATCTCTTTTTGAATCTCCCAAGCTGGCATATAACGCGCTATATGGAATACCTGTTGCACGAGCCATACCAGAAAGGTTTATTGCCTTCTCTTTCATGTAGCGAGCTAAATTCTTTGTAACAGCCACTTTATATCACCTCCTTCACGCTTCCTGCTCTGTTGCGATAAGTATCAGCGATAACGACTTTTCCTTGCCATCCTTAATTCTTTGCCCTATACTATATTCACCAGACCGCTATCTGAAATATTCGATATAGGGAAAGACAGTATGACTGAAAAAGAACTTAAACTCTTTACAAAACCAAATCCAGAAGCATATAAACGCTTTAAAAAGAATCGATGGAAAAGATATTTAAATCGGTTCGTTTGCTTTTTCAAGCGCATATGGAATCGGCTGTCAGCCGCAATTCTCTGGATATGTGCAGTTGGTGGCTTTTTGTTATCGCTTATTCAATTTTTTCAGAATCAGGATTAAACATACTGCCTGCACAAACTGCAGTAGGGTATCCCCCATATTTCCTTCACCTCCTCACGCTTCCTGCTAATAACTATTTCAGTGAGCAGTAGACCAAATAGACCGCCAGATTTATGAGAAGTCCTATCAGGCATCCAATTTGAATTTTGATACATATTTCCTGTATCCTGATGGACTTCTCCATTTCTTTATTGAGTTCCTCCATATTCATGTCTTTGATTTCTTTCTTCACTGAATCACTACCTTTCTGTTTTTCATATTCCCTGTTGAATTTTTAGAACGTATGTTCTATAATTCTATACAGAAATTTTAGGATAATTTCGTAAATCAGTAGGGGACATTCCTATTGCTTCACAAATTGCGAACAGTTCATTTGCCTCCAATTTTCTGCTTTTATTTAAAATAGCGGAAAATTTTGATGGAGAAAGATTAGCTTTATGAGCGATAGTGGCTTGAATAAAGCCTTTGTCTGTGATTACTGATTTCAAATTATCTCTGATGTCAACCTCCAATTTTTACACCTCCTTTAAAACTCATTATATGAGTGTAAACTAATAATATCACTCAAAATTTTAGTTGTCAAGATAATAATACTAAATTTTTGAGTTTTAATATTGATTTTCAATATTCCATATGTTAGTATTAAGTTACATTGAACGGAGGTGAACCATGACAAAGGCAGAAATTGGTGCGGTATTAAAAGAATTAAGATTAGCTTCTGGAAAGACTCAAAAAGAAGTAGCTGATCTTTTAGGACGAACACAGCAAATCATAGGACACTGGGAAACTGGCTATTCCCAACCAGACGCAAATACACTCTTTACTCTTTGCGACATCTATGGAACAACGGTAGACGACGCATTTGGATTTAAGAAAAAAAGCGATTCTCTTTCTCAGACTGATTTTTTGTTTATAAAAAAATATCACTCACTTGACGAACACGGAAAAAGAATGGTGGAGTTCACTCTTAATGAAGAATTCTGTCGTTGTGAATCCGCAAAGCAGAAAAATGATGAGGATAATATAGTCCCGTACCCTCAGTATCCTACTGTTACAAAAAAAGACATCAAAACTTTTGCTGCTCGAAATAAAAAGAAAGGAGTCACAGATGAAAAGATTGCAGAATTAATTTACAATCTTTTTTCTGATAAGGAATAAAATGGCAGATTCTGCAATGATATATCAGTCTATTGCCGAAATATATAAAAAATGCAGGGTAAAATCTTTTCCTATAAACTGTTTAAAAATTCTTGATGTCTACGGCATAAAATATAAGCCTTATTCATCGCAAAAATCTTCTGTAATTTGCTTTTCGGTAAGCAATGATGCTTTTACTGCCAAAGGGACTATTTTTTATAATGATACTTTGGCGAAGCGCCGAGTTGCATTCTCATTGATGCATGAGTTTGCGCATATTGTGATGAATATTCCGGATGATTCTGCTGAACAGGAAGATGAAGCCGATTACTTTGCCAGTTGCATCCTCGCTCCGCGCATTCTTATCCACTATCTGCTAGACAAGAAGGACGCTCCTGCAATCCATGATCGTTTCGGCTTATCCTATACGGCAGCCAATAATGCCCTGAGGGATTATAAAAGATGGTGCCGGGATTTCGAGATCAACGGTCCAAGTCGAGTGGAGCTTGAAATATACAAGCCTTTCGCACCTGCTCTATCTAAGAAAGAGGATGAGAAACCAATACGTTCTGACCTGCCAGATTCAGTTAAAAAACATATAGCCAAGCTTCGTCGAGAGCGAAAGAAGATAGCAAAGGAAATGCAGGCGCATGAAAAAAGGCATCAGTTTCTATCGGATAATCTGTACGATGGCGATGATTTCAAAATTGCCAAAGATATGCGCTCTTATTATGAGGAACTTTCATTATAAAATTTTATTGAAGGGGGAATATGAATTATGGCACTCATCAAATGTCCAGAATGCGGTAAAGAAATTAGTGATAAGGCAGCATCTTGTCCTCACTGCGGCTGTCCTATCAGTCATCCTCAAACACAGGCGGAAAAGACTGTTATTCAAAACAATCTGCAAAATGCCAAGCCTAAGAAAAAAGGGCATGGCTGTTTAATTACTTTATTATGCATTATAGCTGTCCCAGTATTTATCGGAATAGTTGCTAATCTTATTACAGGAGAACTGATTATAAAAGAGACTCCCAGCCAAAACACAGAGTCGGATTATTCAGCTTCTACCTTAACAAAAGAAGAAGCTAAAGATATCGATAAGCAGATTTGGGATTACGTATATCCTGTTATTCTTGCTCATAATGACTTGATGAATGCCATGACAAGCTATAGTGATGGCTCACTTTCAGACTTGGATTTATACGACGCGGCTGATAATTTTTATTCATATACACGAAGTGTATGGGGAAACCCACCAGATATTACCGATAAAAACGGCAAGGAATACTTAGATTCTTGCCGAGATTATATCCTTATTGAGCAATCAATGGCTGATTCTCTGAAAAAATATATTGATAGCAAGAAAACAAGTGATCTATCTAAGGTTGAGGAAAATATAAATCGGTGTACAGAGGCAGTTCAAATAGTTGCATCAAATCGCGGAACCTTTTTAGGGATAAATAACTTTTCCGATGAAGAAATACAGCAAATACTTGATGAAACCTTCCAGCAATAGCTTCAGCTTTTGCAAGTAATACAAGAAAAAGCATAGGTCCATACAGGCAAAGGAACTAATCGAATCAATTTTAAAATAAAAAGCACCGCTTACTCAGCGATGCTCTTAGAACAAATTGTTATAGTAAGAGGTTTTGTTACATCAATAATGCCGTTGCAAAAATCTGATGGATTTTTTGTTGAATGAAAATTTGTTTTGTCTGTGATGACATCACTCAGGTGTTCGAGAAGCCCCATTATTGAATCATTACAATAATGCCCCTTAACCTTATTTCCGTCAACATCGATAAACTCAAATGTAGATTCTATTTCCCTGGGATAAGATTCGTCCGGAAATAAATTGTAATACATTTCATTCATCAGACCACTTCCTTTCAGAGGTTAAAATATGCGACTTTTTGAAAATTACTTTAAATTATATCCGTATATCGAAGCTTTAAACGATGACGCACCAGACGCTGAAATTCGGTGGGAAATTTCTGATCTTTTGCGCTTTCTTGAGGATTATCTTAATATTACCACAAATCAATATATGCGCGTCAAGAATAAACGCGAATGTTTAGCTGCATATAAAGATAACAAGAAGCTTCTGCACCGCGAAATAAATATAATGTTTGGCGACATACATTTCATGTTCGTTGCTATGGGGAAAGTATACTCTAACGTATTGCTACTCCTTAAAATTTTAGGTAAACATGAGCTTCTCTGTTCCGTTTTGTCGTCAGATCATTATAAAACCGTAAAATTTTTTCGGAACAATTTAGAACACATGGACGAAAAACTTACTGATCAGAATGATAAATATAGAAAATCATGGTATTCCACTTCCTCCCGATCTCACTGGTTCTCCCGACAGTGGGGCACCATGAGCGAAACTGAAATAACATTGGGTGATTATACTTTTTCTATTGATGAGCAATCACTTTTCCCTCTTTGGGAAATATATGATCAGATTCTTGCAATCTTAAATGAAAAATATATTGTTCCAAATAAAGAAAAAGTTGACCGCCTGTTTAAAGGTCATCTACCTTCCGAGTAAAAATATTAGAGACTTATTTACGATTTACCCAAACTTTTAATGAAAGGATGTGATCCCATGCCGCTACCAAGCGAACACAGATACACCTCTGAAGACTACTGGAATCTCCCGGAAGGCCGCCGGGCGGAGCTGATCGACGGCCAGCTTTACGACATGGCGCCGCCAAGTTTTACTCATCAAAAATTGATTTCTGAATTCACACAGGCCATCGGTTCTTACATTAAGGCTCACAGAGGCACCTGTGAGGTAATTCCAGCTCCATTTGCCGTTAATCTGGATGCAGAGGACAAAGACTGGGTTGAACCGGATATCTCCGTGATATGCGACCAGTCCAAGCTGGATGACCGTGGATGCAATGGAGCACCCGATCTGGTGATTGAAATTGTCTCCCCCTCCAGTCGCCGAATGGACTACTCCACCAAGAACACTCTGTACTCCGAAGCAGGCGTCCGGGAATACTGGATCGTCGATCCGGCAAAAGATCGCACTACAATATACCGTTATGAAGAGGATGCTGCTCCCATGTTCTATCTCTTTTCGGATGATGTCCCCGTCGGCATCTTCCCGGAGCTGACTATCAACGTCGCTGATCTGCTGAAATAATTTGCGACGTCGCAAAATTTCCCTGGTAGTAACCGGGGGAGAATCTTGACAATATAATATACTTACCAGGGCAGCCGAGGGGCGTGCTGGTTCCTGATCCGAGTCTTGTCGGAAAGGGGAAAGCTTATGAGTACATACGAGGAATTTATGATACTCCTGGCGATTGCCAGTTTAGTCGTAGCAATTCTGAATCTGAAAAATAAGTAAAGCCGCCCTGTTCCTTGGCCGGATGGGTGGCTTTACTTACTAAAGTACATTTAATTCGCCGGATCAGGTAGCTTGCACCTACCTGTCGGCTGTCTTGTTAAGTATATTATATGTCAAACATCCACATTTGTCAAAGAGAAAACCGCCCCGGTGTTACCAGCACCGGAGCGGAATCTCAGAAAATACTGCTCAGGCCCGGAGGCCGTAGCGAATATCTCTCAACCACAGATATTCTACCACAAACCTCCGGCACCTGTACAGGTGTTATTTTTGTACCCATTTTTCATAATCTGTACAGAAGGAGGAGGATACGATGACAAAAGGCGCGGGATACGTTCGTGTATCCACAGAAAATCAGATGGAAAATTACAGTATAGACGCCCAGACCGAACGCCTGAAAGCTTACTGCAAAGCGAAAGACATCCACATTGTAAAAATCTATACCGACGGCGGCTATTCCGGCGGCAACACTAACCGCCCTGCCCTGCAGCAGATGCTGAGGGATATTGAGCACGGAATCATTGACACTGTGATTGTCTATAAACTGGACCGTCTCTCCCGCAGCCAGAAGGATACTCTGACACTGATTGAGGACTGCTTCCTTGCCCATAACGTGGACTTCATTTCCATCAATGAAAATTTTGATACCTCCACACCATTCGGCCGGGCCATGATCGGGATCCTCTCAGTGTTCGCACAGCTTGAAAAAGATCAGATTACCGAACGCTTCACGATGGGCCGGATCGGCCGCGCAAAGAGCGGTTACTATCACGGAGGCCCTACACCGCCCACAGGATATGATTATGTGGACGGGAAACTGGTGGTCAACGAATATGAGGCCATGCAGGTCCGCGAGCTGTATCAGCGCTTCCTGAAAGGGTATTCCGTATATGACTGCTGGAAATATATGTCCCGGCGGTACACTACAAAATATGGCGGCTGGAAAAGTGAGACGCTGATCCGCGGCGTATTGCGAAATGATGTGTACATAGGGAACGTGAAATTCATGGGAAAAAGTTATCCCGGTATTCATCAGCCGATTATCTCCGCAGATACATTCCGCCAGGTACAGGAAATCTTTGACAGCTCCGGCCGAAAAATGAAATCACCCACCCGCTCCCCGTTCAAGGCCAGCACGCTCCTGTCCGGGCTGATCTACTGTGGGAAATGCGGTGCGCGCTATCATGGGGAGCATGGAAACTACTCCTGCTACAGCAGAACGAAAGGCGATGCCAAATATATCATTGACCCGAACTGCAGGAACCGGAAATGGAAAATCCCGGAACTTGACCAGCTTGTGACCGATTATATCTCCAGACTGAATTTTTCCTCTCTCAAGCCTGCTCCCGCAGCAGAACCGGAACCGGAAATTGATTATGCTGGACGGATCGAAGCGATCGAGCAGCAGATTGGGAAGCTGATCGATCTGTATCAGGTTGACGGAATTTCTATCGAGATGGTCTCCCAGAAGATTAAAGCACTCTCTCAGGAGAAAAAGGTGCTGGAGGAATCCGCTTCCAAACCGGCCCCCGTTCGTTCTTCCCTGGATGAGATGATCCTTGCCAGAGACACTTTCCTTGCGTTGATTGAAAAAGGACCGCTGGAAGAGAAGCGTGCCTGCCTGAGTATGCTGATCGAGCGCATAACCATAGATGATGTGGATGTGGATATCAAATTACGCAAGATATAGTATGCAGATTTTCCAAGTCCATGTGCATGGGCCTGGGCTGCAACGCGGTCGGCGTCACGGGCAGCCGCATCATAGAAGAAAAAAGGGAACGGCTGCCTGCAATCCTCACCAACAGCTTCGTTCCCTGCAACGGACGTCTTCCCGCCCTGCTCGCGCTTTCCGCTTTTCTTTATTCCGGGGATCAAACGGGAAAGGACGCATCCCTTGTCGGCGCATGCATCCTGCTCCTTTTCATCCTCCTCGGTGTTTTGATGACGTTTGCCGTCTCCCTTCTGCTTTCCCGCACCCTGTTAAAAGGAGAATCCTCACCTTTTCTTCTGGAACTTCCTCCTTTTCGGAAGCCGCAGATCCTGAAGGTCCTTCTCAAAAGCGTCTGGGAGCGCACGGTCCGCGTCCTCGGCCGGGCAGTCTGCACCGCGGCTCCTGCCGGGCTGGTCCTCTGGCTGCTGGCTCATCTGCATACGCCTGACGGGAGCGCCCTGCTTTCCTGCCTTACCGCTTTTCTCGATCCCTTTGCCCGGTGGTTCGGCATGGACGGCACTATCCTTGCCGGATTTCTGCTGGGATTCCCGGCCAATGAGATCGTCCTTCCCGTCATCGCCATGGCCTATTCCGCGCAGAACGCTGCAGGAGCCGGGAACCTTCCAGGTTCAGAATTCCTGCTTTCCGCCCAGTTCCTGACTCAAAACGGCTGGACCCGGACGACCGTGCTCTGCACGGCCCTGTTCTTTCTGATGCACTGGCCCTGCGCCACCACTCTGCTGACCATCCGGAAAGAGACCGACAGCCTGCGCTGGACATTTGCCGCTTTTCTCATTCCCACTTTCTGCGGCCTGACGGTCTGTTTTCTTGTAAACCTGATTTCGGCCGCAGTATTCTGAGGCATAAAAGGCTCTTCCGATTTTTCCCGGTGAAAAATCAGCTTCAACCCTTTACCGGAATCCTTGCCACAACAAAGCTGCAAGCCGGAAGCTCCAGCTTTCCCGCATACGAAGCCTCATCGGACCAGACCGTCACCTTCTCCGGATCGGTAATGCAGTTATAGTCCTCTTCCTTTCCGGAAAGGGTCTGAACCTTCATGCTTCCCACGGGAACATAGCCGTCCGCCAAGCTGAGCGCAAGCTCCCCCGGCTCCGCGTTATGATTGACCGCCTTGATGATGATCTCCCCTGCATTTTCATCCAGAGAAACATTCGCATAGATTCCCTCCGCGCGAAGTTTCTTTTCCTGACCGTCCATGGAAAGGGTTACCGTGCCCATGTTCTCCGCATACAGCTTCTGCACATAGTAGCTGGGCGTTCCGTAAGCGCGGCTGTCGTCAAACCAGATCATGTCAGGAGACCACTGAGCATAGCCCACGCGGGCGAACAGAGGCGCATAGGAGGCCAGCACCACCACATCCGCATTGCGTTCCACGCCGGTCAGGAAAGCCGCCTCTGCCAGCGCGCCGCCAAGCGTGTTGGCATCCGGCCGGTTCATTCCGTCCACTGGATGGGCCGCATACTCTCCGGAAAATACTTTCACCTCTCTGGGGTATTCATCATAAAAGTCCGTATGGTCATAGAACCAATCCGGCTTCACATAATAATGCTCGTCCACCGCATAGACGAAATTATCCTTCTGCGGGGCCTTCTCATAATAGAATTTCCATGCTGCTTCATAGCGCTCCGAAGTGATATCAGGACCTGCGGAGCCGATCAGCTTCATATCCGGATACTTCTCATGGATCGCTTTCTCAAAAGCCTCATAACGGGAAAAGAAATCCACCTTATCCGTCTGCCACTGTTCATTCCCGATGCCCATCATCGTCATGCCGAAGGGTTCCGGATGGCCCATCTGCGCGCGCAGGCTGCCCCACTTCGTATCCGTGCTTCCGTTTGCAAACTCGATCAGATCCAGCGCGTCCTGGATGAATTCTTCGAAAGCCGGATCGTCCATCTCCACAAACTCATAGGACTGATACTGGCAGGCAAGGCCGACGTTCAGGACCGGAAGCGGCTTCGCGCCGATCAGCTCGCACAACAGAAAATATTCGTAATAGCCAAGTCCCAGCGATTGATTGTAATGGGAGTAGCAGGTGTGGAACCCGTTTTCCGGCTTCGTCTCATGGACCGCCCAGCGGTTAAAATTATTCCTTCTGCCCTCCGGCTTTCCCACGCTCTCCTTCCAGCGATAGCGGTTCTCCAGGGTATTCCCTTCGATAATGCAGCCGCCCGGGAACCGCAGGAAGCCCGGCTTTAAACCTTTAAGCAGATCGAACAGATCCTTCCGGAAAATGCCGGCCACCGCATCCTGGGGCATGAGGGAAATGAAATCAAACTCCACAATGCCGGGAGCGGTCAGGGAAATGACGAACTGCGCTCCCCGCACATCCTCTTCGGCAGTCAGAACCGCTTCATAACGGTTCCATTTCTGCCAGGTATGCTCCGGCGCATGGATACAGGAAACCTCTGCCGCCGCATACTCTTTCCTGTCCTTTTCCACCGACACCTTCAGATCTCCCTGGTAAGAGACGCATATGGCGTAGAAGGATACCCGGTAGGATTTCCCTTTTTCCAGACGGACGCCGTCGTATGCCTTGTTGGCAAAGCCCTGCCCCGCATAATCTGCCGTGAAGCGAAGGTAATGGGGATTCGCGCGGTTTACGGGACTTCCCATCACATACTCCATCCGGCCCTCCCCGTGCTCTTTGGTGGCGCTCCAGCCGTATCCGCTGTCCTGTTTCGTATAATAATCCCCCACCGTTCCATAGCAGTCCAGGAATTCAAAGGATCGGTTTTCGATCATCTCCGCATACAGGCCGCCGTCCGCCGCATAATTGATGTCTTCAAAAAAAAGACCGATCATTCCTTTCTGAATCGGGACTCCCTTTTTGCCTGAAATAAAAAGCTCCATATGTTCCTCCTTCCGGCTCCGTATCGGAAACCGCATTTTTTCTGTCTTCATTATAAAGAAAATCAAAGCCTGTGTAAATGACAGTTTTCTTCTGTTTCCGCTTCTTCCGGCGGGAAGAGGGCCTGCCATATGTGAAAAGTCTGCCAAAAATTCTTAACTTTTCTTAAAGGATTTTTGTCTCTTTTTTATTTTTTCTTTTGAATCCGTACATATTCTCGTCACATTTTTCAGGTATCATAGGTATCAGTTGAAGGAAACACGGAATTGTGCCGGTCAGATCATATGCGTTGCAGTTCTGCGGAAATAAACTTCATAAAACAAAGTGAAGGCCTCGTTTGAAACGGGGCCTTCCGCTATTTCAGGATCGATCATTCGATCGTCCCTCCGCCGAGCACGTATTCTCCGTCGTAGAACACCACGGCCTGTCCCGGTGTCACCGCGCGGACGGGTTCATCGAAGGTGACGCGCAGGCGGTCCGGACCGATGCGCTCTATGAGGCAGTCCGCGCCGCGGTGGGCGTAGCGGATCTTCGCCATTGCCCTTCTAGGCTCTGTCAGGTCCGGGATTGCCATGAAATTCAATCCACTGCAGGTCAGGTGATCCGTAAACACATCCTGAGCCTCTCCGATCACCACCTCGTTGGTCTCCGGCCGGATGGAGGTCACGAATACGGGATGGCCCATGGACAGGTTCAGGCCCTTGCGCTGTCCCACCGTGTAATGGGTGATCCCCTTATGACGGCCCAGCACTTCTCCCGATCCGGAAACGAAATTGCCCGGTCCGGGAACCTGTCCTCCCCGCTCCCGTTCGATAAAAGCCGCATAGTCATGGTCCGGAATGAAACAGATTTCCTGACTGTCCTTTTTGTGGGCGACGGGAAGACCGGCATCCTGTGCCATCTGCCGGATCTGATCCTTAGTATACGCTCCAACAGGCATCAGCGTGTGCGCCAGCTGCTCCTGGGTCAGCGCGTAGAGCGCATAGGTCTGGTCCTTTTCGGCAGTCACAGAATTTCGGATACAGAACCTTCCATTTCCCAGCCGGTCAATCCTGGCATAGTGGCCGGTAGCGATATAATCCGCACCGATGGCAAGGCTCTTATGAAGCAGCGCCTCCCACTTCACATACCGGTTACAGGCGATGCAGGGATTCGGAGTCCTGCCATGCAGATATTCCTCCACAAAATAGTCCATCACATGCTGCCGGAATTCCCTTTTAAAATTCATCACATAATAGGGAATACCCAGATGGTCCGCCACCCTTCTGGCGTCCTCCACCGCGCTCAGGCCGCAGCAGCCCGTATCTTCACTTCCACTGTCCCTGCCCTGGCAGTCTGCAGACCCTAAGGAGGAGCAGGCTGCCTGCTCCTCTCCCCGTTCATCCTGCCAAATCTGCATGGTGACGCCGATCACCTCATAGCCCTGCTCCTTCAACAGCAGGGCTGCTACGGAAGAGTCAACCCCTCCGGACATTCCCACGATCACTTTCGGACCAATATTACCCATGATCAATACTCTTCCTCTTCCTGCTCTTCTCCCTCGTGGATGTCGGATTTGGGTTTCTCCAGGCCCTCGATCACGATGCCCTTTTTCTGGGCATAATCCCACAGAGCTGCATGGATCGCCTCCTCTGCCAGCAGGGAGCAGTGCACCTTCACCGGCGGAAGGCCGTCCAGCGCCTCCATCACCGCCTTATTCGTCACCTTCATGGCCTCCTGCACCGTCTTTCCCTTCACCAGCTCCGTCGCCATGCTGCTGGTCGCCACGGCCGCTCCGCATCCGAAAGTCTTAAACTTCACGTCACGGATGATCCCGTCATCATCGATATCCAGGAAGATCCTCATGATATCCCCGCATTTAGCATTTCCTACCGTTCCCACGCCGCTGGCGTTTTCTATTTCTCCCACATTCCTGGGATGCTCAAAATGATCCATAACCTTTTCGCTGTACATTCCTACCTCTTTTCCTGCCGCCATCGGCGGCATTTTATTCAAAGGAATTGGACAGAGGCCAATTCCCAGGAGAAAGCACGCGGCTTTCTCCGCCTCTTTTCCTGCCGCCATCGGCGGCATTTTGTTCTTTATTTCTGTTTTTTTATAAAATCCTCATACAAAGGTGACATATCCCTGAGTCTCGCTACGATCTCCCGGATCGCTTCTACCGTTTTATCCAGCTCTTCCTTCGTGTTTTCTTCACTGAGGGTAAGCCGGAGAGAGCCGTGGGCGATCTCATGTGGAAGCCCGATCGCAAGGAGCACATGGGAAGGGTCAAGGGAGCCCGACGTGCAGGCAGAGCCGCTGGAGGCGCAGATCCCCTTCATATCCAGCATGATGAGGAGGGATTCTCCTTCCACAAACTGAAAGCTGAAGTTCACGTTGTTGGGAAGGCGTTTTACACGGTCGCCGTTCAGGCGGCAGTAGGGAATTTTCTTTTCGATCCTTTGGATCAGATAATCCCTGAGCCCGATCTCCTTTTTCGTCTTTTCTTCCATTCTGGCGAAGGCTCGCTCGCTCGCAGCGCCTAGTCCGACGATCCCTGGCACATTTTCCGTTCCCGCGCGCCGGTTCCTCTCCTGAGCACCTCCATGGATGAAGGAACGGGTTTTGAGCCCCTTACGGATATACAGAAAGCCGACTCCCTTAGGTCCGTTCAGCTTATGGGCGCTGGCGCTCAGCATATCAATCTGATATTCGTCCACGTTAATGGGAAGCTGGCCATAGGCCTGCACTGCATCCGTATGGAACAGGACGCCGTGCTCCTTCGCGATCCTTCCAACCTCCCGGATCGGCTGGATCGTGCCAATCTCATTATTGGCAAACATGACGGAAATGAGGATAGTATCCGGACGGATCGCGCGCTCCAGCTCATCCAGCTTCAGGATGCCGTTCTCATCCACGCCGACATAGGTCACCTCAAATCCTCTCTTTTCCAAATATTCACAGGTGTGCAGCACCGCATGGTGCTCAATGGCGGAAGTGATGATATGCTTTCCCTTCTGGGCATAGGCCTCGGCGGTCGCCTTGATCGCCCAGTTGTCCGCCTCAGTCCCTCCTGCGGTGAAATAGATTTCATTGTTCGCCGCGCCGAGGCTCTTCGCGATCGTTTCCCTCACCGCGCCGACAGCCTTCTTGCTTTCCGTTCCCAGAGAATAAATGCTGCTGGGATTGCCGTAATATTCTGAGAAATAGGGAAGCATGGCTTCCACCACCTCAGGCGCCGTCCTCGTCGTCGCCGCATTATCCAGATAGATCCGTTCTTTCATCTGTTTTCTCCTTTTCCTGTTCTATTCTTCTGGAACAGCTTCCTCCGGATCAGAAGCTGTTCTGTTTAATTCCTAGTAAATCACTTCGTTTTACAAGACTTACTATACCATCGCCCCCGCGTTCTGTCAACCGCCGTATTGGCATATATTTACTCAAAGAGCATTTTCCGGTAAAATCCATGCTGAATCCGAAAAAAAAGAGCTGTTCTTCCCCATACACTTCCCCTCTGCTAAAAAAGATCAAAAATCCGTTCATCGCCGGAACCCTGATCCTCACCGTCACGGGGCTGATAAGCCGCCTGGCCGGTTTTTTTTACCGTATCTTTCTATCCCGCCTGTTCGGGGAGGAAAATATCGGCATCTACCAGCTCATCAGCCCAGTCATGGCACTCGTTTTCTCCCTCAGCGCGGCCGGTTTCCAGAATGCGGTCTCCAAATTTGCAGCAGGACGGGCAGCCATCCGCGGCAGACGTTCTTGCGCAGAAATTCTTCTAGTAGGGCTGCTATTTTCCCTGCCCGCTTCCCTGCTGTGCACGGCGGGCGTATTCCTTGGCGCGGATTTCATAGCGGCGCGTCTTCTGTTTGAGCCGCGCTGCGCTTCCTTGCTGCGCATCGCCGCCCTTTCCTTTCCCTTTTCCGCAGTCCACTCCTGCATCAATGGCTATTTCTATGGCCTGAAAAAAGCCTCCGTTCCGGCCGCCACACAGCTCATGGAACAATTTTTCCGGATCGGGAGCGTCTATCTGATCTCGCTGGCCGCCCTGTCAAACGGCAGAAAGCTTTCCATCTCTGTGGCCGCGGCAGGTATGGTGATCGGAGAGATCGCTTCCATGCTTCTTTCCCTCATTGCCGCCTATTTCCATTTTTCCAGGGCGTCCGGCCCCGGGGCACGCCGGGACCATTCCTCCGTCCTTTTCCCGGCCGGGCGCGGCGGGCTTGTCTCTCTTTCCGGCCGGCTCCTTTCTCTTTTCAGGGAAATCTTTCCGCTTTCCGTCCAGATGCTGTCTTTTTCCGCTCCCTTATGCCTGAACCGGCTGTGCATCAACCTCCTTCAGGCCATCGAAGCGGCCTGCATCCCCGCCAAACTGCAGGTATATGGTTATTCTGTGAGCGAATCGCTGAGCGTATACGGCGTTCTGACAGGAATGGCGCTTCCGCTGATTTTTTTCCCGGGAACGCTCACCAACTCCATTTCCGTCCTGCTCATGCCCGCCATCTCCGAAGCGGACGCGGCAGCCAACCATCACATGATAGGCCGGACCGTGCGGAAATGTACCCTTTATTGCCTTCTCCTGGGAGGCGCGTGCAGCTTTCTGTTTTTGTGCGCGGGAGAATGGATCGGCACGCTGCTATTCGACAGCGAGCTGGCCGGCCAGCTCATCGTAATGCTTGGGTTTCTCTGCCCTTTTCTCTATCTGAATACCACGCTCACCAGCATCCTCCACGGTCTTGGAAAGACCGGCTATACCTTCGGCCTGAATCTGTCCAGCCTGCTGCTGCGTCTGTTTTTTGTCTTTCAGGCCATTCCCGTTTACGGCATAAAGGGTTATCTTACCGGAATGCTTCTGGGCCAGCTTCTCACCGCCGTTTTCAGTCTCGTCCCGCTCAGGCGCTACTGCCTTCCCGGATAACGCGCGCAGTGTCTTCCCGGGGAAAGCGTGCCTGGTGCTTGCGTCCCGGGTTTTTCTATATTATAATAATGAACGCATTCCCTGTACAGGGCGGTCTGCACGCAAAGGCTGCCCATACAAGGGACAACAGCTTTTTCAGAGTTTTTACGGAAGGCGTTTCTGACGCCCCCTGCATGATTTTTACAGATGAGGAGATATTTATCATGAGTTTTGAATTTATCAGAAAGCTTCCTACTCCGGAAGAAATCAGGAGAGATTACCCTGTCCCGGAACGGATCATGCGCCTGAAGGCGGAGCGCGACCAGGAGATACGGGATGTATTTACCGGAAAGAGCAGTAAATTCCTCGTCATCATCGGCCCGTGCTCGGCAGATAACGAGGATGCGGTCTGCGACTATGTTTCCAGACTGGCGCGTGTCAATGAAAAAGTGAAGGACAGGCTGATCCTGATCCCAAGGGTCTACACCAACAAGCCCCGCACCACGGGGGATGGATATAAAGGACTCATACACCAGCCGGATCCAGAAAAGAAGCCTGACTTCCTCCAGGGCCTCATTGCCATGCGCAAGATGCACATCCATACGGTGGAAGAATCCGGCCTCACCTCCGCGGACGAGATGCTGTACCCGGAAAACTGGAGATATGTTTCCGACATCCTTTCCTATGTCGCCATCGGCGCCCGTTCCGTGGAGGATCAGCAGCACCGTCTTGCAGCCAGCGGTTTTGACGTCCCAGCGGGGATGAAAAATCCCACCAGCGGCGACTTTTCCGTCATGCTCAATTCCGTTTATGCCGCGCAGCATCCCCATTCCTTCATCTACCGCGGCTGGGAGGTCAACACAACGGGAAATGATCTGGCTCATACGGTGCTGAGGGGAGCGACCAATAAGCATGGCCGGAATATCCCCAACTATCATTATGAGGACCTGAACCTGCTCCTGACCCTGTACAACGAACGGGAGCTGAAAAATCACGCCTGCATCATCGATGCTAACCACAGCAATTCGGACAAGCAGCACAAACAGCAGATCCGCATCGTCAAGGAGGTCATGCACAGCAGAAAGCTGAACCCCGATATCCACACCCTTGTAAAGGGCGTCATGATAGAGAGCTACATCGAAGAAGGAAACCAGAAGGTGGGCGGAGGCGTATATGGGAAGTCTATCACCGATCCCTGCCTGTCCTGGGAGGATTCCGAACGGCTGATCTATGATATCGCGGAATATGAGTGAATCATATGAGTGATCTCTGTCCCATCAGGTTTCCGCGCCATCCTGCGTTCTTTTCTCATGCCAAACGGCCGCACCTGCTTACCTTTGCAGATGCGGCCGCTATTTTTTTATCCCTTCCAGTCCCCGCTGATCCTCAGACCTGCCGTTTCCGTCACAGGAAGGGAAAAAAGAATGGATTTCGCCTTGCTGTCCATGCCTGCCTTTTCCATGATGGCCTTCATGATATCATTCTTTTTCTCCGTGCGCGTCACGATGAAGGTCAGTTCCTTTTCTTCAGCCAGCGTTACGCCGAGGAACTTTTCCGCCTTTTCCATTCCGGTCCCTCTGGCATGCACCACCGTGCCTCCTCCCGCTCCGGCCCCTTTGGCCGCTTCCATCACCAGATTATTATATCCGTAGTTGGAGATCACAATGAGCAGCTCGTACTCCGTATTCTTCAATTCTGATTCCTCCTCTTTTTCATATTCCTGTCCGGCAAGGAAATAACGCAGCGCCTTTCCGCCTCCCACGCTGCTGACCGGAATGATGAAGGAAATTGCCGTTCCGGGAACATCGATATTCAGCTTCCGCTCCATCTGCTCTTTTACCGACCGCCAGGATTCTAAAGTTACAACGGTAAAAATGACAATCTTTTCTCTGCTCTCCACGCCGAAATAATCCAACATTTCATTGCTTGCCGTCCCGTTTCCAAGCATCAACAGCATCACCGGGAGATGTTCGGCCATAAAAAGGGAGGAGAACTTCTCACCCTGGTTTCTTCCTGTTATCGTCACCATACAATATACACTGCTCACACATCCGCTCCTATCTGCGCCACGACGTAAGCGCCTGTCCTACAGTTCAATGATCTCCATATCTCCCATGCCTTCAAAGGCAGATACATACGCTTCCTGCCCTTCCTTTTCTGCCCTGGTCGCCCGCAGCCGGAATACCAGGCCAAGGATCTGGATGGTGATGAGCGGAGTCATCGCTACCATCGCCACCACGCCAAACGCGTCCGTAATGATATTTCCGCCCACCGCAGCACATGCTCCCATCGCAAAAGGCAAAAGGAACGTCGCTGTCATTGGGCCGGAAGCCACACCGCCGGAGTCAAAAGCGATCGCGGTAAAAATCTTGGGCACAAAAAACGACAGAGCGATCGCAATGAAATAACCGGGAATGAGGAACCAAAAAATGGACAGACCCGTCAGCACCCGGATCATGGCAAGCCCAAGGGATGCCGACACACCGATGGAAAGGCTTAGTTCCATCGCCGACGCCGAGATCGCCCCGTCCGTAATTTCCTCCACCTGCTTCGTGAGCACGAACACAGCAGGCTCCGCACGGACGATGAAATATCCGATCAGCATGCCGATCGGAACGATGATCCAGCGGTAGGGCAGTGCCGCGAGCACCTGTCCCAGATAGTTTCCCGCCGGGCTAAAACCGACGTTCACACCGGTCAAAAACAGCACCAGTCCCACATATGTATAAACCAGGCCGACTCCGATCTTGATCAGGCTTTTTCCGGGCACCAGCCGGAAGATCACCTGAAACAGGCCGAAGAACAGGACGATCGGCAGAAGGGAAACCGCCATTTCCTTAATATACTCCGGGAGCTCCACTAGGAAATAATGGAAAAGCTCCACCGAATCAGAAAATTCCGGGATCGCGTCGGGAAGGTACTCATAGCTTTCCGGATGATAGATCAGCCCCAGGATCAGGACTGCGAGGATCGGACCGATCGAGCAGAGCGCCACAAGGCCGAAGCTGTCGTCCGACGCATGTCTGTCATTTCGGATGGATGAAATACCTACGCCAAGCGCCATGATGAAGGGAACCGTCATCGGCCCCGTTGTAACGCCGCCGGAATCAAAGGCTACTGCAAGGAAATTATCCGGCACAAAGAAAGCAAGGGCGAATACGATCACGTAAAAGATCACCAGCAATGGCGGCAGAGCGATTCCGAAAAGCATGCGCAAAAGCGCCACCACCAGGAAGATCCCCACACCAACCGCGACCGCGATGATCAGGATCATATTAGGAACCGAAGGCACCTGCTCCGCCAGCACCTGCAGGTCCGGCTCTGAAACAGTGATGATGAACCCGAGCACAAATCCCATCAGGATCACAACCCACAGCTTTTTTGTTTTTGTCATGCAGGTACCTACCCGCTCTCCCATAGGGGTCATGGACATTTCCACCCCCAGCGAGAACAGCACCATTCCGACCATCAAAAAAACCGCGCCTACCAGGAATGCCATCAGGATACCCGGTGAGATCGGTGCAACGCTGAAGCACAGGACCAGCACGATCGCTATGACAGGGAGCACGGCTTTCCCTGTTTCCACTACTTTTTCCATGAGAATTGACTGAAATACTTTCAACTGTCCACTGCCTTTCTGCTGATGTGCGGCCGAATGGCCATGATAATCTTTGCTGCGAAATGAAAACTTTATAGTAGTATAACATTAAATAGCTGAAATCAAAAGAAAAAAAATGAATTTTAATATTTTTTTAACAGCTTTCTCCCTAAGCTGTCCCGCCTTTTTTTGCATCGTGCAGAAATCCTCATGTCTGGAAAGCAATCCTCATGTCTGGAAAAGCAAAAGCGCTCTGCTCAGGATGGAAGGGTTTACATACCCCTCTAGAACGCATCCGCATAAGAGGAGGCACAGAATAAAAAAAAGGATTCCTGCATCGGCGGATAAAGAAAACACCGGCAGCCGTCCGTCGGAGGCTGGCGGCCTCCTGAAAGCAGCGCACCAACCGCACAGCAGAAGGCAGGCAGGGACCAGCACGACAGCCTGCGGGAGGATTCCTCCGGCGAACAGGAGGATCCCGCGGATCCCATATCTGAGGGAAAGCACCGAAAGCAGCGCGCCGGCACAAAAGCCACTCCAGAGAAGAAAGAGGCAGGCAGCCGCGCTTCCCACCCCGGCTGCCGCCGCAAGCACAAGAATGCCTGCCGGAACCAGCCGCTGCCTCAGGCTGTATAACAGGAGGCCGTTCCTGTTGATCTCCAGGGCACTGATCCCTTCCAGGCTCACATGATCCAAAAAAGAGGTATTCTGAACCAGGCCGTCCTGGCCGATATAAATAAGGGCCAGTCCAGCCAGAAATCCCACCAGAAAGATCAGGAACGCACGCTGGCCGAATTTCGCGGAGAACCATGCTCTCCACGCCTTTCTTTTCCCGTACTCCCGCAATGTTTCCCCTCCGCCCTTTTCGCGCATAGGCGCTTTTTCTCAGTATATGCGTAAAGGGAAGATGACTATTCCTGCCTTAGGCAAGTCCCTTTACAGGAATTTAGCCTTATAGCTCATGACAGCAGCAATGGTCTTGGAGTCCTCAATTTCCCCCGACAGGATCTTATCGCACAGCTCCTGCACAGTATAAGCCTCCACATGGATGAACTCATCCTCATCCAGATGCTGGTGTCCGCGGGACAGATCCGTTGCCAGATAAATATCGATCTTTTCATTGCAGAAAGCAACCGTAGTCCGGACCGTGATCAGCCACTCCAGCTTTCCCGCCTTATATCCGGTTTCTTCCTCCAGTTCCCTCGCCGCCGCATCACGGGTCGGCTCATCTGCGCCGTTCAGCCCTCCTGCAGGAATTTCCAGTGTATATCTGTCCAGCGCGTTCCGATACTGCCTGACCATCAGGAGCCTGCCGTCCTCCCCGACCGGGACCACGGCGGCAGCTCCCTGGTGTTTGATAAAATCCCATTTGACAATATTCCCGTTCGGCACCTGTATGGTATCCTTATAAAAGTCAACAATGGCGCCTTTGTATACCAGCTCTCTTTTCAGTCTTTTAAATTCTTCCGGCATCATCTTTTCCTCCTTTCCGCGCTCTGAAGCACGTTTTCATGCTAAAAAAAGAGTTCCGCAGACCGCTGCCCGCAGAACTCTTTTACTGGCTGACTATTTTGCATAATCTGAAACGCGGCTTTCTCTGATGACATTGACCTTGATCTGTCCGGGATATTCCAATTCGGCTTCGATCGCCTTTGCAATATCACGTGCCAACAGAACCATATCCGCATCTGATACCTGTTCAGGAATTACCATGACACGAATCTCTCTGCCCGCCTGAATGGCATAAGATTTATCCACACCTTTGAAATTGTTTGCGATTTCTTCCAACTGCGACAGCCTGCTGGTATAAGTCTCCAGCGTCTCTCTTCTCGCACCGGGTCTTGCCGCCGAGATCGTATCGGCCGCCTGCACGATGCAGGAAATAAGACTTGTCGGCTCCGTATCGCCGTGATGGGACTCCACCGCGTTAATGACGACAGCGGATTCCTTATACTTTTTACAAAGCTCAACGCCGAGCTGAATGTGGGAGCCTTCCATCTCGTGATCCACAGCCTTGCCAATATCATGCAGCAGGCCGGCACGCTTCGCCACCCTCACATCCAATCCAAGCTCGCTTGCAAGAAGCCCGGACAACTGAGCCACTTCTATGGAATGCTTCAGCGCATTCTGTCCATAACTCGTCCTGAACTTCAATTTTCCCAGTAACTTTACGAGTTCGGGATGAACGCCATGCACGCCCACTTCCAGCAGTGCGGCTTCCCCTTCCTCTTTTATCATTACTTCGACTTCCTTCTGCGCCTTTTCCACCATCTCTTCGATTCTCGCGGGATGGATCCTGCCATCCACGATCAGTTTCTCAAGCGCGATCCTTGCGACTTCCCTTCTGATCGGATCGAAGGAAGACAAGATCACGGCTTCCGGCGTATCGTCAATGATCAGGTCCACGCCGGTCAAAGTCTCCAGCGTCCTGATATTACGGCCTTCACGTCCGATGATCCTGCCCTTCATCTCATCGTTAGGAAGCTGCACGACAGATATAGTGGCTTCCGCAACATGGTCTGCGGCACATCTCTGGATTGCCGTCACCACATACTCTTTCGCCTTCTTATCCGCCTCTTCTTTGGCCCTGGTTTCCATATCCTTGATCATCACGGCCGATTCATGCTTTACTTCATCTTCAACAATTTTCAACAGGTAATCTTTTGCCTGTTCGGAGGTTAAACCTGAGATTCGTTCCAGTTCCTGTATCCTCTGCTCGTTCAGCTTCGCGATCTCTGATCTCTGCTTTGCAAGTTCTCCTTCCCGGGCTGTCAGCACGGATTCCTTTTTCTCAAGGGCATCCGCCTTCTTGTCCACGTTCTCCTCCTTCTGCTGGACCCGTCTTTCAAAACGCTGCACCTCAGCCCTGCGTTCCTTGATCTCCTTATCCAGTTCGTTCTTGGCACGAATGGACTCTTCCTTCACCTCCAGCAGGCCTTCCCTTTTTTTGGATTCAGCCGTTTTCAGGGCGTCATCGATGATCTCCCTGGCCTTATCCTCGGCGTTTCCAATTTTCGTTTCCGTTTCCTTTTTCCTGTATGCAGAAGTCGCCACGAAAGTCACCGGCACAGAAATCACCAATGTGACCGCTACCGCTATCAAACAATAAAGCATAGACAGGAGCACCTCCTTATTTAATTTTCATTGTACGAATATCTGTTATAGAATGTATGTACTCACAAACATTCTTATAATCGTTTACAACACTACAATTTTAATAAATAACAGGTACTATGTCAAGCCCAAATACAGATTTATGTCCATCATGCATCGCTGTCATATCCTTCCAGCATGGCTTTCCTGATTCCTTCTGCTGTGAATCCTTTCCGGAAAAGGAAGGCCTGAATCCTCCTTTTTTCCGATAGATCCGCTGTTTCCGGCCTAAAATGCTTCTTCTCAAGAAGGCTCCGTATCAGTGCTGTCTCCTCCTGCGCGCCATCCCGTTCCTGTACCTTCCGGACGGCTTCTTCGATCAGACCGCGGTCAACGCCCTTTCTCAAAAGCTCCTCTTCGATCCTTCTGAGGCCCTTCTTCCCAATCTGATCCTCTACATAGCTTTCGGCATAGGCGGCATCATCCACATAGCCGTAGGATTCCACATAAGAAATCGCTTCTTCGATAACGGATTCCGGATATTTCCCCTCACGAAGCTTCTCCGCAAGCTGTCTTCTGGTATAATTCCGGCTTTTTAAAAGATTCATGCAGCGCAGCTTCGCGCGCTTTGGAAGAAGCGTATGCATGATCTGGTCAAACGTTTCCTCCGAAAGTTCTTCCCCTTCCCTGATCCGGTATCTGGAAAGCTCTCCCTTATACAGCGCAAACATGCACTCTTCGTCAATGCTGACCGCGTATTTCATCCTGCCTTTCGACATGCCCTTCTGAATGCTTTCCGGCACGATACTGGTAACTATCATCTTCCTGCCTCTGCCTGTTCAGGCTTCGCTTTGGAAGCCTGCCCGCGCGCAGCGGACTCTTCCGCAGTTTTTCCCGTGGACTTTTCCACGGACTTTTCTGTAGACTTATCTGCGGACCTTTCAGCGGACGGATCCGTCTGCGGCCTGGAGAAATAATGCTCTCTCACTTTATTCTCCACTTCGTCACAGATCTCCGGATGGTCTGCGAGAAAGGCCTTCGCATTCTCACGGCCCTGTCCGATCTTATTCCCTTCATAGGCAAACCATGCCCCGCTCTTGTTTATGATGTTCAGTCCCACGGCAAGATCCAGGATATCCCCTTCTCTGGAAATTCCCTTTCCGAACATGATATCGAACTCCGCTTCCTTGAACGGAGGCGCGATCTTATTCTTGACAACCTTAACGCGCGTGCGGTTTCCAACCACTTCGCCTCCCTGCTTTAGAGCTTCGATCCTGCGCACATCCAGCCGGATCGTGGAATAGAATTTAAGGGCGCGGCCGCCAGTGGTAGTCTCGGGATTTCCGAACATAACGCCGACTTTCTCACGCAGCTGGTTGATGAAAATGACCGTGCAGTTCGACTTGCTGATCACGGCGGTCAGCTTGCGCAGTGCCTGGGACATCAGCCTGGCCTGCAGGCCCACATGAGAATCACCCATATCTCCGTCGATCTCCGCCTTAGGCACCAGCGCAGCCACGGAATCCACCACGATGATATCGATCGCGCCGGAACGGACCATCGTCTCCGTGATCTCCAGCGCCTGTTCGCCGTTGTCCGGCTGGGAAATATACAAGTTGTCGATATCCACGCCGATATTCTTCGCATAAACAGGGTCCAGCGCATGCTCCGCATCGATAAAGCCCGCGATCCCTCCACGCTTCTGCACCTCAGCGATCATGTGGAGCGTCACCGTCGTCTTACCGCTGGATTCCGGCCCGTATATCTCCACGATCCTGCCTCTTGGAATACCTCCGAGCCCCAGCGCGATATCCAGGCTGAGGGAACCTGTGGGAATGGTCTCCACGTTCATCTGGGAAGCCGGATCTCCCAGTTTCATCACAGCTCCCTTACCATACTGCTTCTCAATCTGTGCCAGCGCCGCATCCAGCGCCTTGAGTTTTTCTTCTTTTTCCATCCTTACCTCTTTCCAGCCGCCGAAAGCGGCATAAGCAGAACAAATGTTCTTTTTTATATTAAAACATCTGTTCCCATTTGTCAATTATCTGGCTCCGATTTTAGTGCTTCTTTTACTGAATGGCTTGCTTTGCTGCTCTTTTAGTCCAAACAGCGCCGTTTTCCCGGAAAAACTGGCGAAATGCCCGAAACCGGACCCTTCTTCCCGGGTCCGGAAAATGAATGCATTTTATTCTAACACATCCTCCCCCGCAAATCCACCGGATTTTCCAACTTCATAAAAAATTAAAAATACCCCGGGCCGCCCTTTGCCGATCACTGAAAAATGTGATCAGAAAGCCGCCCGGAGCATACTCTCTTTTGGCCTGTCAGAATTTTGTCACATAACGGTCATAATCCTTGATGGTGGCCGTCACCCAGCCGGTGCTGTCGCTGGTGGTATAATTAAAGCCGATTTCCAGGCCGACCGGCGTATAAAAAACAATGTTTGTATCCTGGTCGGAAAGGAAGTCAATGAGCTGATCATCGTCCATGCCGTCCACCGCCTCCACAGGACCATTCTGATGATCGCTCTGGCTGCGGAACTCCTCGGCAAGCTGCTGGTCATATTCGATCAGGCTTCCATTGTCCATGACCTCTCCGCTGATAAGATCGATATTGATGCTGTACAGGGAAATGCTGATCTCCGCATCCATCACATAAGACTCTTCCAGAACGATGCTGATCTTTTCTTCGTCCATGTAGGTGACATATCCCATGCTTTCCGTATTATAGACTACATTATCGCCCTGCCAGCTTCTGTAATACTCATAAAGAGTGCTGTAATAGGTGGCCTCCGTTTCAATGAGCTCATTCAGCTCATCCCTCTGCGGGATATTGCCGCCCACGAGCTGCGGATATCTGCCCACAGCAGTGGCTCCGGTCTCATCGTCCTTCAGGTCATATTCTTCCCATTCGATAGAATAGCTCAGATCATCCCGGACCGCATCTGCCAGCGTCACATAATAATCGTCATCCGCGCTCGGCACATAGTCCTCCTCCGGCTCCGGCTCGGTCTCACGGGGCGTTTCATATTCATAGGGAAGCTGACCGAACCACCCGTCCGATCCGTCTCCACCGTCCGGATAAACGCCTGAAAAAGAGTCCTGTCTGCCGTTTTGGAATATGGAAGCGGTGCGTACAGAATTTTTTACCAGGAAGAAAACAAGCACCATCGTGATGCAGATCAGGACGGCCAGAACCGTTATGACCACTGCGGCGAGAACCTTTCCTTGATTTCCTTTTTCCCGCTCCGTTCCATAGGAGCCATAACCGGGTCCGTTCGGGTTCCCGTTCCAGCCGTAACCGTTCCCCTGCGGGCCGTAACCACTTCCCTGCGGGCCGTAGCTGCCCCTGTTCGGATTCCCGTTCCAGCCGTTTCCATATGTATTCGGGCCGTCGTCCTGCCGGGAGGAACCGCCGTCCTGCCGGAAGAAACCGCCATCTCCGCCGTCTTCCCTGTCTCTCCGGGGACCGTCCGCAGTCCGGGTTCCCTGGTCAGCCTCTGTCCGGGCACTCTGGCCAGCTGAAGTCCAGGCTCCCTCGCCATCCGAAGCCTGGGCTCCCTCGCCGCCTTCGGCGGCTTTCTCACTTCTCCACCCGCAGCTCATGCAGACACCGTTCTTTGTCAATGCCCCGCATTTCGGACAGAACTCATATTCTTCCTCGTGCGCGTCGTACATAGTCATTCCTCCATCAGCCTCTTTTGGCCGGTCTCATTTGAATACTTCCAGAATACATCTGCGCATCAATGTCAGGGCAGCAGCTACGGAAGACTCCCGCACCTTCGCCCGGTTTCCGTTAAACCGGAACTTTTCCACCCATACATTCCCGCGGACAAAGCATGCCATATATACCAGTCCAACAGGTTTTTCCTCGCTTCCGCCGTCAGGTCCCGCGATCCCCGTTACGGAAACCGCGACGTCCGCTCCCGCTGCCTTAGCTCCGCCGACAGCCATTTCCTGCGCGGTCTGCGGGCTCACGGCTCCGTATTTTTCCAGCGTTTCCTTCCTTACCCCGACAAGCTTTCTCTTCGCCTTGTTGGAATAGGTCACGAACCCGGTCTTGAACACTTTGGAGACCCCGGACACGTTCACCAGCCTGCCCGCAAGCAGGCCGCCGGTACAGGACTCCACCGTCGCCGCCGTCAGGCCGTTCTTTTCCAGGAGCTTCGCCACAGCCTCTTCCAGCGTCACCCCGTTCTTGGTCGTATAAACCGCCCTGCCGAAGCGGTCTTCCAGCTCCTTCACCACGGGCTTCACCAGCTTCTTCGCGCTTTTCTCATCCGCAGCCCTTGCCGTCACGCGCAGGTGTACTTCTCCGGTTTTGGCATAGGGCGCTACTGTAGGATTCTTCAGCGCTTCCAGGTCGGTGATCAGGCTTTCCACCCCGCTTTCTCCCAGGCCGCAGATCTTCACCGTGCGGGAATAGATCACCGCCGCCCCATCCGGATTCAGAGACAGAAGATACGGCGCGATGCTCTTTTCAAACATGGGAAGCAGCTCATTGGGCGGTCCAGGAAGGAGGATGATCCGCTTCCCGTCCTTTTCCAGGATGATCCCCGGCGCCGTCCCGTTATCGTTGTCCACCACGATGGCGCCCTCCGGCACCAGCGCCTGTTTTCTGTTATTGTCCGTCATATGCAGCCCCCGCTGCTTAAAATAGGATTCGATCCGGGCGAGGGAATGGGCGTCCTCCACCAGGCGTTTTCCGCATACACGGGCGGCTGTCTCCTTCGTCAGGTCATCCTGGGTGGGACCGAGGCCGCCTGAAAGGATCAGCACATCAGAACGCCCCAGCCCTGTTTCCAGGATCCCGGAAAGGCGTTCTTCGTTGTCTCCCACCACCGTCTGATAATAGCAGGACAGGCCCAGCGCAGCACACTGCTCCGCAAGCCAGGCCGCATTGGTGTTCACGATGTTGCCGAGCAGAAGCTCGGTCCCCACCGAAATCAGTTCCACTACCATAATATGCCTCGATTCTTAACTGTCTGTGCTTTTTATCTTTTTGTTATTCAGGGTCCTTCATCACATCTTTGTTTTTTGCCAGATAATCGATCAGGGATACCACGGTCAGCACCAGAGCGATCCACATGACGATCTGCGTCACGACAGACAGCGCGGCGATGTCCGCGATCATCAGGATGATCATCACCATCTGGAACGTGGTCTTGAACTTGCCCCACCAGCTTGCCGCGATGACCACGCCTTTATCAGAAGCCACCAGGCGGAAGCCGCTGATGATGAATTCCCGGCTGATGATCACGATGACGATCCATGCCGGGATCCGGCCCATCTCCACCAGACAGATCAGGGCGGAGCAGACCAGCAGCTTATCCGCCAGAGGATCCATAAATTTTCCGAACGTGGTCACCAGGTTATATTTTCTTGCGATCTTTCCGTCCAAAAGATCGGTAAGGCTCGCGATCACGAACAGGGCGAGGGCGATCCATTTCCCTGCCGCCCCGCCAATGGGAGCCAGCATGAACACGACGAAAGGAACGATCATGATCATTCTGAGTATGGTCAGCTTATTCGGTAAATTCATCTTCCAGTTCTCCTATCAAATCATATTCATAGGACCCGGTCACTCGGGCCCTGACAAAATCTCCGGTCAGAAGCTCTTTTGATGTGTTGATGAAAAACAGGCCGTCCACGCCGGGCGCATCCATGTAGGTCCTCGCCGCATAGGCGTTCTCATCCTCCACCTTTCCTTCGATCATGGCGATGAACATCCTGCCCTTCTGTGCCTCCGCCTTTTCAAAGGCGATCTCCTGCTGCAGCTCCATCAGCTCGTCCCGGCGCGCCTCTTTCACCTCTTCGGGAACCTGGTCCGGCATTTCCGCCGCCGGGGTTCCTTCCTCCCTGGAATAGGGAAATACGCCGAGCCGGTCAAATTCCATCTCATCCACGAAATTATAAAGTTCCTCGAAATCCTCCTGGGTCTCTCCGGGGAAGCCGCTGATCAGCGTGGTACGCAGACAGATATCGGGAATCGCAGCCCGGATCTGCGCGATGCGCTCCCGCAGCTCCTCCTGGTTTGTCCTTCTTCCCATTTTTTTCAGGATGCGGTCCGATGCGTGCTGGACCGGCATATCCAGATAGTGGCAGATCTTAGGCTCCCTTTTCATGCAGTCGATCAGCTCCGGCGTGATCTCCTCCGGATAGCAGTACAGGAGCCTGATCCAGTACAGACCGGGAATCCGGCAGAGCTTTTCCAGAAGCTCCGGCAGCGCCTTGTGTCCGTACAGGTCCTTCCCATAAAGAGTGGTTTCCTGCGCCACCAGGATCAGCTCGCGCACGCCGCCCTCTGCCAGTTCTTCCGCTTCTTTTACAAGAACCTCCATAGGTACGCTGCGGTAGCCGCCGCGAACCTTTGGGATCACGCAGTAGGTACAGCGCTTGTCACAGCCCTCCGCGATCTTGAGATAGGCGTAATGGCCGCCCGTGGTCACGCTGCGCTTCTTTCCGTATACGATCGCTGTGTCGGCTTCCGTGATGTGATTTTTCTTCCGTCCCTCCATCACCTCGTCGATGGCGTCGGCAATGCTGTCGATCGCCATGGTTCCGAGTATCTCATCCACCTCCGGGATCTCCTGCTGGATTTCCTCCCGGTAGCGCTGCGCGAGACAGCCCGCGGCGATCAGGACCCGGATCCGCCCTTCCTTCTTCAGCTCCGCCATCTGCAGAAGCGTGTTCACGCTCTCTTCCTTTGCGTCCCCGATGAAGCAGCAGGTATTGACCACCACGGCCTCCGCCTCCGCTTCATCGTCCGTAAAGGTATGTCCCCTTTCTGCCAGCATGCCCAGCATCATTTCCGTATCCACCAGGTTTTTGTCGCAGCCGAGGGAAACAAACAGTATTTTCATATCTTTTTACTGAAAAAAGAGAAATGCGGGAAGCAATTTCTCTTTCTCCTTTTCCTTTCCCGTCATTCTTTCACGCCAAGCTCTTCTGCAGCTTCTTCATCGCTCAGGATGCGGACCTTTCCTTCATTCAGCTCCTCCACGGCGGCAGAAAGAGGCTTCATGCCCGGTTTCATGGCCACCATCGGCTCGTCTCCCGCGATGATCTGCCTGGCTCTCTTCGCCGTTGCCATCACAATGGAATACCGGCTGCTGACGATCTTTTCTTCTCCTTCCTTCGCATTGCTGTTGACCACTTTCATCAGATCACTGTAAGAGGGATGTAACATATTTATTCTCCTTTCACTATCGCGTCCAGTTCCGAACGCATATCGGCGATCAGACGCCTGTTCCTGACCGGACTGCGGCGCGCCGCGTTGATGATGTCATTCATTTCCCGCACGCACTCATCCAGGTCGTCGTTAACGATCAGATATTCATACTGCTCGATGCCCTCCGCTTCTTCAGCGGCGCGTACAAGACGCTTCCGGATCACCTCGGACGTTTCCGTTCCCCTGCCTTCCAAACGCCGCTTCAGCTCGGCGGCACTCGGCGGCATGACAAACAAAAGCAAGGTCTCCGGGAATTTTTCCTTCACCTTTAGGGCTCCCTGGATCTCGATCTCCAGGATCACGTCTTTGCCGTCCGCCAGGCATTTTTCCACGTATTCCCGCGGCGTCCCGTAATAATTGCCGCAGTAGGCAGCATATTCGATCAGGCCGTCCTGCCTGATGGTCCGTTCAAAGGCTTCCCGGTCCACAAAAAAATATGACTCCCCATCCACTTCGCCCGGCCTCGGCTCCCTGGTCGTCATGGAAACCGACAGCGCATAATTGTCATACCGCTTCAGGAGCTCCTTCATGAGGGTCCCCTTCCCCGCTCCGGAAAATCCGGACACCACGATCAGAATTCCCTTACGCTTCATCCATTTCCTCCCGTCCGGGCTGCGCCCTGTTTGCGATGGTTTCCGGCAGGAGGGCGGAAAGCACAAGCTGCCCGTTTTCCATCACCAGCACCGCTTTGGTCTTGCGCCCCTGAGTGGCGTCCACCGCGGTCCCACTCTCCTTCGCCGTCTGCACCATCCGCTTTACCGGTGCGGAATCGGGGCTGACAACCGCGATCACCTTATCCGTATTCACAATATTTCCAAAGCCTACGTGGATAAACTGATTCATAAAACCTCCATTTTATACATCTCAGTATGAGACTTAGATGTTCTAAGGCGGCGTCCTCTGCCGCCTTAGAACATCTTCTCATACTTCATTCAATGTTCTGGATCTGTTCCCGCACCTTCTCGATCTCGGTTTTCAGCTCGATCGCATGGTTTGAGGTTTCCAGATCGCAGGCCTTGGACAGGATCGTATTGGCTTCCCGGTTCATCTCCTGCGCGATAAAATCCAGCTTCCGCCCCACGCTTCCGCCTTCCAGGAGCGTGATCCTGGTCGTCTCAATGTGACTGCGTAAACGTACCAGCTCCTCGTCCACGCAGACCTTATCCGCAAAGATGGTGGTTTCCATCAGAAGCCGGTTCTCATCCACCTGGGCGTCAGCCAGAAGCTCCTTCACCTTCGTCTCCAGGTTCTGCCTGTACTCGGCGATGATCTGCGGCGCGCGCGCCTCGATGAAGGCCACATGCTCCATCATACCGTCCAGCTTTCCCAGCAGATCTTTCTTCAGGTTTTCCCCTTCCGCGATGCGGGTTCGGCTCAGCGCATCCGCAGCTCCTCTCAGAGCCTTTTCCAGCGTCTTCCAGATACCTTCCTCGTCCAGGTCTCCCTCCTCCATAGCAAAAACCTCCGGGAAACGGGCGAGGGTTGACGCTTTGATATCATTTTCCAGGGAAAACTCCTCCGCCATCTGTCTGAGGTACATCAGATATTCCGCCGCGATCTCCCGGTTATACTTGACCGTTCCCCCGCTTTCCGCGAAGTCCTCGTAGGACAGGAACAGGTCCACCTTACCCCGCTGGACGTATTCCTTTAAGAGGCTGCGGATGGAAGCTTCAAAAAAATTCAGCTTCTTAGGCATCTTCATGCTCACATCCAAATAACGGTGATTGACGGACTTGATCTCCACGGTAATCTTTCGTTCAGCTTCCGCGACCTCGCAGCGGCCGAACCCTGTCATGCTTTTTATCATCTGCGCTCCTCCGGCTCGTAAATTCCCATAATTCATTTTATTATAAAGCAGAACCGAAAGTCAGTCAAGATTCACTTGTGCGCGCGTTCCCATGCTGTTATACTGGTATTACTGCAAAACAGTCAGAAAGGATGATTCAATATGGCATTTGACGGCATTACGGTCGCAGCAGTCCGAAAGGAACTCGCCGATACTCTCACAGGCGGACGCGTTTACAAGATCGCCCAGCCCGAACCGGATGAGCTGCTCCTTACCATAAAAAACAACAGCAGCCAGTACAGGCTCACCCTGTCCGCTTCGGCTTCCCTTCCGCTCGTGTTCCTCACCTCCAAAAGCAAGACGAGCCCCATGACGGCGCCGAATTTCTGCATGCTTCTGCGCAAGCACATCCAGAACGGCCGGATCCTCTCCATCACCCAGCCGGGACTGGAGCGTATCCTGGATTTCAGGATCGAGCATCTGGATGAAATGGGGGACCTGCGCACCAAACAGCTCATTGTGGAGCTGATGGGGAAACACAGCAACATCATTTTCTGCGACGAAAACGATGTGATCATCGACAGCATCAAGCATATTTCCGGCATGGTCAGTTCCGTGCGCGAGGTGCTTCCCGGCAAGGATTACTTCATTCCCCACACGCAGGACAAGGCTGATCCGCTGGCGGCGGACCGGGAAATGTTCGTGGACCGCGTTTTTGCCGGGGCCCAGCCCTGCTTCAAAGCGCTCTATACCTCCTTTACCGGCCTGTCTCCCGCCATCGCGCACGAGATCTGTTTCCGGGCGGGCGGGGACGCGGACCTGTCCACTGCGGCGTTTAATGAAAACGGCAGGCAGGCGCTCTGGGAAGCTTTTTCAGGGATGATGGAGGATGTGCGCAAGGAGCGCTTTTCTCCCTGCATTGTTTATGAAGGCACGAAAAAACCTCCCGTTCCCGCAGAGTACGCCGCACTGACCCTGACCTCCTATCCGGCCGCACAGAGAAAGGACTACTCCTCCATCTCCGCTCTGCTGGAGGACTATTATGCGGAAAAAAATACGGTCACCAGGATACGCCAGCGTTCCTCCGACCTGCGGCGGATCGTCTCCACTGCGCTGGAGCGGAATGTGAAGAAATATGACCTGCAGATCAAACAGATGCGCGACACGGAGAAACGGGACAAATACCGGGTATACGGGGAGCTTTTAAATACCTATGGCTACAGTGCCGAGCCTGGAGTGAAATCCCTCAAGTGCCCCAACTATTATACGGGAGAAGATATTACCATCCCGCTGGATCCGACCCTCAACGCAGGGGAAAATGCGAAGAAATATTTTGAAAAATATAATAAGCTGAAACGTACCTGGGAAGCGTTATCCCAGCTCACCCTTGAGACAAAGGCGGAAGTGGACCATCTGGAATCCATCAGCGCTTCCCTGGACATCGCACAGAAGGAGGAAGACCTGGTACAGATCCGGGAAGAACTGATCGAAAGCGGCTACATCCGCAGAAAAGGCGGCAGCCGCGCCAAAAAAGCGAAGATCACCAGCGTTCCATTTCACTATGTAAACAGCGACGGCTATGATATCTATGTGGGAAAAAACAATTATCAGAACGATGAACTGACCTTCCGCTTCGCCTCCGGAGGCGACTGGTGGTTCCATGCCAAAGGCATTCCCGGCTCCCATGTGATCGTCAAGTCCAAAGGCAGTGAGCTCCCGGACTCCACCTTTGAGGACGCGGCAAGGCTCGCAGCATACTATTCAAAAGGCCGCGGGAACGAAAAGGTGGAGGTGGATTACACGGAAAAGAAAAACGTGAAAAAGCCCGCTGGCGGAAAACCCGGCTTTGTGGTCTACTACACCAACTACTCCATGATGATAGAGCCGGATATCAGCGGGCTGAAGCAGGTGGATGGATGACTTATTTCTGATAGAAGAGCACTCCCAGAGTGCCAGGCCCGCAGTGGCTGGAAATCACTCCGCCCGCTCTCGTAATGAGGATTTCCTCAAATACATGAAGGCCACGCACATAATCCTCCACGGACCGGATCACATTTTCATCACAGCCCGAGTGGGTGATGAAAGCCCTCTGCGGGTCCGCCTGGCGAAGCTGTCCTTCCATATCCTGCACATATTTCATGATCACCTTGTCCTGGTTTCCCCGGTACTTTTTCCCGGCTTCCATCTTTCCGTCCCTCACCTCGATCCTGGGCTTCAGCTTCAGTTTACCGCCCAAAAGCGCCACGACGGAAGAACAACGGCCGCCCATTGCAAGATAATCCAGACGTTCCACCACGAAGCTGGCCCTCACACGGTCCCTTTCCCGTTCAATCTTACGCACGATCTCCTGCGCGGCAAGTCCCTGCTGTGCCAGCTCTGCCGCACGCAGGACCTGCAGTCCGATCCCTGTGGACAGATTCCGGGAATCGATGACGTACATTCCTTCGTACCCCAGTTCCTCTTTTACCATGCGCATCACATTGCAGGTCGTGGACATTGATTCTGAAATCCCCAGGAATATCATCTCATCTCCGTTTTTCTGGAAAGCAGACGCGGCTTCCAATGCCCTGTCATAGGCTATTGCCGCCGTTTTTGGCGTCCTGTGCATCTTTTCCGCCCAGGCATAGATCTTATCCGGCGTGATCTGCTCTCCATCGCTGTAGCTTTTCATATCCAGCACGATGTTCAGCGGCAGAATGGTGATATCATATTTTCGTATGAGAGCTTCGGACAGGTCACAGGTGCTGTCCGCTACGATCTGTATTTTTCCCATTTTCCAACCTCCCGTCCCGAGATCATACTCCCGGGATCACGTTCCCGGCAGCTCTCTCAGGCTTTATCACTGTGATATCATTGTATAATACGAAAGGGCATCCCTCAAGTCTTTTTATGACTTTTGGGACGCCCCTCTGCCTCTTTGGATCAAACGCTGCCTGCCGGACGCGCCGGCATATCAGCCGGAATCTTTTTTACAAAGACCGTTAAAGCGTCGCTGAGGTAAAAAGCCCTCTCACATGGGAAATCTCCTCAGGGGTGGCTTTCTGCGCGGGCACGTAATAGGATTTTTCCCGGGCGAGCTGATAAAGCTGCTCCTGGGACTGCTCCGTCTGGTTCCGGATCTGTTTCAGCGTGGTTTTCAGTTCCTTGTTTTCCGTCTGGGCGATCATTTCGCCATATCTGGTCAATTCTCCATTGATCCCTGCAAGCGCATCCGCTACCATCGTTTTTTCCTGCAACATTCTTCACACATCCTTTCCGCCGTCCGGCCTTACTGTAAAAATTTCATGAGCTGCTGTTTATTCTCCATCGCGGACTTCGCGCCCTGCTCGAAGAACTCTCTGATCTTCTCATCCTCCGCCCAGGAAGCGTATTCCTTCATTTTACAGTGGGTCGTGTCGCAGCCGCCGATCAGGTGGCGCAGATTCTGCAGGTCAAGTTCTGATATATTCGCCATTTCCATACCTCCATTTCTTTGGTTTACACCTTTATTGTGTTCTGTGAAGTATGGAAATATGCAGGAAGGTTTTTCTTGATCAAAAGGCGGGGTGCGGGACGCTGCAGGAGGAAAATCCCACGCCAAAAAAGTCCTCTGTTCATAGTGTGCAGGCTTACAACCCCAGCTCTTCCCAGGGCACGGTCACCTCAATATACCCCGCCGCATAGGGGCCGATTTCGTAGGGCTGCGCATAAAAGACCACGCCCTCCTGCGTCAGGTAGCTCTGGCTGAGGAAATCCGTTTTCGCGCGGATCGTTTCCGCCGCATCCTCAAAATAGCCGTCCTCCGGATGCTCCTCGATCCGGGAAAGAAACGCATTTCTTGCCAGGTCATTCGCTTCCTCCTCTGAGATGGGAAGAAGGCTCGCCAGCGTCACCTCGCTCCCGTCCGTTTCGCTGAAAATATGATCTTCCCGTCCCGGCATCCCATGGGCGCCGCCCGTAAAAAGATAATTATCCTGCCGGACGGAAATCACTCCCTGCACGGCTGTCACCACCGCCACCGAATAATCATCTGCCCAGGGCGCTGCGCCCGCCGACACCTCTGACTCTCCGAATTCCAATGCCTGTTCCGCCAGGGAGTCAGGCCCTGCCTCATAGGATTCCAATTTATCCGCAGCCCAGCTCCGGTAAAAGGTATTGATGGCTTCCTCCGCCTCTGTGTTTCCTTCAAAGACCGGATATTCCAGGGTCACCGTCAGCGCCGCTTCTCCATCGGACGTATTCCAGGCCATTTCTTCCGTTTCCAGATGATACGTATATGCCCCGGCTTTCAGGCTTTCCCCTGCCGTTTCCTCTTCCGAAGCTGCATTTTCCGCTGTTTCCGTATCCGTCGCAGTCAGCTCCTCCGCCGCTCCGCAGCCTGTCGGCAGTGACAGCAAAAACGCTGCGCAGACTGCCGCCGCTTTCCATCCTTTTCCCATGTTCCGCCACTCCTTTCCTGGAATGATGAAGTCAGAGTCCATACTATTATGTTCTGTCTTTCTTCTGTTTATACTTGTACGATTTTCCGAACCTGAACAAGAATATAAGACTATAAATTATCCTGTTCTTTTTTATCCGCTGCTTCCAGGAGCTTTTTTATATTCTCCCTTGGCTGTGGCAAATCTTCCTGAATCGTCTCCCATGCCGATTGATGATCCAGATTTGAATCCTCATACAGCAAAATCTCTGTTCCTGAAGTTTGATTCCTAAAATCTTCTTCGATTCCTGTAGTTGTTACAAGATCAACATCACTCTGTGACGTTGCCGTTCCTTTTGCTAAAAAACACCCGGCCCCCTTTTCAATGCCGGATGTTTTTGTATTCCACATATGCCACATATCCTCCAGCGCCGCAGAACATTCTGTTTCCAATTCTCTGCCGGACGCTGAAGCTTTTTAACCGATCAGCCAGTCGTACATCTCCTGATATTTCTTTGCAGAAACATTCCAGGAGAAATCAACG
>DWYY01000065.1 GCA_019118445.1 Candidatus Eisenbergiella merdipullorum | reverse complement strand
CTTTTTAACAACAGAATGCTCTTGCAAAAGCTTTCCGTGATGCTGTCCGCATCGCATCCAGCAGCGGCATATGATGGCTGATTGCATCAATATATGGGTTCCCTTTCCCGTCTTTCCTGGGTGCTTTCGCTGCACTCAGGCACTTAATGATCTCTTCCATCTGCATGGTGAACACCAGGCCATCCGTATACCGTTCGATCGTATCGATCAGTTCTCTGTTCTCTTTCCGGTACAGGGCTTTTGCCATGTTATTCGCCCCATGTACGGACCATCTCATCCTCCGGTGCTTCATCCGCATTGTGATCGCCGTACAGTTCTGGTTTTCCTGCACTCCCATGTTTTTATACACAATCCCCTTCGGTGCTTCCGGCAGTTCGATCCCCCTTTCCTGGTATGGGATCAGCCCCTCCCGGTTACTCTCCAGATATTTATATAATTCCCTTGCATTCCTGCTCCCTTTATCTTTCGGGTCATCACTCTCTATGCTGTCCGCATAAACCTGGATATATTTCAGCATCTCATCCACTTTCTTCTGCTCCAGGAGCTCTTTGATCTGTTTCTGGGCTTCCGCATCCCGGATCTTCTTTTTGATCTCCTTATAGATATGGAACCGGTCCAGCTGGAAGAGGGCATCCGGGTCATAAGTCTCTTTGATCCAGCTTCCACCATCCCCGTTCAGGATCCGCTGCCCGATCTCATCCGCATCATAGATCTTTTCGATCAGCGCTTCCCGTTTTTGATGGAACTGGCTGCTCTTTTCCATCCCCGCCAGCATCTTCCTGTTTACCAGGCGGTTCCTTTTCGGGCTGTCTGCCTCCCATCCCTCATACATCGTGAAGACCTTCATCTCCTGTTTTTGCGCCTTCTTATGGCAGGAGTCCTGCATCCGCAGCCATACCCCATCCATTTCTTCAAAAAGGATTCCTATGGCCTTTTTCCCTTCCGTCTGATCCGCATTCATCTGCCGTACCGCGCATTCCTCTTCTTCGCTGATCCTCTCCCCCAGCTGCTGAATCAGGTTCCAGACACCTCCATGGCTGATGGTCTGGCCGCAGGTATCACTGATCACATCCGCGCTGACACGGTAAGGGGCCTCCGTCACGGTCAGGGCGATCTTTTCCGCGAGGTTTGTGGAAATCAGCCCGATCTTTTCCATCGACATCGCCTTATCCAGCAGATAGACATAAGCGGTCGTCCCGTCTTCCCGCACGGTCCGGTAGACCCTCCTGGCATATGTGACCTCCCCGTATACGGTCTTGATCGTGGTCTCACGCTTTCCTTTATCCCTGTATGCTTTCCTGTCCCTTTCCCCCGCCAGCTCATCGTCATAACTTTCCAGCATGACCCTGGTGATCATTCTGCCCAGTTCACAGACATAGTCAAAGACTTTTTTCTCCAGAGTCTTGAAAGATACCAGTTTTTCTTCTACAATAGATTCCATCATACCGGCTCCTTTACATGTTTTGTTTCGCAACTAACATCATAAAGAAAAACGGTATGATTGGGAAGCAGGGATTTCCTCTGCTTCCCTTTTTATTTAGTAACCATTCCTATCTTTGCCAATGATAATTATACACTAACAACATTTACGGAGGAAGAAGCGGAACATATTGATAATGAATGACATGACGGAAAAATGAAAACACGATTGGAATATCGGCTTTTAAAAAAGAATGGAGGTAAATTTCCGTCCGGCAGAGAGGTCCGCATTGCGGAAGCCTCCTGCCGGACGGTCAGCACTTTTTATGCCTCATCATGCAGTGTACGCCCATTGGATGCGATCACGTCCCTGTACCACCAGAAACTCTTCTTGCGGTAACGCGCCAGGGTTCCGCTGCCGTCCTCGTTGCGGTCCACATAGATGAAACCGTAACGCTTTTTCAGCTGGGCAGTGGATGCGCTGACCACGTCGATGCAGCCCCAGGCCGCATAGCCCATCACGTCCACGCCCTCGTCAAGGGCCTTTTCCACCTCCAGCAGATGATCGCGCAGGTAGGCGATACGATAATCGTCCTGCACGGTCATGCCGCCTTCTCCATCCGGAATCAGGGTGTCGGAAGCGCCAAGGCCGTTTTCCGCGATAAACAGCGGTTTCTGGTAACGGTCATAGAAATAGTTCAGAGTATAGCGCAGGCCGGCCGGATCGATCTGCCAGCCCCACTCGCTCTCCTTCAGATAGGGATTCTTCACGCCGCTGGTCAGGTTGCCCGCGCCCTTTGCGTACTGGGAGCAGTCCGCCGCCGTACATTTGCTCATGTAATAGCTGAAGGACACATAGTCCACCGTATTTTTCAGAAGCTCCTCATCGCCCGGCTCCATTTTCACATGGATGCCCTTCTGCTCCCATTTTTTCTTAATATAGGAGGGATAATAGCCCCTGGCCTGTACGTCGGAAAAGAACATCACGTTCCGGTCCGCCTCCATCATGGCGATCATGTCCTCCGGCTTCGGCGTCATGGGATAGCTCAGCGCGCCCAGCACCATGCAGCCCATCTTCGCGCCCGGAATCATCTCATGCAGAAGCTTCGTTGCCAGGGCGCTCGCCACGAATTCATGGTGGGCCGCCTGATAGCGGTCTTCCTCCGTCAGCTGGTCCTTTGGCGTCCAGATGCCCGCGCCCATCAGCGGAAAATGCCACAGAGCGTTGATTTCATTAAAGTTCATCCAGTATCTGACCTTATCTTTGTAGCGTTCAAACACCACGCGGCAGTAGCGCTCAAAAAAGGTGATCATGCGCCGGTCGCGCCAGCCGTCATAGGTCTTTGCCAGATGCAGGGGCGTCTCATAATGGGAAAGCGTCACCATCGGTTCGATGCCGTAACGCCTGCAGGCATCGAAAACCCGGTCATAGAAGGCCAGCCCCTTTTCATTGGGCTCCTCCTCATCTCCATTGGGAAAAATCCGGCTCCATGCTATGGACAGGCGGAATACCCTGAAGCCCATTTCCGCAAGCAGACGGATATCCTCCTCATAACGATGGTAAAAATCAATTCCCACAAGCTTCAGATTTTCCGGGACGGGGCCGTCCGATACCGGCCCCATCACGCCTTTCGGCATCACATCCTGGATGGACAGGCCCTTGCCGTCCTCCAGATATGCGCCTTCACACTGGTTCGCCGCTACCGCGCCGCCCCACAGAAAATTTTCAGGAAAACTCATACATCCTCTTTTCCTGCCGCCTTCAGGCGGCATATATTCCAGCGGAGAGACCGGGCTGCAGACAGCCCGGTCCTGCGTTCCTTATGCCTTATGAGTCAGAACTGTGATCAGACCGGCTCCCGCCTGTCCGTCCTTCTTTGCAACCACATCCAGATAATCAGCCGAGTTGCTCACCAGCACGGGAGTCGTGATGTCATAGCCCGCGCTCTTGATGCCTTCCGGATCGAAGGTGATCAGCAGATCTCCCTTCTTCACTTTGTCGTCCTGCTTCACGTGTACCTGGAAATATTTTCCTTTCAGTTCCACCGTATCCAGACCGATGTGGATCAGAAGCTCCACGCCGTCCTTCGTCTGCATGCCCAGCGCATGTCCTGTGTCGAATACGGACATGATGGTTCCATCCTCAGGGGCGCGCACCTCTCCCTTTGCCGGAACAACCGCCGCTCCCTTTCCTACGATTTCATTGGAAAAAACATCATCCTTCACTTCGCTTAACGGAATCACCTTTCCCTCGATGGGAGAGTCAATCACGATATTGGCTGCCGGAGAAGATGCCTTCTGCGCCGCATTTTCCTCGGCTGCGGGAAGCTCCGCCGCCGTATCCTCCGTCTCCTCCTTGGGATCATCAAAGCCCAGGATCAGGGTGGCAATGGCGGTCGCCACGATGGAAATGAGAATCGTAATCACCGCGTTGATCACGTTGCCGAAACCGTCGCCGCCGATATATACCGGAAGGGCGAAAATACCGGCTGTGGTGGAGGAGAAGGTGTGAATTCCGGTAATACCTGCATACAGACCCGCGATACCGCCGCCGATGATCGTAGCGTACAGGGGCCTTTTCAGCCGAAGCGTAACACCGTAAAGGGCGGGCTCCGTAATTCCCATCAGACCGGTCACGCCAGCGGAAAGGGCAACCTGCTTCAGCTCCTTATTCTTCGTACGGAAGCCAACCACAAGGGCAGCGGTTCCCTGCGCGATGTTGGAAGCCAGCATACCGGGCCCAAGAATGGTGCCGTAGCCCAGAGTCGCGTACTGAATCGTCTGAATCGGCGCGAAGCAGTAGTGCATACCCGTCATGACGAAGAACGGGCAGAACGCACCCATCAGGAACGGAATTACCCATCCCGCATAATCATTCAGCCAGTTGAAGCCGATGGCGATCACCTGACCCACCAGATTTCCGAGAGGGCCGGCAATGGTGATTCCCAGAATGCCCGTCACGATGATGGTGATCATGGGCGCCAGGAAAATCTTGACCGCCTTGGGAGAATACTTGTTGGCAAATTTCTCAATATAGGACTGTACCCACACGATCAGCAGAATCGGAACCACGCTGCTGCTGTAGGAAACCATGGTCACCGGGATGAAGCCGAACAGATGCACCGGATCTCCGGTATTCAGGCCGGTGAAGCTGGGATGCAGCAGAACGCCTGCCAGCACCGCCGCTATGTAAGGGCTGCACTTGAACCGCTTCGCTGCGGAAACCGCCAGAATGAACGGCAAGAAGTAGAACAGCGCGTCGCCGAACGCATTGAAAATCTGGTAGGTCTGAGATCCGGAATCCACCAGATGCAGCGCCACCAGAAGCGCCAGCAGCGCCTTGATCATACCGGAGCCTGCCAGAGCAGGGATCACCGGCTGGAAGATTGCGGTCAGCGTGCCGAAGAACATCGACACAATTCCCTTTTTCTCTTCCTTGTCATTATCCGCCGGAGCCATGTTGTCTCCAAAATTTCCAAGCTTCTTGATCTCGTCGCAGACGTTTCCCACATCCGTTCCGATCACCACCTGGAACTGGCCGTTCTTGGTCACAACGCCCTGAACGCCCTTTACCTTTTTAATGCCTTCCACGTCCGCCTTTTTCGGATCATTCAGACTGAAACGCAGACGGGTCATACAATTTGTAACGCCTGACACATTCTTTTCACCGCCGACGAGCTTTAAAATCTCGGCAGCCATTTTCTTATAATCCATACTTCCACCTCTTCTTAGCACTTCATTTTTGAAATCTATCTCCGCCTCCCGGCGCAGCCGCTGATTGCGGGTCGCAGCGCTGCGAAAGAAGCCACCTTTCCGCGCCGCTGTTGAAGGAAGCCTGCCGCCTCTGCAGTAAGCTGCCGGCCTCCCGATTTCCGCTTTTAACAATTTTTTTAAGCCTTATTCCTTATCATCGTTCGCCGCCGTGATCCTCCGGATATACACGGCAAGGTAGACCAGCTCTTCCTCCGGAACCGCAATCTGGTAATCGTTCCACACCAGCTTTGCGATTTTCTCCGCACAGGCGTAGCTGTCCGCATACTGGGTCCGGATCAGGCTGGACAGCTCCCCGTCGTCCCCGTCCAGCATCTTGTCCTGAAACAGCCTCTGGGCAAAAAATTTCAGGTGCGTTACAAACCGGACAAAATGCAGCGATTCCTCGTTGAAATTCATATGGTACTGATAGCGCACCACACTGATGATCTTGTGCACCAGCTCGGTCATGCGAACCGCGTCGTTTGCATTTTCATAATCAAACTCGGCGTTTACGATGTGCATGGCGATGGAACCGGCTTCGTCCTCCGGCAGCTTTTCTCCGGTCTTTTCTTCGATCAGGGCCAGGCCGTAAAGCGCCGTTTCGTATTCCTTCGGATAAAAATTCCGAATCTCCCAGAGAAGCACGTTCTTGAAATTCATTCCCTGCTTCATTCGGGACACGGCAAAAGAAAGATGATCGATGAGATTCAGATAGATGGTTTCATTCAGTTCCTTTCCGAGCGCTTCCTCCGCCTTCTTCACAATGGCGTCCGTGATCTCCATATAGACCTCGGGCGTCTGTGCCAGCAGGGCGTACAGCTTTCCGGAAATATTTTTGGATTTCAGGAAAAATTCCTTCTCCACCCTGGACGCGTCCACCTCGTCTCCCGGTTTCGCGCGAAAGCCGATCCCGCGTCCGGTCAGGATTCTTTCCTGATTGCGCTCGTTTCGGGCGCTGACCACATTGTTGTTGATTACACTCTTCACCGTCCACCGGCTCATATCTCAATCCCTCTTCAAAAACAGCAATAAAAAAAGACCCCTATTACACGCATTCCACCGGACATACCGCTTCCTGCCGCATGTAATATCAGGTCTTGCCTGCCATACAGTAACAAACCTGAAGGAGTCATTCGTTTATTTCTGTGAGAACCATACCATATATGACGAAACCTGTCAAGCTTTCCGGTTCAATTTTGTCTATTTACGTCAAAACAGAATAGGGATTTTTGTGCATATTTCCTTTTCCTTCCCATTTTAGAAAAGGCCGGAAAACGCACGGCAATTCCACTCATCTCATCGCCGCTCTTACCGCTTCCACAAACCTGCGTACATCCTCCGGCGGATTCTGCGCATACAGAAGACCATAGGGAATCCTGTAATCCCACTCCACAGGAATCGTTATCAGCCCCGGATGCACGTCCTTCCAGCACTCCAGCGTAAGCAGCACATTTCCCGTTTCCGCACAACGGTTGAAAACAGAAATATCATAGAAGCGGGGTGTATCCTCAATCCGAATCTGCGGATGCTCCCGCTGCAGATACGCCCGCAGCCTGTCGTTCACCTCGGAATCCCCGGTCTGTACCATCATCAGCGTCTGCCCATACAGATCCGTTATCCTCAGCTTTTTCTTCCCGGCCAGCGGATGCTCCCTGGAAACGGCGCACATCTTCCGGTAGCTGCCCAGTGGAAGCATGCTGCACTTGTCCAGCCAGCTTCTGGAGTCGCAGACCGCCACCAGAAAATCAAATTTTTCGCCAAGCCCTTCGATCTCCGAAAGGATCCCCTCATGGTCATCCTCAAAGGGTACGAGATGCAGCCGATATCCCGGGAAATCCCTGTTTACCCGATACCAGATATCCATAAAGGGTTTTGCCGGATTCAGCAGAGAAGTACCCACACAAAAGGTGGTATCATAGGTCTTCATGGCCTGCTTCGCATTCTCAATGGATTTTTGGGAAAAATCAAAGAGGAACCTGGCGTCCCTGTAGATCACTTCTCCTGCCGGTGTCAGACGAATGCCGTGGGAAGACCGCTCGATCAGCTTCAGATCCAGATGTGCCTCCAGCGCGTTCATCTGTTTCATGACGGCAGTCGGGGAGATATAGAGCTTCGATGCCGCTCTGGTAAAGCTTCCGCAATCCGCTACACAGACAAAAAGGGCAAGCTGACTGTTATACATGTCTTTCCTCCTGTTACGCCGCCTGCGGCGTAAGCTGTCTCCGTTTCCCGCTAAAAAATTCTGGCATTAACCTAAAGTTAATACCAGAATAACATTCCTGCGGGGTTCCGTCAAGCTTACGCATCTTCGGACGGCAATAATCAGCCTTTCACGTCTTTCCTGCTTTCCACGGCATG
>DWYY01000005.1 GCA_019118445.1 Candidatus Eisenbergiella merdipullorum | reverse complement strand
GATAAAAGCTTTTCTAATGCCGGAAAAAGGCATTCCGCTGGGATTGTATCATACGGCGGGAGAGAGAAGAAGGGGCGGGAGAAAGTTTTGGGTTTTCTTTATGAAAATTTCCGGATTCTGTAAGAGATGTGCGAGAAAAGGACTGGATAAAAACGGAATAAGAGAATGCTGACAGAGGAGGCCTCCGGGGGAAAATGATAAAAATATTAAGGTACCTTGACAATACTTGGAAGGAGAAATATAATGATAAGGTACCGAAGTAATCAGAAAGCAGCGGCGGAAAAATGTCACCGGCCGGAGGCGCGAGCTTTACAAACCGGAACGCAGGTTTCTGCCGGAGAAAGGACGCTCCAGGATGAAAGAGAAAAGAGAAAGACAGGACGACTGGCGCAGGGCGCATTATCGGGAAGCCGGAATCAACGATAAGCTTATCATCAATCTGCGCGATCTGAGTCATGTGATGCGTTCCCTGTACGAGGGGAAGGGAAGCCAGAAAAGGGTATTGATCATTCTGCATGAAGAGGGCGGTCATATCACCCAGCGGGAGCTGACCAGACGGCTGGAAATCAAACCCGGCTCGGCCAGCGAGGTGATCGCCAAGCTGGAGGGCGCGGGATATATCCGCCGGACGCCGGATGAAACGGACCGCCGGACGGTGGAAATCGAACTGACGGAGGAGGGAAGGAAGGCTGCGCAGGAGGCCAGGCAGCAGCGGATACGCCGCCATGAGGAGATGTTTTCCTGCCTTTCCGAAGAAGAAAAGAACACGCTCCTGTCCCTGCTGGAGACGGTACGGGCGGACTGGAAGGAACGTTATCAGGACGGCCCGCGGCGTCATGGAGGAGAGTAGTTTATGTGGAAATATGTCAGACGTTATCTGCCCTATGCGATTCTCGCAGGTCTGTTCATGATCGGGGAGGTATCCATGGATCTGGTGCAGCCCGGCCTGATGAGCCGGATCGTGGACGACGGCGTGCTGGGGCTGAATCAGGGAGGCGTGGGGGATCTGGGACTGATCTGGAAGCTGGGGCTTCAGATGATCGGGCTGGTTCTGTTCGGAGGGCTGTGCGGCTCGCTCAATAATGTATTTGTACATATGTCCGGTCAGAACATCGGCAACGAGATACGGAAGGACTGCTTCCGGCGGATCATGACCTTTTCCTTCCCGCAGGTCGATCAATTCGGAACAGGCTCGCTGGTGACCAGAGTGACCAACGATATCACGCAGGTTCAGAACTTTGTATCCCAGTTTGTCCGGGGCATGATAAGAACCTCCATGCTCATGTTCGGAAGCATTTTCTGTATGTTCCGGCTCAACCGGGATTTCGGGCTGATCGTGCTGTGCGCTTTTCCGGTGATCGTGGGCTGTCTGGCCTTCTGTATCGCGAGGGCGAATCCGCTGTTTACGAAGCTGCAGGCCAGGCTTGACAGCATCAACGATATCATGCAGGAGGATGTGTCCGGCATCCGGATCATCAAGGCCTGTGTGCGGGAGGCCTGGGAAAAGGCGCGCTTTGGCAGGGCAAACGGAGAGCTCATCCGGACGCAGCTGCAGGTGCTGGTGATTTTTGCCTTCATGAATCCCGTCATGAACGCGCTGATGTATCTGGTGGTGGCGCTGATCCTTCTTGTGGGTTCCTTTGAGGTCGGCGGCGTGCAGACCACGCCGGGCAGCATCATGGCGGCGATCACCTATACCACGCAGCTTCTGAACGGAATCCTCATGCTGGTGATGCTGTTCCAGAATATTTCCAGAGGAATCGCCTCCTGGGGGCGTGTGAAGGAGGTTCTGGACAGCAGGCCGGAGCTGGAGGACGGCGAATATGAGGCGGCGGGAAACGATGGCGGAGACGGCTCCGGAGCAGGAAAAAACGCGCCGAAGGGCGAAATCGAATTCCGGGACGTGTCCTTCTCCTATCCGGGAAGCAGCCGGAGGGTGCTGGAGCATATCAATCTGACGGTGCATCCCGGGGAGACGCTCGCCATTATGGGAGCCACCGGATGCGGAAAAACCACGCTGGTGAACCTGATCCCCCGTTTCTATGACGTGACGGAGGGCTCCGTGCTGGTGGACGGCGTGGATGTGCGAAGCTACAGGCAGAAGGAGCTGAGGGAAAAGGTGGCTGTAGCGCTTCAGAAAAGCGAGCTGTTCAGTGAAACAATCGGAGAAAATATCGCCTGGGGCGAGCCGGGAGCGTCAAAGGAGAGAATCCGGGCTGCGGCAAAAGCCGCACAGGCGGCGGAGTTCATCGAAGGAAAGGGGAATCCGGAAAAAACAGGAGAAGACGGCTATGAACAAATGGTCGCGGAGCGGGGCATGAGCCTGTCAGGCGGACAGAAGCAGCGCGTTTCCCTCGCAAGGGCCCTGCTGAAACGGGCGGAGATTCTGATTCTGGACGACGCTACCAGCGCTCTGGATCTGAAAACGGAGGCAAATCTGTATGCGGCGATGCAGGAGGCAGCTCCGGACGCCACAAAGATCATCGTGGCCCAGAGGATCGCGTCCGTGCGCCGCGCAGACAGAATCGCCGTTCTGGAGAACGGAAGGATTGCCGCCTGCGGCACCCATGAGGAGCTGCTGGCCTCCTGTCCCGTTTATCAGGAGATCTGTCATTCGCAGTCGGGAATGGAGGAAAAGCTATGAGCACTTTAAATACTGGCAGCGGAGAAAAAGAACGGAAGCTGGCGGAGCGGAATATCCCCGGCATGAACAGCAGGGAGCGCTTTGTGGAGGCGCAGCATGCCAAAAACGCGGGAGAGACTCTGAAGCGGATTGCCGCCTGCTTTGGACGGGAAAAGGCGGGCGTTGCGGCCATGCTTCTGGCAGTAGTATTCGGAACCCTCTGCGGCATCCTCGCGCCCAGCCTGCAGAGCAGCGCCATTGACCTGATCGCAGGCACGCGGGAGGGAAGCTTTCTCCGTACGCTTCTGCTGATGCTGTTCGTTTATCTGCTTTACAGCATAAGCCAGCTCATTCAGGGGCTGCTGAGCGCGAAGCTCAGCCAGCGCATCGTGGGACGGATGCGCACGGAGTTATTTGGAAAGCTGGTGGATCTTCCGGTCTCCTACATGGATACCCATTCCCACGGCGATGTGATGAGCCGGATGACCAATGACATCGAGAACCTTTCCACCACCATTTCCCAGTCTCTGCCGTCGCTGTTCTCCGGCGTTCTGACCATCATCGGCACGGTTGCGGTGATGCTGTGGTACTGCTGGCAGCTGGCGCTTTTAAGCTGCGCGACGGTCATCCTGACGCTGCTTGCCACCAAAATCCTTTCCGGAAAGGTGCGCCGCTTTTCCCGGAAGCGCCAGATGCTTCTGGGACGGCTCAATGGAACGGTGGAGGAAATGATATCCGGCTACCGGACGGTTGTTGCCTATAACCATCAGGATATTACGGCGGAGGAATTCTGCCGGACAGCCGATTCCCTGACGGAGGCCGGAATCAAAACCGATATTTTCAGCGGCGTGATGGGCCCCATCATGAACTGCATCGGAAACATCGGCTTTGTCATCATCGCGGCCTTTGGCGGGTATTTTTCCATTCACGGCCTGATTTCCGTTGGTGTGATCTCCGCGTTTATCGTCTACGCCAGACAGTTCAGCCGCCCCATCAACGAGCTGGCCCAGATCTACGGACAGCTGCAGACAGCGGTTGCCGGTGCGGAACGGGTATTTGAGGTGCTGGACGAAGCGGCGGAGGACGAAAGCGGTGAGGAGCTCGCGGAAGAAAAGAGCATGGCAATTACCTTTCAGAACGTTCATTTTTCCTATGAGCCGGACCGGCCCGTCATCCATGATTTTACCCTGACGGTTCCTCCGGGAAAAAAGGTGGCCCTTGTCGGCGCGACGGGAAGCGGAAAAACCACCATGGTGAATCTGCTGATGCGGTTTTATGATATTGACAGCGGAGAGATTCTGATCAACGGTCAGAATCTGGGAGAGGTCTCCCGGCCCAGCCTGCGCCGGAACGTTGCCATCGTTCTGCAGGATACGGTCCTGTTTTCGGACACCGTCCGCAGCAACCTGAAATATGGAAATGAAGCTGCCACGGACGCACAGCTTGAGGAGGCGCTGAACAGAAGCGGATGCGCGGGACTGCTTCGGGAGCTTCCCCAGGGCCTGGACACGGTTCTGACCGGTGCGGGAGAAAACCTCAGCCAGGGACAGCGCCAGCTGCTTGCCATCGCAAGAGCCTTTGCGGCTGACCCAAAGATTCTGATCCTGGATGAGGCCACCTCAAATGTGGACACGCGGACGGAAAAAACGATTCAGGACGCAATGCAGCGCGTCATGAAGAACAGAACCAGCGTCATCATCGCCCACCGTCTTTCCACCATCCGGGATTCGGACATCATCGTGGTCATGGATCAGGGCAGGATCGTGGAAACCGGAAGTCATGAGGAGCTGCTGGCCGCAAAGGGACGGTATTATGAGCTGTACATGACGCAGTACGCCGGAATCGCCACCTGAGGATGCACTTTCGCATGCCGCCCGGCTGCCGCTTTTTTTCACGAGGCCAGTGTATTTCCCGGTCGGACGTGGCTGAACAGGAACAAACGGTTCGGCGTTTTGTGCAAAATTGCCTTTGAAAAAACTGAGAAAAACATTATAATATACTATATAACGTGCAGCATTTACTGCGTAAGTCCAGTTTATGCTGCACGTTTTTTTATTTCAGATATGGAGGTATAGAAGATGAAACGAGTAAAAGCGGCGTGTATCTGCCAGACCCTGCATTTTATGCTGAAGGAAGACATCGGACATGAGGATGCCGTCAAACTTGTCACCGAGGAAGTGGCGCATTATAAGAAAACCCTTGAAAGGAACCGCACCCAGTACAAAATCGTGGAGGAAACCACACAGCCGGACGGCTCCATCATCATCAGGATCAAAAAGCAGTACAATCAGAGCCCGGTTGGGGATTATCTGAACGAGTAACGAAAAGCAGTCCAATCCATAGGGATACCGGTTCCGCACAGGGGATGCTGCGCGGAATCCGGCGTCCGGTAAAAGCAAGCGTGTGGCCGATGGCGTAAATCCAGCGTCGTTGGCCGCGCGCTTTTATTTTCCTGGAGGAATGATTGAAAAACAAGCCTGAGGGCCTGCTTTTCAATCGGCAGTTTTGAGCTGAAGCACAAAACTGCTGTGATCGCAGAGGAGAAATCACCCGCGTGATTTCTCCTCGCGGCCTCAGCATAACGCTTCGGCCTGGAGGAAAACGAGAAATGGAAGAAAAATCAAATGCATTTTTGGAAACAGAGCCCATCGGCAGACTGATGGGCAAATATGCGGTCCCCTGCATCATTTCCCTGCTGGTGGCCGCCCTGTACAATATTGTGGATCAAATTTTCATTGCCAATGCCGATTATCTGGGATCCTATGGGAATGCGGCAAATACGGTGGTTTTCCCTCTGACGGTGGTGGCGCTGGCCATCGCTGTCCTGATCGGCGACGGCTGCTGCGCGTTTGTGAGCCTGTGTCTGGGAAGGGGAGAGAAGGAAAAGGCGCACAGGAGCATCGGAAACGCGATCCTGCTCTGCGTCGTGGCGAGCATCCTGCTGACCGTTCTGTACCTGGTATTTCAGGACAGAATCCTGACCATGTTCGGCGGCCGGGTGAATGAAGAAACCTTCCGGTATTCTCAGGAATACTTTTTCTATATCGCGCTTGGAATCCCGTTCTATATGTTCGGTCAGGCGATGAATCCCATCATCCGTTCGGATGGAAGCCCGGGATTTGCCATGGTTTCCACCCTTGCAGGGGCTGTGGCCAATATCATTCTGGATCCCCTGTTCATTTTCGGCTTTCACTGGGGAATGATGGGAGCCGCGGTGGCGACGGTGATCGGGCAGATTCTGACAGCCGTTCTTTCTATCTGGTATCTGTGCCACATGAAGGCCATCCGCCTGGAGAAAAAGAGCTTTTCCCTCAGCGGCGGACTCATCAGGAAGTTCCTCCCTCTGGGACTGTGCAGCCTGCTTTCCCAGATTTCCCTGGTCGCCTCCATGGCGGCCTGCAACAATATGATTCAGAAGTACGGCGCTCTCGATTCCATTTTCGGGCAGGCCCAATATGCCCAGATACCCATGGCGGTGGTGGGAATTGTCATGAAATTTTTCCAGATCGTCATTTCCATCGCGGTTGGTCTGGCGGCGGGCTGTATTCCGATTGTGGGCTATAACATCGGAGCGGGCCGAAAAGACCGCGCTAAGCGGCTGTTTACCATGCTGCTTCTGACGGAGACGGCGGTGGGAGCCGCCTCCGCCCTCATTGCCGAGCTTCTTCCGATGCAGCTCATTTCCATATTCGGCGCGGCGAACGAAAGCTCGTACTATACGGAATTTGCCCTCCGCGCGTTCCGCATTTATCTGTGTCTGACGATTTTCGCCTGTGTGAATAAGGGAACCTTCATCTTCCTGCAGTCCCTCGGAAAAGCGGCGGCTTCCACCCTGCTGTCCATGGTGCGCGAGGTGGTGTTCGGCGTGGGCTTCGCCCTGCTGCTTCCGGTGTTCTTCGGCCTGGACGGTGTGCTGTATTCCATGCCTGTTTCCGATCTGCTGACGTTTTTGATCGGAGCGGCGCTGATCGTGCTGACCTGCCGGGAGCTGGACGGGAAGAGGCGCGGGAAGCGCACGCTGGAGGACGTGTAGAGAGAATACAAAGGAAGGAAACGGGTACAAAGAAAACTGAAAAATTTGGGAAAAGGATTTTATTTTGCAAAGGTGTTCCAGGATTATTTTGAGTCCTGGGGCGCCTTTTTGTATTATTGTATTATATGCTTGACACAGTTAGAAAAAGATGGTATGTTTATAGCAGCTCAGAAAAGAACAGCGGCAAAAGAAAACGGGGCGAAGTGCTCCGGAATGGAGGAGATCCTATGGAAGAGATAAAAACAGACATACCGGTTCTTTCTGTCCGGAATTTTTCCAAAACCTACCGGGGAGGGAAAAGAGCGGTGGAGGATCTGAGCCTGGACATCTGTGCCGGAGATATTTTCGGGTTTATTGGTCCCAATGGAGCAGGGAAAACCACAACCCTGAAGGCGGTTTCCGGAATCTTGGATTTTAAGGTGGGAGAAATCCGGATCTGCGGGCATTCCATTCAGGAGGAGCCACTGTGGTGCAAGGAACGGATGGCCTATCTGCCGGATAACCCGGATCTGTATGAATATTTGACAGGAATCCAGTATCTGAATTTTATCGGAGATGTTTACCGGGTCCCCGGAGCGCTCAGGACACAGCGGATCGGGGAACTGGCAGAGCGGTTCGGCATTACCCGGAGCCTGGGGGATCTGATCTCTGCTTATTCCCATGGCATGAAGCAGAAGCTGGCCCTGATTTCGGCATTCCTCCACAGCCCTAGGCTTCTTCTCCTTGATGAGCCATTCGTAGGTCTGGACCCGGAAGCGTCGGTGATGCTGAAGGAAAGCATGCATGCGCTCTGCCGGGAAGGCGGCGCGATCTTCTTTTCCACCCATGTGCTTGAGGTGGCGCAGAAGCTGTGCAACAGGATTGCCATTATCAGGGAGGGACGGCTTGTGGCACAGGGGGAGACCGAAGCGCTGACTGCCGGGAAAAGCCTAGAAGAGGTGTTTATGGAGGTGGCACACAATGAGAGAGATTGAAAATCCCACTGTTCCGGCTTCTATGGGTCTGTTAGGGCAGAGTGCCCTGCTGATCCGGCTGAAGCTGAGAAACTGTCTGGGGCTGAATGAGGTGCTGCATGGAAAGGACGGGAGAAAAAGCGTCCGGCTGACCGGAATGCTTCTGGTCTATATGCTCCTTGCGGGAATGATGATTTTTTACATTGCGGCAGCCGCCTTCCTTTTATGTCTGTCCGGGGCAGGAGAAAGCGTGCCGTCATTTGCGGTCCTTATTTCGGGCGCGGTGATCTTCCTGTTTTCCTTCCTGAAAGCTGGGGCGTTTCTGTTTGATCCGGCGGATCTGGAACGGCTTACCCCGCTGCCGCTATCTCCCACAGCCGTGATCGTCAGCCGCTTTTTCATCCTGTATGCGGAAGAGCTGCTTTTTTCTGCGGTCACTGTGCTTCCGGCCTCTCTGGTGTATCTGCTGATGGAGCGGCCGGGCGCGGGATTCCTTCCCCTGACCCTGTTTGCCCTTCCCTTCCAGCCGTTTCTGCCCTTGACTGCGGCTGCCGTTGTAGGTACGCTCCTTCTGGCAGCGGGAGCGGGCATGAAGCATAAGAGAGCGGTGACGCTGATCCTCACGACAGGCTTTTCTATGCTTCTGGTGACTGGTTCCTTTGCCTTTTCCTTCAGCATGAAGGAACCTGACGTGGGAAAACTGGGTGAAACGCTGAAAATGGCTGTGAATGCGGGCTGCCGCTTTTATCCGCCCGCCGGCCTGTATGCGGCAGGCGTAATGGGGCGGAGTACTCCTGCCCTTCTGCTGTTTGTGGGTTTATCGGCAGGCATATTTGCCATTTTCGCTGCGGTGACCGGGCCGCGTTTCCGGAAAATATCCGGCGCGATCTGGACCGATGCGAGGAGCCGGAGAAGTGCGGGGGATCGTTTCCTATTGAGCGGGCTGCGCCAGCGTCCGGTCTGGAGGGCGGAGTATATCCGGGAGCTTCGACGATATTTTGCTTCCAATATCTATGTATCCAATACCCTTGTGATCTATCTTCTGATGGTCGTTTTGGCATCAGCCCTTGCGGTAATGGGAAACGAACGGATCGCTGCGGCGATGCAGATGCCGGAGGATGAGACGAGAAGGCTTTTGCGGGTGGGCATTCCCTTTCTTATGGCTTTTCTGGCCGCGATGGGGAATACGACACCGGTTTCCATTTCCATGGAGGGAAAACAACTCTGGCTTCTGCAGTCGCTTCCCATCAGGCCACAGGCGGTCTTCCTGGGGAAAATACTGGTCAACCTGACTGTGTCTGTACCCTCCGTGCTTCTTTCCGCGCTGGCAGTAACGCTTGGCGGATGGGCGGACGGGATCTGGACGACAGCGTTTCCGCTGGTATTCCTGTGGCCGCTTTCCGCCCTGGGTATATGGATCAACCGGAAGCTGCCCTCCTTTGACTGGGAATCGGAAACTGCCGCGGTAAAGCAGAGCCTGTCCCTTCTGGTGTCCATGCTGGCCGGATGTCTGATCATCCTTCCTGCGGCTGTCATGATCTTTATCCTGGAATATCTTCCCGGACAGGGGACGCTGACGGGGCTGCCTGAGTTTGTAGTGAAGGGTGCGATCCTGCTTCTGGCTCTTTTTGGAGGAACGCTTCTGTACCGGAGCTGCTGCCGGAGCATTGCTTTCCATAAGGATTTCTGCTAAGATTGGACATGTCCGGAAACGGATTGTCCGGAGAGATTCAAAGAAGGAGAGCAAAAATATGCTGGATACAGAAAAAGTCACACAGGAGCTGTTTGCCTATATCGATGCCAGCCCCACCGCCTTTCATGCGGCAGCGGAAGCGGCGTCACGGCTGGAGGCAGCCGGATATGAGAAACTGGAAAAGGAGACGGGAGCCAGGATCGTACCCGGCGGACGTTATTATATGACACGGAACGATTCTTCTCTGATCGCTTTCCGCGTTCCTGAGGGAGAGCTGCAGCGATTCCGGATCGCGGCGGCTCACAGCGATTCTCCCTCCTTTAAGATCAAGGAAACGCCCGAACTGGAGGTTGAGGGCCATTATGTCAGGCTGAATACGGAAGGCTATGGCGGCATGATCCAGTCCACCTGGCTAGACCGGCCTCTTTCTGTGGCGGGCAGGGTGATCGTGGAAACGGAAAACGGTCCCCGGACCCGGCTCGTCAATCTGGACCGGGATCTGTGCGTGATCCCCAACGTGGCCATTCATTTCAACCGGGAGATCAACAAGGGCTACGCCTATAATCCGCAGGTGGATCTGCTGCCCCTGTTTTCAGGAATGATTGATGAAAAGGAAAACAGAAACGGACAGAAAAACGCCGGCCCGGAAGAAGGAGAGGGGCAGGAGCGCGGAGCGGAGAAAGCGTCCACCCTGGCCGGCCTGTGCGCACGGGAACTGGGAATCGAAGAAGAGAAGATCCTGGCCTCCGATCTGTTCCTTTATAATCGGGAGAAGGGCCGCCGTATGGGCGCAAAGGGGGAATTCATCGGTTCGCCCAGGCTGGACGACCTGCAGTGTGCATTCGGGGCGCTGAAAGGCTTTCTGCTGGCAGACGGGGCATCAGAAGACAGAACAGAAGGAGGCAGAAAACGGACGGATGAAGGCGCATCCAAAGATGCGGGCTGCTGTGCCGTTTATGCTTTATTTGACAATGAAGAAATCGGGAGCGGGACCAAACAGGGGGCGGATTCCACGTTTCTGTCAGATGTGCTGGACTGCGTCTGCGACGCGTTGCAGATCGCGGGAGCGAAGAAGCGGGATATTCTTTCTGAAAGCTTTCTGCTTTCCGCGGACAATGCCCACGGCGTACATCCCAACCATCCGGAGAAATCCGATCCCACAAACCGTCCCTATCTGAACGGAGGAATCGTTCTCAAGTTTCAGGGAAGCCAGAAGTATACCACCGACGCCTGGTCGGCCGCCCAGGTGCGCAGGCTCTGCAGACAGGCAGGCATTCCCTGCCAGAATTTTGCGAACCGTGCGGATATCGCAGGCGGAAGCACTCTGGGAAATATCTCCTCCGCCCATGTATCCATTCCCGCAGCGGACATCGGCCTTGCTCAGCTCGCCATGCATTCCGCCTTTGAGACGGCGGGAGCGCTGGATACAGGGTATCTGATCGAGTTATGCAGGGAATATTACGCATAAAGACCTGGAAGCTTTTGAAAGGCATGGCTGCTTCAGCCTTTCAAAAGCTTTTTGGCCCGCTCGTATTCCTTCAGAGAGGAGCCGAGCCCCTCGCAGGCTGTCCGCAGATCCAGATGAAAATTTTTCATGGCAGCTTCCACGCTCTGCACGAGCCTTTCCGCTCTGCCGACTTTCTGTCCTTCCTTTTTGCCCTGGCTTCTTCCTTTTCTCAAAGCGTTTTCTTCAATCGCTTCTCCCAGATTACACATGTTCACAAGCTCCTTCCTGATTTCGTCTTTTATGGCAATTCCATATGTCTGTGAAAGGATCTGTTCCTTCTCGTCCGGTTCCATGGCCGGCGACAGCAGTACGTTTAAAAAGTGATGCAGGCTGCCCGGTTTTCCCATCCCTATTTTCGTGTTCAGACAGATGAGGATGACCGAAAGCTTATCGTAATCCGCTTCCCTCTCCGGCATGCATCCGATCTCATCATGCTTTGTGATCCGGTACTCCGTCATCGAATTGCCGATATGATTCGGCGCGTTCATGCAGATCCAGATGCTGTAGACCTTTTTCAGCTTCTGATAGTTGGAATGCCGGAATTCCCGTCCCAACTGGGAGGAGAGCATCCGTGCTCCGTAGAAGATGCCGCGGGTGACCAGGCGGTATTTCTGATAAAATTTTTTCTGCGCTTCCAGGTTGATGAGAAGGAAGAGAGATCTTCTGGCGTTATCATTTTTTGCACGGGCGGGATCCGAAATTGGGAGTCCCGCGGAAAAGCGCAGATCATAGTACACCTCTCCTTCCTCCGGAACCGCATCTTCAATGGATTCTCCCACAAGCAAAGCGTCCGCATGTGCCGGATCGATCAGGGCGGCCGCCTCCTGTGGGGAAAGGCTCCTATATTCCCGCAGTGTCCTTATCAGGATATGAGAAATCACGGGCCGGAACCGAAGAAGATTCCGGATATGATGGTCATACTGGATTTTCAGGCCGCTTGCCCGAAGGGCATCATAAAAATCTGGTTTTATTTCCAAGCTTCCTCCTTTCGGCAGGAGAAGCCTTTCGCTGCAAAGGGAACAGAAAATATCCATACAGTCTGCATGCAGTTCCTGCCACTGTGAAATGATGAATGAAATGGATAAATAGATACGGCAGAAACCGCCGGAATGTGCAGATGCACATATCAGAAAAAGGATTTGCAGGAAAACAGCCGACAGCAACAGAAAAGCGTTTTTACAGCGTCTGCCTGCCATACGGTGGGATTCCTTTCAGATGAGGAAATTGTAACCGATGGGGAAAGGGAAGTCAACAAAAATATTTTATAATATAGATTGCACGCACTGTTGTTCCCCCTATTTAGTGCCTGCTGATTAAGCCAGCATTATGATAAATCGCCCTGTTGGAGATGGGATCAATCCCCATTTCTCCATAAGAGCGCAGAGAATCCTTCTCTGCATCTTGAAAAGATTCGCGACGAATACAGATAACGCGATCGATGAAAGTTGTGTCGCTTCCAGTTTGGTGGTTATAAGGCCTAACTCATAGCTGTGTTTCTCTAAACTGAATTCACGCTCAATTTCAATCCGATCCGTGTTATCCTGATATTCCTGTTTCTTTTCATTTCGGCCCTGTTGTTTTGATGATGGCCGCCCCAGCTTTGGCCCTGACATCCGGATTCCACATTGTTTACAGAAGGCCCTGTTTTCACGGGTACGATAGATTTGATCTGCCAATAGCCGTTCCGGGTAATGACCGGTTCTCTCGTAATATCGTCGTACCGCTTCTTGCAGATACTGGCTTTCATTGTAAGCGTTGAAAGAGATATGCTCGATCCGGGCATAGCCCCTCTCGTCAATGCTCACATCGAGTTTGGCTCCGAATTCGGTTGTTGCTTTTGCTTTTCCACGGACAATCGGCCGGATCCAGGACTGATGGATACTAACAATGCGATCTGGGACACTATGAACTTTATGGTCATGCATGTACTGTTGCTGTCTGTACAGTTCCATGATCGTCAGCAATAACGGGATCTCCTTTTTCCATGGAGCATATCCGCTGACATGAAGTTGTCCAGATACGCCAGGTCCCGGCGTACATAGGAAAGCTGTTTTTTGATCGCCTTCCGAGTCTGTTTTTGGGTATGTCTCCGGCATTTGGCGTAAGCAAGGTAATCTTTTCTTGCTCTTCTGGCATACCGTCTGGGCAGTGCAAGGTCATAATCTTTACAAAAGCGCAAAATGATGGTTTCCAGTTTCTCCCGCGCTTCGTTGAGAAGCGAGATATCCTGCGGATATCTGATATTGGCCGGCGCACAGGTTGCATCTACGATCAGCGTCCCCTCATTACCTGTCGTCCCGGGATCCGTTTTATCCTGGGAGGAGGAAGGGGCATCTGAAGATGAGCCGGAAGAAGGCGGGTTGTCGTCATCATTCCTGTGATCAAACATCATGGCATTTGCAGCCATGATGGCATCAATATCCAACCGCTTTCGGAATAATACCAGCGTGCTTGGATCAAACGGCGGCTCATCCTGGTAACTGGGCAGACCGATGAAGTATTGCAGATACGGGTTTTCCGTAATCTGTTCTACAAGTTCCCGGTCGGAGAATTGAAACTTTTTCTGAATGATCAGAGAGCCGAGCGCCATGCGCAAAGGCTTCGCAACATTTCCTGTATCACTTGGGAACAGATCCGCATATTTCTTTTCAAGTTCATCCCAGGGAATACGGTCAGCCAGACGAATCCATCTGTTCTCAGGATTCATCTTCATTCCCAGCGGCTGATTAAAATCAAGAAAAGAATGCTGCAGTTTATCAATCGGTTTATACATGCTTTTTTCGGCTCCTTTGTAAGAAATATGAAGTGTAACCTGCAAGAAAAATCAGATGGTCAATGAATAACCTTTGCAATTATTTTATCTAAATTCAGTCGAAAAGTCAGTAAAATCAACTGTTTTGGCTTAATCAGCAGGCACTAATTATCTGTTGAATGTAGGGCCGGACGCTCTCGGAAGGTTCCCGGGAAGGGCGGTTGGTATTCTCAATGAAGTCGGGGAAAAATTGTGAAAATCATTCGTTCTGTTGGAATTGAAGGATGTAACGGCAATGGAAATTTTTGGTTCCACAAATGTCTGGAAGCCGCAGTGCCGTATGACGTTATTTCAGTCAGCAGTGCCGGAAAAGAAGACACAGAGAATGCTGTGCTAAAAACGCCCGCCTGAAAGCTCCCTTTCAGGCGGGCAACAGTCTGTCAATGAACAGAAATTATAACTTAGCTTCAATTAGCTGTACGCCGGCGCCACAGCCCGATCGTCCGGGTTATTTTCCGCGGCTTTATCCTCTGCGGCAAGTTCGTCGGCGTCCTTCATAAAGCTGTACTGGGACATGTACAGGTGGTAATAAGGCCCTCTGCGGGCGAGCAGCTCTTCGTGGCTTCCGCTTTCCTGGATCCTGCCCTTATCCACGTACAGGATGCGGGTACAGTTCTGGATGGTGGAAAGCCTGTGGGCGATGATGAAAGAGGTGCGGCCCTTTAACAGCTCATTCAGTCCCTTCTGGAGGATGATCTCCGTCTCTGTGTCGATGCTGGAGGTCGCTTCATCCAGGATCAGGATCTTAGGGTCGGCGAGCAGGGCGCGCGCGAAGGAGATGAGCTGCCGCTGCCCGGCGGACAGGCGGCTTCCTCTTTCATTCACCTGAGTGTAGTAGCCGTTTTCCATCGTCATGATGAAATCATGGGCGCAGACGGTTTTGGCCGCGCGGATGACATCTTCGTCCGTAGCTGTGCGGTTTCCGTAGCGGATGTTATCCATGATGGTGCCGGAGAAGATGAAGCTGTCCTGCATCATGACGCCCATCTGGGAGCGCAGGGAATGCAGCGTTACTTTGGAAATATCTATGCCGTCTATGGTGATCCGTCCGCTTCCCACGTTGTAGAAGCGGCTCAGCAGATTCACAATGGTTGATTTCCCGGCTCCGGTGGGGCCGACGATGGCGAAGGATTCGCCTGGCATCGCCGTGAAACTCACATCATCCAGGGTCTTGACGCCTTCCTCATAGGAGAAGGAGACGTGCTCGAAGCTGACCTTTCCGGTGATGGGAGGCATTTCCTTAGCATCGGGAGCGTCCTTGACCGCGACAGGAGTATCGATGGTTTCAAAGATACGTTCCATGTAGGAAATGGCGGTGAGCAGGGAGTTGTAAAAGTTCGCCAGCGTTGTGATAGGGGACCAGAACCGGCTGATGTATCCGGTAAAGGCGACCAGCACGCCGACGGAAGCGGTGCCGCCGTTCATTGCCATATTGACGATCGCCACATAGAGGAAAGCGGTGGTCACAGCGGAAATGATATCCACCGTCGGCCCCATCATGAAGTTGAAGCGCACGGCCTTCATCCAGGACTGCCGGTATCCGTCGCTCAGGCGGTTGAAGATCCCGCTGTTTTCTTTTTCCCGGACGAAGGACTGGGTCACGCGGATGCCATTGATGCTTTCTGCGATATAGGCGTTCAGGTTGGACTGCTTATTGCTCTGGATCTGCCAAGCCCTATGCTGCCTTTTTTTGATGACGGCGGCAAAGAGGGCGAGGACGGGCAGCCCGCACATGCACATCAGCGTCAGCTTTACATTGATGGAAAGCATGAAAAAGATGATGAAGATCAGGCTGCACAGGTCCGTGATGGTATTGAGCAGGCCGTTGGAAAGCAGGTCGCTCAGGTTGTTGACATAGTTGACCACGCGCACCTGGATCTTTCCGTGCGGCCGGTCGTCATAATAAGAGAAAGGGAGCTCCTGCAGATGCCAGAAGATGTCGTTTCTCAGTTCGTGGATGACCGTCTGCCCCACCCGGTTGGTGATCTTGATCTTGATGCGCAGGGCAAAAACGGAATAGAGGATGACCAGCAGGGTCAGCAGGCTGATCCGGATCAGTCCCTGAACATCCTTGTTGGGAATGATCTCGTTCATCACCGTCATGAAAAAACGAGGGATCAGCATGGTGGCGGCGCTGGAGGAAAGCATGAGCACAGCGGCGATGAACATATCCTTTTTATAGGGAAGGACATAGCGGCCGAGACGTTTTAACTGCCCCAGGTCAAAATGCTCTTCATAGATTTCGTCCACATCATATTTATTGCGTGCCATTTATTTCTCCTCCTTTCCAGAAACATTTTCTGCGGCCTGTCGTTCACTGCCGTTTCCTGTCTGCTGTCCGCCGTCGTTTCCCGTTTGGCGTTCACCGCCGTTTTCCGCATGGTGCGAGGCAGCGCGTTCATAGGCTTCGGCGGCCTTTTTGGCGTCCGTATGGTACTGATGTTCAAATACGCGGGCATAATAGCCGCCTTTTTTCAGCAGTTCCTCATGGGTGCCGCGCTCCGCGATCCGGCCGTGGTCCAGGACCAGGATCTGGTCCGCATCCTTCAGGGAAGAAATGCGGTAGGCGATGATGAAGATCGTATGCGCCCCTTCCAGGTTTTTGAGCTGCTTCTGTATGTAGGTTTCCGTTTCCATATCCACAGCGGAGGTGGTGTCGTCCAGGATCAGGATGGCAGGGTCCTTTAACAGCGCGCGCGCCAGGGAGATCCTCTGCTTCTGTCCGCCGGAGAGTCCTACGCCGCGTTCGCCCACGATGGTGTCATAGCCGTCCGGCATGGCCTGGATAAAATGGTTGGCGTCCGCCGCAATGGCAGCTTTTTTTACCTGTTCAAAAGAACAGTCAGGCCGGCCGTAGGCGATGTTCCCTTCGATGGTATCCGAGAAGAGGAACACATCCTGCATGGCCATACCGATGTTGTCGCGCAGGTCATACAGATCCATATCCTTGACATTGATGCCGTCCACCAGGACCTCGCCCTCCGTCGCATCGTAGAAACGGCAGAGCAGGTTCATGATGGTGGATTTTCCCGATCCCGTCGGACCCAGTATGCCGACCGTCTCGCCGGGTTTTACGGAAAAAGAGATGTCCCGGATGATGTCCACGTCCCTCGCGTCTTCCGCCTGGTAGGAAACATGGCGGAATTCTACGCTTCCCTTCAGGTGCTTTTTCTCCACCGCGTTGGCCGGTTTGAAGATGTGCGGGTCCTCAGAGAAAGTAGCGTAAATCTTTTCAACGGAGGTGATGAAACGCTGTACGTCATTGATATACCATCCCGCCATGCGCAGGGGGTTGTTCAGCATCCACAGATAGCCGTTCACAGTGACCAGGCTGCCCATAGACAGTTCCCCGTTGATCGCCATCAGGCCGCCAACCAGGATGAGTACGACGGTGAGGATGTTGGAGAAAAATTCAAAGATTGGCACGTATTTGGACCAGATGGCCGCGGCACCGAGTTCCGCGGCCCGGTAAGCGTCGTTCTCCTTATCGAATTTTTCCTTTTCAAAATCCTCTTTTGCGAATGCCTTGACCACCCGGTTTCCGCTGATGTTCTCCTGTACGAAGGCGTTCAGGCTGGAAAAGCGGTTCCGGATGTTCTGGAAAGCCGGCTTTACCCGGAAGAACTGGGAAATGGTGAAAAAAACGGTAAACGGCAGGATGCACAGCATGCACAGCGCCAGCTTGGTATTGATGGTAAAGACCATGATCAGCGCGAAAATGAAATAAAGCACATTTTCATAGATGGAGGAAATAATGCTCCCCACAAAGTTGCGGATGGCATCCATGTCACCTGTCTGACGGCTCATCAGATCGCCTGTACGGTTGCGGTTGTAAAAGGCAAAGTCCTCCATCAGAAACTTGCGGAAGACCGCGTCTCTCATCTGGAAAAGGACTCCCTGAGAGCAGATTTCAAAGTTATAGGGGACGAAGAAGCGCAGCACGCTTCTGACTGCGGTGACGAGAAGCAGGATGGTGATCAGGAACGGCAGTTTTTCATACTGCCCTCCGCTGATCACGTCATCCACCACATGGCCGCTGACCACGGGATTGATGATGGCAAGAGCGGCCAGGAACGTGACCAGCACCAGGCCCAGAAAGATCCGTGGGCGGTACGGCTTGATAAAGGAATAGAACCACTTCATAGGTGTCATGAGATACACTCCCTCCCTGAGCTGTTTTCCGGGGCAAAGATTCCCCTGAATCATTTCCTGTCCCTTTATCATAGAAAATCAGGGGGAAAATAAAATGTATTTTCTTGCCCTGTTTTTGTATTATTTTGGCGTTGGATCAGTCGGGATTGACGGCGGCCTTCCTATATTATATAGTAGGAAGCGGACCGGTTTGGAAACCGGGGATGCCCGCACGGCTGATGAGGCTTCTGCCCTATTCATTTGATTTCAGACCGTCTTGCGGCAGAAACGAGGGAACAGATGAAGATAGACAGGAAAAAAGCGGCGGATGCTTTCCGGGAATATACGGAGCAGTATGATACCAAAGAGGAAAAAGTGCGCCTGAAGGTGGAACACACCTGGCGTGTGGCGCAGTTGTGCGAAAGGATCGCACAGTCTCTGGGACTGCCGGAAGAGGAGCAGGATCTGGCGTGGCTCATCGGACTGCTGCATGATGTGGGGCGGTTTGAACAACTGAGGCGTTACGGGACCTTTATCGATTCGCAGTCCATCGATCATGCCGGGTACGGCGCGCAGATCCTGTTTGGGGAAGAGCAGAGAATCCGCGATTACGTCAGCGATCCCGGAGAAGACGCGCTGATCCGCACGGCCGTGGCCTGTCACAGCGCTTACCGCATCCCGGAAGGGCTGGATGAGCGGACAGAGCGTTTCTGCAATATCCTGCGGGATGCGGACAAGATCGACATCCTCAAGGTAAATGTGGACTTTCCATTGGAAGAAATCTATAATGTTTCCACGCGGGAACTGAAAAACGTCGAGGTTTCCCCGGAGGTGATGGAGGCCTTTTACGAGGGGCACGCGGTGCTGCGCAGCCTGAAGAAAACCGCGGTGGATCATCTGATCGGCCATGTGTCCCTGGTGTTCGAGCTGGTATTCCCTGTCAGTCTGAAGATCGTCCTGGAACAGGGGTATCTGGAACGCATACTTTCTTTTGTGTCCGACAATCCGGTAACGCGGAAGCAGTTCGCGGCAGTCAGGGCATATATGGAGACTTATCTGTCAGGTTTTGGAACGGAGGAAAAAAATGGCGATTGAAAAAGTGAGAGAATATCTGAAAAAATGGAATGCACAGGACAGGATCCGGGAGTTTGATGTTTCCAGCGCCACGGTGGAGCTGGCGGCCCAGGCCCTTCACTGCGAGGAGAAACGGATCGCAAAAACGCTGTCCTTCTATCAAGGCGATGACTGCGTGCTGATCGTCGCGGCGGGGGATGCGAAGGTGGATAACGCCAAATACAAGGCGCGCTTCGGGATGAAGGCGAAGATGATCCCGGCTGCGGAGGTGGAAGAAAAGATCGGCCACGCGGTGGGAGGCGTCTGCCCGTTTGCGGTAAATCCGGGTGTGAAGATCTATCTGGATGAATCCCTGAAACGCTTTTCCACCGTATTTCCTGCCTGCGGAAGCAGCAACAGCGCCATTGAGCTGACTCTGCCCCAGCTGGAGGAGTATTCTGCAAGCAGGGAATGGGTGGATGTATGCAAAGGCTGGCAGGAGGAGCAGGCGAAGGCAGGCTGAGGCGCTTCTTAATATTTTTTTAATTCCCCATACAGGCAGTTGCACCTTTCGGACAGGCGGTTTTATAATAAGCTTGAGAATTTGATACGTCTGAGGCTTTGCTCGAGGGAATACGAAAGAAGGGGCGGAAATGGCGAAGAGAAGAAGGCACGGAAGGCACAGGAGGAGAACGGACTGGATCGGTATAGCCGTTCCGGCAGGAGCTGCCGTACTGGTGATCGCGGTCGTTGTGGCGTTGATCCTGACCCTGCGCGGCTGCGGAGGGAGAGAACAGCCCGCTTGGGGACAGACGGAAACCATACAGGATGTTTCGGAGCCGGCACCTGTGGAGAGCGGCACACAGCCGGATGAAACGGGTGAAGAAATAGGAAGCGGACAGGAAACGGCGGAGACCGAAGGAGCACAGGAAACGGAGGGCGGACAGGAGGAGAGCGCCGTGAAGTCCACCGTGGCCGCCGAGGTAGGGAGCATGGACGACGAGGAAGACCCGCAGGGAGGAGCCAATGCGGCAGGAACGGGCGGCGGCGCTTCCGTGGACCTGAATGCGGCGTCGAAGGCGGAAGGCGAAACCGACGATGTCACGCTGGGGATCGACGTTTCCAAATACCAAGGCTCCATCGACTGGGAGCAGGTGGCGCAGTCGGGGGTGGATTTTGCCATGATCCGTGTGGGATACCGGACCAAGGTGACCGGGATCATCTATGAGGACCCGGGAGCCCGCTACAATCTGCAGGAAGCTACGAAGAACGGTCTCCTGGTAGGAGCCTATTTCTTTTCTTCCGCGGTAACGGAGGAGGAGGCAAAGGAGGAAGCCGCCTGGGTGGCGGATTTCATCGCCAGATACCAGATCACCTACCCGGTGGCGTATAACTGTGAGGATTTCCGGTCGGCGGACAGCAGGCAGTACGGGCTGACCAGCGAAGAACGGACGCAGATCGCCTGCGCCTTCCTGGATACCGTCGCCGCGGCGGGCTATACGCCCATGTTCTATGCATCGAGGAATGAGATGGAAGGAAGCGCCCAGTGGAATATGGATACGCTTGGCTCCAGATACCGGGTGTGGGTGTCCCAGTATCCGGAACAGCCCTATCCGGAAACGTCTGCTTCCACTTACAGCGGAGCACATGCGATGTGGCAGTATACGAGCCAGGGAAGAGTGGCCGGCATCCGGGGCAGCGTGGATGTCAACCTTGCCTATTTCGGCTACAGCCAGGCGGCACAGGCGAAGGATCAGACGCCGGCAGAGGAGGTGGCGGCTGATCCGGAGCTTGGCATCGAGTTTACCGAAGTGAACGATACGGTGACCGCAAAGGAGCTGACCAACCTGCGCACTCTTCCCACCACGCTGGACAGCGAGGTGGCCTATCAGCTCAGGAGCGGGGAGACGGTACAGAGGACGGGGATCGGGAGCAACGGCTGGGACCGGGTGATCTACAACGGACAGACGCTGTACGCAGTACATAACTTTCTGACGACAGAACTGAGCGGAAGCGCTGCGGATGCGTCGGACCAGAATGATGGAACGGACGGACAGGATGGAACGAACGGCGCGGAGAACGGCGGAGAATCAGAAAGCGCGAAAACGCCAGAAAGTACCGCAGCGCCAGAAAACACCGGGACCAGCGAATCCGGAGGCATGGTATTCCGGGATGTAAGCGAAGCGGTGACGGCCAGAGATCAGGTGAACCTGCGGGATCAGCCCAGCACCGTTACGGGGAACATCGTAGGCACGTTAAACTACGGCGAAGCTGTGGTGCGGACCGGCGTCAGCGATTCCGGCTGGTCCAGGCTGGAGGTGAACGGCCGGGTGGTCTATGCCTCTTCCCGTCTGCTTGCCACCAGCATGGATTATAAGGAACAGGAAAAGATAACGGACGAGAATCCAGAAGCGGGCATGCACTTTACAGCGGCGTCCGGCATTATGATGGCAAAGAGCGGGGAAACCAACCTGCGCAGCCTTCCCACAACGAGCGAGCCCTCTCTCGTGGTGGCGCAGCTCACGGGAGACGCCACGGCGCAGCGGATCGCTGAGGATAAAGACCGGGGCTGGACGAAGCTGATCTACAACGGCCAGACGGTGTATGCGGTGAGCAGCTATCTGACCCAGGTGGGATAAGGAAATATTCATGGATAAATATGAGGCATTAAAACAGTATTTCGGTTATGACAGCTTCCGGGAAGGTCAGGAGTCGCTGATCGACGGCATCCTCGCAGGAAGAGACACCTTAGGCATCATGCCTACAGGGGCGGGAAAATCCATCTGTTACCAGGTGCCCGCCCTGGTGATGGGAAAGATCACACTGGTCATCTCTCCGCTGATCTCGCTCATGAAAGATCAGGTTTCCGCCTTGAACCAGGCGGGCGTGCACGCGGCCTACCTGAACAGCTCTCTCACCTTTTCCCAGTACAGGAAGGCGCTCCAGTACGCCGCCCAGGGCCGCTATACCCTCATCTATGTGGCGCCGGAGCGGCTTCTGACCGAGGATTTCCTCCAGTTTGCGCTGCATGCCCCGATCGAACTGGTGGCGGTGGACGAGGCGCACTGCGTCTCCCAGTGGGGCCAGGATTTCCGACCGGGATATCTCAAGATCGCCGAATTTATCGACAGGCTGCCCAAGCGGCCTGTCGTCAGTGCGTTTACGGCAACGGCAACGAAAGAGGTAAGGGAGGATATCGTGGATCTTCTGCAGCTGCGGGATCCGGTGATCTCCACCACGGGCTTTGACCGTCCCAACCTCTATTTTGCTGTTCAGTCTCCCAAGGACAAATACGCGGCCACAAAGAAATATCTGGATCTTCATGAGGGGGAGAGCGGCATCATCTACTGCCTGACCAGAAAGGTGGTGGAGGATGTCTGCGCTAGGCTCAGAAACGACGGCTTCCCCGCGACCCGGTATCACGCGGGACTGAGCGACGAGGAACGCAGGCAGAATCAGGACGATTTCATCTATGACCGCTATCCGATCATGGTGGCTACAAACGCCTTTGGCATGGGGATCGACAAGTCCAACGTCCGTTTTGTGGTGCACTACAATATGCCAAAAAACATGGAGAGCTATTACCAGGAGGCAGGGCGCGCCGGGAGGGACGGACAGCCCGCCCAGTGCATCCTCCTCTATGGTGGGCAGGATGTGGTGACGAACCAGTTTTTCATCGATCATAATACGGAAAATGAGGAGCTTGACGCCATGACCCGCCAGCTCGTACAGGAACGGGACCGCCAGAGGCTGAGGAAGATGACTTTTTACTGCTTTACCAATGAATGCCTGCGGGACTACATCCTGCGTTATTTCGGAGAATACGGCCCTAATTACTGCGGAAACTGCTCTAACTGCCTGAGCCAGTTTGAAGAAACGGATGTGACAGACATCGCCAGGAAGCTCCTGGGCTGCGTGCGCCAGTGCCGCCAGCGGTATGGGACGAATGTGATCATCGATACCGTGCGCGGCGCGAACACGGCCAAGATCCGGCAGTACAGGATGGATGAAAACCCTTATTACGCCAGTCTCGCCAGAGTGCCCGTTCACAGGCTCCGTCAGGTCATGAATTATCTGATGCTGAACGAGTATCTCGCCGTCACCCAGGATGATTATGCCATTGTGAAGCTCACCGAAAAGTCGGGACAGATCCTGGAGGATGGCGAACAGATCATCATGAAGATGGCGAAGGAACAGGAGCCGTCTGAAAAGAAGAACGCAGCCGGGAAAAAGCAGAAAACGTCGCGCGCCCCCGGCGGTTTTACCCTGGATGAGGAAGAGGAAAAGCTGTTTGAAACGCTCCGCAGCCTGCGCGGCAGGATCGCCCGCACGGAGGGCGTACCGCCCTATATCGTGTTCTCGGATAAAACCCTGGCGCACATGTGCATCGTCCGCCCCGCGGACCGGGAACAGATGCTTACCGTTTCCGGAGTGGGAACCTTCAAATATGAAAAGTATGGGGAGCAGTTCCTCCGGGCGGTGCGGGACTTCGGCCGGAATTACAGAAAAGACGAAGGCCCGGACAGCCTTGGCGCGGTGGACTTCTCCAGCCTGGATTATGATGTGCTTCAGGATTATGAAAAGGATTGAAAAATAAAAGTGCATATTGACATTGCCGTGCAGGAAAATTATAATATTGACTGTCAGGAAAAATTGAATATTCCTCGATAGCTCAATGGTAGAGCACTCGGCTGTTAACCGAGTTGTTGTAGGTTCGAGCCCTACTCGGGGAGCTCTTAAAAAAGCCCGTAAATCAAGTATTTGCGGGCTTTTCTAAAATACAATAAGACAAGTGAGGAAAAAAATGATCTTATTTCAGTGTGATTATAATGAAGGAGCCCATCCCAAAGTGATGGAGAAACTGATGAAAACCAATCTGGAGCAGACGGTTGGCTATGGGGAGGATGAACACTGTGCCCATGCCGCTGATCTGATCCGAAAAGCCTGCAAAGATGACAGCCTTGCCGTTCATTTCCTGGTGGGCGGCACACAAACTAATATGACGGTGATCGCAGCGGCGCTGCGCCCCCATCAGGGCGTGATCTCCGCGCAGACTGGCCACATCAACGCCCATGAGACGGGTGCGGTGGAATCCGTGGGCCACAAGGTCCTTGCCCTGCCGCAGACGGACGGAAAGATCAGCGCCTCCCAGGTGGCCGAACTGTGTGAAGCCCATCTGCATGATGCTTCTTTTGAACATCTGGTGCAGCCTAAGATGGTATACATCTCCAACCCGACAGAGTATGGAACCCTTTATTCCAGAAAAGAACTGGAGGAAATGAGCGAAGTATGCCGCAGGTACGGCCTGTACCTGTTCCTGGACGGCGCAAGGCTCGGCTATGGCCTCGCGGCTGCGGACAACGAACTGGACCTGCCCCTTCTCGCAAGATGCTGTGATGTGTTTTATATAGGAGGGACAAAGGTGGGCGCTCTGTTCGGAGAAGCGGTGGTCATGTCCAATGAAGACCTGAAAAAAGATTTCCGTTACCTCATCAAGCAGAAGGGCGGCATGCTGGCCAAGGGACGTCTGCTCGGCGTACAGTTTGAGGCTCTGTTCGAGGACGGACTGTATATGGAAATTTCACGCCATGCGGACAGGCTTGCGGATAAACTGCGGGAAGCGTTTGTACAGGCCGGTTTTCCGCTGTTGGTGGAAAGCCGTACCAATCAGATTTTTCCGGTCATGCCGGATCCTCTCCTTGAAAAGCTCGCGCCGGACTATGGATTCAGCTACCAGGAGAGAGTGGACAAAACGCACAGCGCGGTGCGGTTCTGCACAAGCTGGGCGACAAAAGAGGAAAATGTGGACAGGCTGATCGCCGATCTGAAAAGGCTGGCGCGGGCTGTCTGAACAAGCTGAAGAAGGGAGAGAAAAAAACTCCCTTCTTTTTTTAACTGTAGGGTAAGTCTCCATACATCGAAATGTCTGATGTCTGTCGTAAAGGCGGCAAAACATAACATATCGAGTATATTTTGGGAGAAAAAACAAACATATCGTTGCTAATGCGCCATTCCAGACGCCTGTATGATAGTTACATGAACTGGAAAAAGCTGGAAAATACAGGGGGATGGAATGGCAATGGAGGAAATTCTTGTCCAGATAGGAAAAAGGTTGTATAAAAGAAGAAAGGAAATGGGGCTTACACAGGAAAAGATGGCAGAGCTTCTTGAAATGTCCCCCGCTTTCTACGGAGACATAGAGCGGGGGAAAAAGCGGCTTTCCATCGAGAAAATACTCCGGGTTTATGAACAGACAGGACTGGATCCGGATTATCTTCTGACCGGTGAAGAACAGTCAGGCAAAGCTCTGATGGAAATTTTCAAAAACTGCCCTGAGGAAAAACGGCCGGTTCTCGAACAGGTCCTGTCAGATATGGCAGAGCTGTACAAATAGCCGGCAAGAAAAAGCATATACGAAAGAGGATACGGGCAGATGAGGGGTAACAAAGAATTCTTTGAGGAACTCTATTCTTCGGAATACGACAATATCAAAAGATATGTCCGCCGTATGGTCACGGATACCAACGGAATTGAGGATATTGTGCAGGAAACCTTTTTCGAAGCCTATCGGAAAATTACTTATCTTCGTACACATCCAAATATTCCGGGCTGGCTTCGCGTCACTGCAAAGAATAAGATCATGAAATGGGAAGAAAAGCAGAGAAAGTACAGCCTGGATTTTGATTTTGTCCTGAAAAACACGGAAAGTGTCGGGAAAGGACGGACGATGGATGATTTCAAAATAGTGGAAGCTTATTCCACGGTCCGTAATATCCTGTCGGATGAAGAACTTGAGATTCTCCGTTGTTATTACGAATACGGCTATACCTCGCAGGAAATGGCAAAGCGTCTCGGAATCACGGAAACCTGCTTCAAGGTCAGGATCCTGAGAATGAAGCAGAAGATCAAAAACAGTCTCCAGCTTCCGCTGTTTGTCTGTGTGGGGAGGCTGATCCTGGAGATCCTGAGGTTTCTGGGTGAATGAAAATAAGTCTGAGGGCTCATTTTCTAAATCCGGATTTGTGTCGAAGCGTCGCAAATCCGGTGATCGCAGAGCTGGAACTGAGATTTGACAGATCCGCTTGCTGACTTTTCAGCAGAAAAACGTTTTGGAATGAGAGGAAGAAATGGCAGAAAATAAGGAATCACGCGATGAAAAGCTCATTGAGGAGCTGTATGAAAAGCTCTGGTGGTATACCTATGAAGCCAGCGACGAAGAATTTGACCAGAAGGAAGTGGACGCCATCGTCCGCCTTCTTGACGTACTGGAGCCTGTCTATGAGGATCAGGCATACGAACCCGGAGCGGAAGCTTCCCTCAAACGGTTTTGGGAAAGGTATGGGGAAGAAGAGGAGAATGCCGCGATGGAACCCAATCCCGATTCGGAGGAAGGAACTTTCGGACCGGATGCCGCTGCCGCAGAGGCGGACGTCAGCGTGGAACTGGATATGGAGCCGGAAGGGGATGGCGGCCGGAAGGAAACGGATGCCGCAGCCGGTCCTGTGGAAACCCTTTCGGAAATGGCGGAGCGTTCCGCCAGCTCCGGGCGCGGCGGGAGATGGAGAAAGCGCCTCATCCGCATCGCCATCGGCGCTGCCGCCTGCGTGGTGCTGCTGATTTCCGTGAATGTGGGATGTTATGCCCTGCGGAAGAAATCCTTCTTTGAGATTGTGAGGGATGGAGTTGGAAGAACGGAAATTACGGTGACGGGGAATACGGAGGGGATAGAGGATAGGGATGATGTGAATATTAATTGCTCGACATGGAAAGAAGTTGAAGAGATAGTTGGAACAGATATATTGGAGCCGGCATATATTCCTGATGGATATGAAATGAAATCATTGACAGTTCAAAGCGCAGAATTAAGGAATATAATTGGTGCAAGATATGAAGATGAAAAAGGATTTTTTGTTAGAATTCGAATTATAGTATATAAGAGAAATTACGGGAAGGATATGATGCAGTATGATAAAGACTGGGATAGATTAGATGAAAAGTTGTCTAATGAGGATGTGCATTTTTACAAAAAAGAAAATGAACTGGAAGCTTTCTTCTCAAAAGATAATTGTGTGTATTATATTTTAAATAATGAAAATATAGAAATATTACAACAAGTAGTCGGCGGTATGACTTAATATGTGGAACTGATATACTGAACAACAGTGTATTCTATCTGATTGTAAGGAGTGTCCTTAAATTGAGGCACTCCTTTTATTTGTAAAAAAAATCGGATTTTGTAACTCTTTCTTAGCTGAAAAGAATAGATAGTTAGAATTCACAATAGGGAGACTGATTTAGCAAAGGAGAGTTATGAGATGGGTAGAAAAATAAAAAGGTTTCTTTTGTTAACGGCTGTAAGTTGTTTTCTTTTTGGTAATTTAACTATTTTTGCTGCGGACACACCTTTTGTAGAAGTTCCGCAAAATAAAATTGAAGTTTTTTCGTCATCAGATGGTAATAGTAATGTTAATTTATTATCAAGTCCATCTCTGTCAGCTTGTGTGGTAGGTCTTAAAATTGCAAATGATGGGTTGTATATAACGTTTGATACAACTGCAACACAAACGGCAAATGAGATTGGTGTAAAAAATGTTGTCCTTCAGGAAAAGACATGGTATGGATGGAAAGACATGCCTATTAGTAATTATTGTACATATAATTCAGATGTTTATTCTGGAGATATTGTTTACACTTTGGCAACCAAAGGAACAACATACCGTGTCAAATGCACGCATTATGCAAAATTTGGAAGCACAGAGCTTACATTGGATAACACTTCAAGTGAACTGAAATACAACTAATGTTAATTATCCCGAGTGTGAATTCTTATATTCTGAACAAAGTAAGAATATACAATAACAATATAACAACTTGAACTAAAACGGGGTGTACATCAAATGACCATTCATCATCGATGTAAACACCCCGTTTTATCAGAAAAAGAATCCCATAAAGATGAAAAAAACAGTTGACATCTCCCCCCAAATTTTGTATACTAACATTCGTCAGCGATTTCAGTAAACTTTGTGTAAATCAATTTATATAAAGTATGAAGCAAATGTAAAATCCAGGAATCCTGATTACAATTTATCATCGGGGTGTGGCTCAGGTGGTAGAGCGCTACTTTAGGGAAGTAGAGGCCGCAAGTTCAAGTCTTGTCACTCCGACGCAAAGCTCAGTGTTTACTGAGCTTTTTCTTGTATCAAGAAAACCACGCGATAGTCGCGTGGTTCCATAGGAGCTTTAGCGATGTATTCAGATATAAAAACTCCTAATGTGTATAATAAAAACGTGACCTGCCAGTTACGTAAATAAAAACACATT
>DWYY01000064.1 GCA_019118445.1 Candidatus Eisenbergiella merdipullorum | reverse complement strand
GATGGAAAATATCTGTGCTGCGACGATCCGGAAAAGCTGTATGCGAAGGCGAACGAGATCATCAGAAGGCTTGCGGCAGAGGCGTGAAAACTTCCGCTCAGAAAAAGGCGGAAAGAAAAATGTTGAACATTATCGAAAATCATTTATAATAAGAGTGCAACTGTTAAAGCGGAGAGCCGCATATGAGGGGTTCTCCGCAAAAGGGGCCTTTCTGCTTTTGAACCATTGATTTTGGCATGATCTGCGGGCATTTCCCGCAAAGGGGGTCCGCCGTAAGGCGGATATCGGGTCTGGCCGCCGGAATGGATGGAGGTATGTGCTGATTTTTTTGCGTTCATGCTGCAATAAGGACCAATGAAGGAAAGGGGAGTAGTTTCACTTGGAGAAATTTTTTAAACTCAAGGAGAACGGCACATCGGTCTCCACTGAGATCGTAGCAGGTCTGACCACCTTTTTTACGATGGCGTATATCATCGCGGTAAATCCCAGCATCCTGAGCCAGACTGGGATGGAGTGGGGAGCGGTGTTCCTTGCGACCATCATCGCCTCCATCATCGGGACTCTGATCATGGGGCTTGTGGCGAATGTGCCTTATGCTCAGGCACCTGGAATGGGGCTGAACGCATTTTTTACTTATACGGTGTGCTTCGGCCTCGGATTTACTTGGCAGCAGGCGTTGTCCATGGTGTTCATCTGTGGCCTGATCAACATCCTGATCACCGTGACCAAACTGCGTAAATACATCATCAAAGCGATCCCTAAGAGCCTGCAGAACGCCATCGGCGGAGGCATCGGCGTGTTCGTCGCCTATATCGGGCTCCTGAATGTGGGGATCATCAGCTTTGATTCCGGCGTTCCGGCGATCGCAACGCTGAATCAGCCTGCTTTATGGCTGTTTCTGATCGGGCTGGTGCTGACGATCGTGCTTCTGGTCTGTAACGTGAAGGGTGCGATCCTGATCGGCATCATTGTTACCGCGATCATCGGCATTCCGATGGGCGTTACCGCCACAGGAGATACGGTGAGTTTTACGGACGCATGTGCTGCGCTTCCGACTACCTTAGGGGCGATATTCACCGCCCAGGGGCTTCCGTCTCTGTTTACAGACGTGGCGAAGCTTCCTCTGGTGCTCATCACCATTTTTGCTTTCAGCATCTCCGATACCTTTGACACCATCGGAACTTTCATCGGTACCGGACGGCGTGCGGGCATCTTCAGTGAAGAGGATGAAAAGACAATGGAGACCAGCTCCGGCTTCAAGTCCAAGATGGACAAGGCTCTCTTCGCGGATGCGACGGCGACTTCCATCGGCGCGATCTTCGGAACCTCCAACACCACAACCTTCGTGGAAAGCGCTTCCGGTATCGGAGCGGGCGGACGTACCGGCCTGACCAGCGTTGTGGTTGCGATCTGTTTCGCGATCAGCGCGTTCCTTGCCACCTTCGTCAGCGCCATCCCCATGGCGGCTACCGCTCCGGCGCTCGTTGTGGTAGGCGTGATGATGACTTCTGCGTTCAAGGAAATTGACTGGGAGGATTTCTCCGAGGCGGTTCCTGCATTCTTCGCAGGACTGTTCATGGCGTTGTGCTACAGCATTTCCTACGGCATCGCGTTCGGATTCATTTCCTACTGCATCGTCCGGATCTGCAAAAAAGAGGCGGGCAGGATCCATCCGATCATCTGGGTGGCGTCGATCCTGTTCATCCTTAATTTCGTGCTTCTGGCGGTTATTTAAAAATCTGCTTTCCGGCGGCAGGATATACAGACGGACCCCCGCGCCTTTACGGGTACGGGGGTCTGTGTGTGCGCGGCGGGAACATTTTGGAGTAAGAGGTAAATATGCATAATCAACTGACGGAAAACGATATCAAAAGAATGAAGGAAGAAATCGAGTACAGGAAGCTCGTGGTCAGGCCCAAAGCGCTGGAAGCGGTGAAGGAAGCAAGGGCGCAGGGCGACTTGAGTGAAAATTTTGAATATTATGCGGCCAAACGGGAGAAAAACAGGAATGAGAGCCGGATCCGTTTCCTGGAGCGGATGATCAGGACGGCTGAGGTGATCTCTGATGAGTCTGCGGAGGATGAGATCGGAGTGAACAATACGGTGGAACTGTTTTTTGAGGAGGACGGCACAACGGACACGATGAAGATTGTGACCACCATGCGGGGAAATTCTCTGGAAGGACTTGTGAGCACGGAATCTCCTATCGGAAAGGCCCTTTTGAAGCACAAGGTGGGAGACCGGGTCTATGTGAAGGTCAACGACAGCTACGGTTATTATGTGGTGGTGAAGAAGATCGAGAAAACGGTGGATGACGGATCGGATAAGATCAGAAGCTTTTAAAGGGGGAAGATCGACGGGAAAGGAAGGAATGCGATGGAAGTCATGCTGTTGCTGGTTTGTATCGCCCTGGCGGCATTTTTTTTCTTTGTCAGGGGAATGGCGGAAGAGAAAAGAAAAAAGAAAAGGCAGAGGGAAAAGATCCATGCCGCATTTGGGAGCGAGTGGGACCGGGTCTACAAGGATGAGGAGCTTTCCGGCATTCCCGGATTTTATGAGGCGCACAGGAAAGATGGACAGATCGATGATATCACCTGGGACGATCTGGGGATGGATGAGATTTATTTTCAGATGAACCATACCTATTCCTCCGCTGGACAGGAGTATCTGTACTACGCTTTGAGAACTCCGGCGCTGAGCGGTAAGGAAAAGGACGCCCTGGAAAAAATGGAAGAGAAGATTTCCTGGTTTTTTGCTCACGAAAAGGAGCGGGAGGACCTTCAGTTCCTCTATTTCTGCCTGGGCAGGAGCGGCAGATATTCCATCTATGATTATCTGGGCTATCTGGACAACCTGGGTGAGAGGAAGAGTTCAGGAGCTGTCGTGATGGATGTGCTTCTTCTCCTGTCCGTCGGCCTGATGACTGTGATCCCTCCTGTAGGGATGATGTGTTTTTTTATCATACTCATTGTTAACATGTTTACCTACATGAAGCAGAAGCGGGAAGTGGAGCCCTATCTGACCAGTTTTGCCTATGTCAGGCGGATCCTGGATTTTGCCAGGCAGATAAAAAAGACGGATATTCCGGTCTGCTCCGAAGAATGGGAGGAGCTTTCCCTCTTAGAAAAGAAGTTCGGGAAATTCCGCAACAGTGCGGTCCTCGGCATGCGCGGGAGCACTTCGGCGGGGGATCCGGCTTCTGTGCTGATGGATTATGTGAATATGATCCTGCATCTGGACCTCATCTGTTTTAACACAATGCTGCGGGAGGTGCGCGCGCATCTGGCTGACATCGACCGGATGGTGGAGCTGATCGGCGGGACGGAGTGCTGCCTGGCGGTGGCGTCTTGGAGGGCTTCCCTGAAAAACGGCTGGTGCAGCCCTGTTTTTCCCGGCAGGAAGGCCGGCGGGCAGGGAGAAGCAGCCGCTGCCGGGAATCCGGATGCCTCACGCTGTGGAATGCTGGAGATTGACGGGCTGTATCATCCGCTCCTTGCGGAACCGGTCAAAAACAGCATCCGGACGGAACGTGGCGTGCTCATTACCGGTTCGAATGCTTCAGGAAAATCCACTTTCCTGAAGGCTGTGGCGGCGTGTGCCCTTCTCGCCCAGACCGTCCATACCTGTCCGGCGGAAAGCTACAGCGGGGATCTGTACCGCATTTTCACTTCCATGGCCCTCAGGGATAACCTGCAGGGCGGGGAAAGCTATTATATCGTGGAGATAAGGGCGCTGAAGCGGATCCTTGATGCGGTAAATGAGGACCCGTCTCCCGTCCTGTGCTTCGTGGACGAGGTCCTGCGTGGAACGAACACGGTGGAGCGCATCGCGGCTTCCACACAGGTCTTAAAAAGCCTCCACCGCCCGGGCGTCCTCTGCTTTGCTGCAACCCACGATATTGAACTGACGCAGCTTTTGCAGGGGGAATATGACAATTACCACTTTGAGGAACAGGTGGAAGGAGATGACATCCATTTCAATTATGTGCTCATGCCCGGCCGCGCGGCCACACGGAATGCTATCCGCCTGCTCGGCATCATCGGATACGATGAGGATATCATCCGTGCGGCGGATGAGATGGCGGCTGATTTTCTCAGGACAGGAGAATGGAAATAGATGATGAAAGTGACGATTTATACGGACGGGGCGGCAAGAGGAAACCCGGAGGGACCAGGAGGCTACGGAACGATCCTGCATTACGTGGACGGAACCGGAAAACTGCATGAAAAGGAACTTTCCGGCGGCTATATTAAGACGACGAACAACCGGATGGAGCTGATGGCGGTGATCGCGGGACTGGAAGCGCTGAACCGTCCATGCGAGGTACAGATCGTGTCGGATTCCAAATATGTGACGGACGCCTTTAACCGGCACTGGATTGACGGGTGGCTGAAAAAGGACTGGCGGGGCGCTTCCGGGCCCGTGAAAAATGTGGACCTGTGGAAACGGCTGCTGGAAGCGGCGAAACCCCATCAGCTTACCTTCACCTGGGTGAAGGGGCATGACGGGCATCCGGAAAACGAACGCTGCGACCGGCTTGCCACGTCCGCGGCGGACGGCAGAAATCTTCAGCAGGATCCGGGCGTATGACCGGCCGAAAGGACCGGATCGGGATTTGATCGTAAGGAAACAGGATGGAGGAAAGTATGGAACTGCATGTTGCATCAAGGATGAAGAATTATGAAGAAGGGATTTTCCAGATCCTGAACGAAAAAAAAGAGGAGCTGACGGCACAGGGGAAGAAGGTGTATAACCTGTCGGTGGGAACGCCTGATTTTCCGCCGTCCCAGGAAGTGATGGAAGCGGTGACACGGGCCGCCCAGGATCCGGAAAACTATAAATATGCGCTGAAGGATCTGCCGGAGCTGATCGACGCGGTCATACGCCGTTACAGAAAGCGCTATGGAGTGGAGCTTGCCGGGGATGAGGTGATGTCGGTTTACGGCTCCCAGGAGGGGATCACCCACATCGGTCTTTCTCTCTGCGATGCGGGTGATCTGGTCCTGGTGCCTGATCCGGGCTATCCGATTTTTGGAATTGGACCTTCCCTTGCGGGCGCGGTCCTGGAAACCTACCCGTTGACGGAGGAAAACGGATATGTGCCGGACCTGGAGGCTCTTTCCGAAGCGGCGGACCGTGCGAAGTTCATGATCGTTTCCTATCCGATGAACCCTATCTGCAAATGCGCGCCGGAGGGGTTCTATGAGAGGCTGGTGCCGTGGGCTGCCGCGCATGATCTGATCATCATCCATGACAATGCCTATTCGGACATTATTTTTGACGGAAGGAAGGGCAGGTCCATTCTGGCAGTGCCCGGGGCAAAGGAGGTTTGTGTGGAATTTTTCTCCCTGTCCAAGACCTATAACTATACCGGAGCCAGGATGAGCTTCCTCGTGGGAAACCAGGAGATCATCGCCAATTTCAAAAAGCTGCGTTCGCAGATTGATTACGGAACATTTCTTCCGGTGCAGTACGGGGCTATTGCGGCGCTGGAAGGGCCGGATGAGCCCATCCTGAAGCAATGCGCAGAATACCAGAGAAGACGGGATGCCCTCTGCGGCGGGCTGCGGGCTGCGGGCTGGAACGTGCCGGACAGCGAAGGCACCATGTTTGCCTGGGCGGCGATACCGGAAGGATTTCAGGATGATGTGGATTTCGTCATGCAGCTCATGGAGCGCACGGGGGTTCTGTGCACGCCGGGAAGCAGCTTCGGAACGCTGGGGAGAGGCCACGTGCGTTTCGCCCTTACGCTTCCCGTTTCAGAGATCGAGGAAGCGGTGGAAGCGGTCAAAAAGAGCGGCATCTTGAAACAGTCCTGACAGGGGGGTGCAGGAAGTCGGTTCCAGGAAGTCGGTTTCAGGAAAGCCGTTCCAGGAAATCTCGATAACGCGGAAAGAAAACGGTTGACAGGCGGCGTTGTTTTGGGTATACTGACATACATCAGAAACACCGCTAGATATTGTATCAAAAGAAATGCTGCCAACAAGATATTGTTGCATGGATTGGCTGGATATTTTGGCATATAAAAGAGAGGGAACATCCCTGAGCGGCATACATAAGAACGGATGCGGAAAAGGCTGCAGACAGACTTCCGCATCCGAACTTTTTGAATATGAGCAAGACGCGTGAAGTGCCGATCTTTCATATCAGGCGCAGAGGTATGTAACAATTCAGGAAAACAGCGTTTGCCGGCTGGGCCGGAGAAAAAAGAGACGGAGGGAGAAGGCAGGATGGAATACACGGTAGAGGAACTGGGAAGGAAAGAGGAAACGGATTACGGAAAGGAATACCGGCCCGAGCTGGATGTGAAGGTGATAAAGAAGGACGGAACGAAGGAAGCGTTCAATGTCCAGAAGGTCATCAACGCGGTGGGAAAGAGCGCCTACCGCGCGCTGACACGTTTTACGGACGGGGAAAACAGAATGATCTGCCGCTACGTGATCGAAAAGGTGGATGAGCTGAGCAGCACGGAAATCCCAATCCCGGTAATGCACAATATCGTGGAGAGCGCTCTGGAGCAGGTGAAGCCCATCGTAGCGAAGAGCTACCGGGACTACCGGAACTACAAGCAGGATTTTGTGCGGATGCTGGACGACGTGTACAAGAAGAGCCAGTCCATCATGTACATCGGGGATAAGGAGAATTCCAACACGGATTCCGCTCTGGTTTCCACCAAGAGAAGCCTGATCTTTAACCAGCTGAACAAGGAGCTGTATCAGAAGTTTTTCATGACCACGGAGGAGATCCAGGCCTGCCGGGACGGTTATATCTATGTGCATGACATGTCCGCGAGAAGGGATACCATGAACTGCTGTCTGTTCGACGTGGAGCATGTGCTTTCCGGCGGCTTTGAGATGGGAAA
>DWYY01000063.1 GCA_019118445.1 Candidatus Eisenbergiella merdipullorum | reverse complement strand
CTGCCGCAAGTCCAATCAGAACAGCAAGATATTTTTTCATCATGTATCACTCCCCTTCATCCGAATATCATCATTATTATAGAGCCCGGGATTTTAAAGTACAACATAATTTTGTTGAAAGCTTGTATCTTTGGCTTCGATGGATTATCATGTAAGCAAGATAATCAGATTCAGACTCAAAATCATCCTGAAAGGAGAATTCCCACATGTCTGCTGTATCACAGATCGATCCGTTACAGAAACACTCCTTTTTGAGGGACTGCACCTGCGGTGTCTGCCAGCGGATCGAACAGACCCGGATTTTCGCCCCTCTTAGGATGAGCTGGAGCAAATGAAAAGGAAACTGAACACAGAGCTGGAGAAGCTGCTGTAAAGCGGCCCCTCCAGCTCTGTGTTTTCTTCATGATAAAATTCCCCCGGAACTCAGTTTTGTCCGTATACCATCATATCCATTACGGTCTATATCCTTTAATCATTGGAGAATACGTTTCATGGTTTTCCTGTCCTGCTTCATCCAGTACTCAAAATCTTCCCATGCCGCATCAGGCCAGGCGGCTCTGAGCAGCAGATCAGACCGTTTCACACTTCCCCCATCTTCGCCAGCTTCGCGGCCTGATCTGCGGCGATGAGGCTGTCGAGGAGCTCGTCGATGTCGCCGTTCATGATGTCATCGAGCTTATACAGAGTAAGTTTGATCCGATGGTCGGTCACCCGGCCCTGGGGAAAATTGTAGGTGCGGATCTTCTCGGAACGGTCGCCGGTGCCGATCTGGCTGCGGCGCATCTCCGCCTCCGCGTCGTGCGCCTTCTGCTGCTCAATATCGTACAGCTTGGCGCGCAGGAGGGCAAAGGCTTTGGCCTTGTTCTGAAGCTGGGACTTTTCAGTCTGGCTGTACACCACGATCCCGGTAGGGTAGTGGGTCAGACGCACTGCGGAATCTGTGGTATTGACGCACTGGCCGCCGTTTCCGGAGGCGCGCATCACATCGATGCGGATGTCCTTCTCATCGATGACCACATCCACATCCTCCGCCTCCGGCATGACCGCAACGGTGATGGTAGATGTATGGATCCTGCCGCCGGACTCAGTTTCCGGCACACGCTGGACACGATGCACGCCGCTTTCATATTTCAGGCGGGAATAGGCTCCCTTTCCGGTGACCATGAAAGTAACCTCCTTCATGCCCCCGATGCCGATCTCATCCGCGCTGACAGTTTCCACCTTCCAGTGTCTGCGCTCCGCATATTTCACATACATACGGTATATCTCGGCAGCAAACAGAGCCGCTTCGTCTCCGCCTGCACCGGCGCGGATCTCCACAATGACGTTCTTATCATCGTTAGGGTCCTTCGGCAGAAGAAGGATCTTCAGCTCCTGCTCCAGCTCTTCGATCCGTTTCTTCGCTTCTGTATGCTCCTCCTTCAGGAGCTCCCGCATCTCCTCGTCGTTTTCTTCCTCCAGCATGGCAAGGCTGTCCTCTTCGTCCTGCTTTGCCTTTTTATATTCCCGATATGCCTCCACAATGGGCGTCAGATCGCTCTGCTCCTTCATCAGCGCGCGGAAACGCTCCTGATTGGCCGTTACGTCAGGCTCATTCAGTTCGTTCATGATCTCCTCATAACGGCGGAGCAGGTCCTCCAGTCTGTCAAACATCTATCTTCACAACCTTTCTTTTCAAAAAATGTTCCGGTTCCCATCACCCTCTGCCAGACTGCAGACAGCCTGCCCCAAAGCGCTAAAACCAGACGCCGCTCACCACCCGGTCAAGCTCTGCATAATCCTTTGTGACGCGTACTTCATGAAAACCGGCTCCCTCCATCATGGCTTTCACAGCATTTCCCTGATCCCAGCCAATCTCCAGATAAAGGCTGCCGCCGCGCTTCAGATAGTCCCCGCATTCTTTTATGATCCTACGGTAAAAGAAAAGACCGTCCTCATGTCCGTCCAGGGCGGATAACGGTTCATGCAGGCGGACCTCCTCCATCAGCCCGTCAATCTCTCCGGACGCAATATAGGGCGGATTGGATACGATGAAATCATATTTTCCCTCCACCCTTTCAAACAGATCCCCGCACAGGAACTTTGCATGAAGTCCCAGCCGGTCCGCGTTTTTTCGGGCAATAGTAAGCGCTTTTTCTGAAATATCACTTCCAACGCCCACGCAGTCGTTGGAGAAACGAAGCAGGCTTAACAGAATGCATCCGGAACCGGTGCACAGGTCCAGGATGCTGCTGCCGTCCGTCAACTCCCGGAGCACCTCTTCTACCAGGATCTCCGTATCCTGTCTTGGAATGAGCACGTCCTCATTTACCAGAAATTCCAATCCCATGAACTCCTGGACCCCGGTGATATGCTGAAGGGGAATATGAGAGGCGCGAAGGGCGATCCAGCCCTGATACTGCTTCTCCTGCTCCTCTGTAATCTCCCGGTCGCCATGCACCAGCAGATCATTTCTTGATGTATGGCAGACCGCCTCAAGCAGAAGCCGGGCGTCCAGCTCCGCTTCACCGATCCCCGCCGCCTCCAGCGCTTCCCTGCCGGACCGGTAAATTTCCGCGTATGTCATGACGGGCTGCCCTCCATGGCATCATCCTCACCTGCATAGCCGAACTCATCTTTCAGATAGGCTTTCCAGTCAAACACAGCCTCCACCGAAGCGATCGCCACCTCGACCATGCTCTCGTCCGGCTCCCTGGTAGTCAGCCGCTGCAGCCACAGACCGGGCCGGGAGATCAGATTGATAAGCGGATTATCCGTTCTGCCCGCAAGGCGCAGCACCTCATAGGAAATGCCGGCGACCACGGGGATGAGCAGAATACGAAGCCCCAGCCGCAGAAGCGGATTATCCACCCGGATGAACATGAACAGCAGGATGCTGATCAGGACCACAAACAGCAAAAAACTGGTCCCGCAGCGTTTGTGGAACCTGGAGCTTTTCATCACATTTTTCACGTTCAGTTCCTTCCCATGCTCCACGCAGTTGATGCACTTATGTTCTGCGCCATGGTACTGGTAGACCCGGCGGATATCCTTCATGGAAGCGATGGCAGCCACATAGATCAGGAAGATCACAAGCCTTACCACGCCTTCCAGGATGGCGAGCAGGGACGCATTCCGGATGAAACGCTGGAACAGGAGGCTGATCCCGAAGGGCAGGGCGATGAAGATCGCCACCGCCAGCACGATGGAAAAAGCTACCGTCAGACCCATGAGAAGCTTTTCCCCGTTTCCCTTTGTAACCTTATCCAGTGCCGCGTCCGCCTTCGTTTCCTCTGCTTCCTCATCCTCATAAAAGCTGGCGGACCAAGTGAGCGTCTGCATGCCAAGCACCATGGAATCTATGAAATTGAACACACCCCTGATAAAAGGCAGCTTCGTGATCTTCCTGCCACTCAGGATGCCTTCATATTTTTCCTTCTTTGTCTCGATCCCTCCGTCCGGCTTTCGCACTGATACGGCATATTCCTCTTTATTTTTCATCATGACGCCTTCCAGGACGGCCTGTCCGCCGATCCCAGAATAGTGTCCGCATTTCTTCTTTCCCATTCCGTTCCTCCGCTGCAGTTCTGACGCGCGTCAGTGCAGATGGATTTTCTGTGAAAAAAGAAGGTTGAGATTATTACACCTCAACCTTTTTTCACGGATGATCCTCTCCGTCTTCTTATTCCTGTTCTCAGTCCTCGCTCGTTCCCATGCCGTACTTTCTGTTGAACTTATCAATACGTCCACGGGCCTGAGCAGCTTTCTGCTGGCCGGTGTAGAATGAATGGCACTTGGAACATACTTCCACGTGCAGCTCCGGCTTGGTGGAGCCCGTTACAAACGTGTTGCCGCAGTTGCAGGTTACGGTTGCCTGATAATACGCAGGATGCAGTCCTTCTTTCATGATCTTTCACCTCTTCTATTTTTTCCAGTTGCTTATTTCGTTCTCATCCACTGATCCGCCGGAGCGGACCTTCCCGGCATCCGCCGGGACACTGCTGTCCGGTTTCTGTAAACAGCTTTTTTATTTTAGCATAGCTTCCCTGTAAGTGCAAGCATGATTTTTACTATTTCCCGCAAAAATCAGCATCACAGGACTTTTCAGGCAAAAGATCAGAGAATCTTCATCTTTCTGACCACATTTACAAAATCGGTATTGCTCCTGGTCCTTGTAAACATATCCAGGATCTTGTCCACCGCCTCCTCGGGCTTCAGACCGTTGAGCGCCTTGCGCAGGATGCTCGTCGCCTCCAGCTCTTCCGGAGAAAGAAGCAGGTCCTCCCTTCTGGTGCTGGATTTGGGGATATCGATGGCCGGGAATACTCTTCTTTCGGAAAGCTTGCGGTCCAGGACGATCTCCATATTGCCGGTCCCCTTGAATTCCTCATAGATCACGTCGTCCATCCGGCTTCCCGTATCCACCAGGGCCGTTGCGAGGATCGTCAGGCTTCCCCCCTCCCGCATATTCCTAGCCGCGCCGAAAAACCGTTTCGGCATGTGCAGGGCGGCCGGGTCAAGACCGCCGGAGAGCGTTCTTCCGCTGGGCGGGATCACCAGGTTGTAAGCCCGGGTCAGACGCGTGATGCTGTCCAGAAGGATCATGACATCCTGCTTATGCTCTACCAGACGTTTCGCGCGTTCGATCACCATTTCCGACACCCGCTTGTGATGTTCCGGAAGCTCATCAAAGGTGGAATAGATCACTTCCACGTTCGGCCCTTCGATCGCCTCACGGAAATCCGTCACTTCCTCCGGACGTTCGTCGATCAGCAGGATGATCAGGTGCATATCAGGACTGTTCGTTTTCACCGACTGAGCCACCTGCTTTAACAGGGTGGTCTTACCGGCCTTAGGCGGGGAAACGATCATGCCTCTCTGCCCCTTTCCCACCGGGCTGATCAGGTCCATGATGCGCATGGCCACAGAGGAACGGGATAATTCCAGATTGATCCTCTCATTCGGGAAGATTGGCGTCATATCCTCAAAATTGCATCTTTTTGCGGCAACCTCAGGTGCATATCCGTTGATGCTCTTGACATAGAGCAGAGCGCTGAATTTTTCATTCTGGGTCTTGACGCGGGTATTCCCCACAAGCATATCCCCCGTTTTCAAGCCGAACCTGCGGATCTGGCTGGGAGCCACATACACGTCGTTTTCACCGGGCAGATAGTTGGCGCACCGGATGAAGCCATAGCCGTCCGGCATGACCTCCAGGATCCCGTTTGCGGAAACGCCGCTGTCCAGCTCCGCGGGGAATCCTTCTTCTGCGGCCGACGGCTGCACAGCCGGAACATCATTCTGGACAGGAGCCTGATTCTGGGCATTTCCGGCAGCATGGACTTGACCGGAGACATGGTTCTGAGGCTGTGAATAACTCTGCACATGATTCTGTCCCTGCACATGGACCTGCGCTGCTGCTCCCTGGGTCTGCACAAAATGGCGCACCGGTTTGCGTTCCATTCCCTTTGCCGCAGAGGAAGGACCGCTTCCCGTATTTCTTACCATCCTTCTGCGTTCCGGCGTGTTTTCTCTCTCCGGCGTCTTCTCTTCCGTCTTCCTGCTCTCTGCGCTTTCGGGCTTCCGGCCCTCTGCGTTTTCCGTCCTGCCGCCCTGCACGCCTTCCGCCCTGCGGCCCTCCGCGCTCTCTGTTCTGCGGCTTTCCACACTGTCAGTCTGACGGGCCTGCGCGCTTTCCGCCTTTTTTCTCGTGACGCTCTTCGTTCCAGAAGGCCTGCGCACAGGCTCAGCCGCCTCCGTATTCTGATTTTCCTTTTCGTCGAGCGCCACCATCGCTTCGATCACGTCCGCCTTCTTCATGGATGAAGTGCCCCTGATCCCGCGGGATTTGGCAATTTCCTTCAGGTCGGTCAATGCCAGCGACTGATACTTCTCTCTCATGCTCACACTGCTCATACTGTTCCTCCGTTTTGTATTCCATCCGGTTTACAGGAAATCTGAAATACGCTTCGGCACGCGCCGAAAACGCTTCGTATCCTTTTTTACGATTAAATATTCCTTATAGGGAAATAAAACTCAGATATCCGGCATGACAGGGATCCGCTTCCAGAGCGGCAGTTCCCTTTCTTTATGCCTGTCAAAGGCGTCCATCCAGCAGACGCCAACGAGATATGTTTTCAGGAAAAATTTGAACCTTACAAATTTCCGTTCCTTATTATATAACAGATTTGAAAAAATAGAAAGACTTTTTTAGAAATCCCTGCAGATAAAGGAAAAAAAGCCGGCAGGCCGGCAGGATAGATACATTGCCGTTATGCGCTGATATCCTGCCAAAGCCTGTCCGACGGTTTTCTTTTACCTTATCTCTGTACGCGTCCTGAGCTGTCCCCACCTGCCAGCTTTTCCACCTCAGCCACGGAAACCATGTTGTAGTCTCCCTCAATGGAATGCTTCAGTGCGGAAGCCGCCACTGCAAACTCAATCGCCTCCTGCGTGCTCTTTCCGTTCAGGAGCGAATAGATCAGCCCGCCGCCGAAGCTGTCGCCGCCGCCCACGCGGTCAACGATATGAAGATGATACTGCTTGGAGAAGCAGAACTCTCCGCTCGCGGAATCATACAGCATGCCGCTCCAGTCATTGTCGGACGCGGATCTGCTCTCGCGCAGCGTGATCGCCACTTTCTCAAAACCGAAACGGTCCGCCAGCTGCTTCGCAACGGACTTATAGCCTTCCTTGTCCAGCTTTCCGGCATAAATATCGGTATTTTCCGCTTCAATGCCGAATACATCCTTCGCGTCCTCTTCATTGGAGATGCAGACATCCACGTACTGGCACAGGTCGGTCATGGCCGCCCTCGCCTGCTCTCTTGTCCAGAGCTTGCCGCGGTAGTTCAAGTCGCAGCTGATCTTCACGCCATGCTTCTTCGCCGCCTCACATGCCTGCTTGCAGATGCGCACCACATTCTCTCCCAGAGCAGGGGTGATCCCGGTGAAATGGAACCAGTCCGCGCCTTCAAAGATGGCATCCCAGTCAAAATCCCCCTCAGACGCCTCCGCGATGGCGGAATGCGCGCGGTCATAAATGCAGACACTCCCACGCGTGGACGCGCCCTTCTCCAGGAAATAGATGCCGATCCTGTCTCCGCCTCTGGTGATATGTTCGGTGTTCACGCCGTACTTGCGCAGGCTGTTCACCGCCATCTGCCCGATGGCATGGGAAGGGAGCTTCGTCACAAAGCGGGAATCCATCCCGTAGTTGGCCAGGGAAACGGCTACATTCGCCTCTCCACCTCCAAACGTGGCCTCAAAAGAATCTGCCTGCACAAAACGCAGGTAATCATAGGGCTGCAGACGCAGCATCAGTTCGCCGAATGTAATTACTTTTGCCATATTTTCCTCCTTTATCTTTGTACCAGATGGATCGCGAAGCCAGCGATCTCATCCTTGAAGTAAGCCGCCTTTTCCGTTACCGTCTCCTCGCGGAATTCATAACCGCGGGCCTTGAAATAGGCGATGGCACGGGGCAGCGTATGAGTTGCGATCGCAATGTGGCCGTTTTTGCCAAGATACATTTTCTTCATGATCTCAACTTCATTTTTGCCCACAAAGATGCTGGAATTTCCAACCTTTTCCTCCATCCCGAACATGTCCACAAACAGCTTCGCGGCAGCCTGCGCTTCCTGCTCATTCTCCGTGTTGATACCGATGTGGTCCACATGCAGTCCCAGCATGGTCTGTACCGCCTGTCTGGTCAGACGCTCGATCTCATCCCAGTTCTCCGCTTCGATCAGATCCTTCTTCACCATCCAGGTGCCTCCGCAGGCAACGATCTTGTTGAACTTGATGTAGTCCAGAAGATTCTTCTCATTCACACCGCCCGTAGGCATCCAGCGCAGGGTCGTGTAAGGGCCTGCCAGAGCCTTCAGCTTCGCAACGCCGCCGTTTGCTTCCGCCGGGAAAAACTTGACCACGGAAAGGCCCATGCTCATAGCCTGCTCCATCTCGCCCGGGGACGCAGTTCCTGGAATCATGAGCATCCCCTTGTCCAGCACGTATTTCGTGATCTCCGGATTGAAGCCGGGGCTGACGATGAAGGATACTCCCGCATCAATGGCACGGTCCGCCTGTTCCTTGGTCAATACGGTTCCAGCGCCCACCAGCATATCGGGCACCTCAGACACGATGCGCCGGATCGCTTCTTCAGCGGCGGCCGTGCGGAAGGTCACCTCCGCTGCCGGGAGTCCGCCTCTTACCAGCGCCTTTGCCAAAGGCACCGCCTTCTCAGCGTCGTCGATCGCGATGACGGGAACAATTCCGATCTCATAGATCCTTTGTAATACGTCGCTCATCTTTTTTCTCCTTTTTTTGTTTTTTCTTTGCCTTTCCGCGTTTCTTCCCAAAATACGCGGAAAGTATTTCTGTCCTTATCATACCGCACAATGCGCTAAATCGCAAATCAAAAGTTGTCCAATAAATAGTTTATCTTGCACATCAAAACCAAATATTATATGATTATAGGTATTGAAAAAGCCTCCGGGACAGGCAGGAAATCCCGGAATATGCTTCAAAACGGAGGGACAAGATGACAACAAACGAAAAAGCGCTTGAGCTGCATAAAAAATTGAACGGAAAGCTGGAGACCATCTCCAAGGTCCCGGTCAGATCCAGAGAAGATCTCGCCCTGGTCTATACGCCGGGCGTGGCCGAACCCTGCAAGGTGATCGCGCAGGATAAGGAGGCTGCTTACACCTACACCATGAAGGCGAACACTATCGCCGTGGTTTCCGACGGCTCCGCGGTCCTAGGCCTCGGCAACATCGGCCCTCATGCCGCCATGCCGGTCATGGAAGGAAAGGCCGTCCTATTCAAGGAATTCGGCGGGGTGAACGCGGTCCCGATCTGCCTGGACACCCAGGATACGGAAGAGATCATCAAAGCCGTCACCTGGATCGCCCCGGGATTCGGCGGCATCAATCTGGAGGATATCAGCGCGCCGCGCTGCTTTGAGATCGAAGAGCGGCTGAAGGAAACGCTGGACATCCCGGTTTTCCACGATGACCAGCACGGCACCGCCATCGTCGTCCTGGCAGGCGTCATCAATGCCCTGAAGGTCATCGGCAAGAAAAAAGAGGACTGCCGCGTGGTCATCAACGGAGCGGGAAGCGCCGGGATCGCCATTGCCAGGCTGCTTCTCTCCTATGGATTCACGAACGTGACCCTCTGCGACAAATCCGGCATCCTTTCAAAGAAAAGTGAAGGGCTGAACTGGATGCAGGAGAAAATGATGAAGGTGACCAACCTTACCGGCATGACCGGCTCTCTGGCAGATGCCATGAAGAGCGCGGACATTTTCATCGGCGTATCCGCGCCGGGCATCGTTACCCAGGAAATGGTGGCTTCCATGAATCCGGATTCCATCCTCTTCGCAATGGCCAATCCCGTACCGGAGATCATGCCCAATCTGGCAAAGGCTGCGGGCGCCAGAGTGGTGGGGACCGGACGAAGCGATTTCCCCAATCAGGTGAACAATGTGGTAGCTTTCCCCGGCATTTTCAAAGGAGCTCTGGAAGGACGCGCCACTCAGATCACGGAAAAAATGAAGCTGGCCGCCGCCCTCGCCATCGCCTCACTTGTGCCGGATGAGGAACTGAACGAAGACAACATCATGCCGGAAGCCTTTGACCCCAGGGTTGCGGACGTGGTGGCCGAAGCGGTCAGATCCAATATCGAGCGGTGAACAACGGTCAGATGCCCTACCGGACGCTCGGCGCCTGGTGTCAGGAGCATTACGGAGAAAAGCTGTACAAGATCGCGCTGGACGCAGGGTTTACCTGCCCCAACCGGGACGGCACGCTGGGTGACCGCGGCTGTATCTTCTGCAGCGCGGGCGGAAGCGGGGATTTTGCCGCAAAGCGCACCGGTACGCTGCGCGCCCAGCTCGACGCCGGAAGATCTCTCCTTTCCGGGAAAAAAACAGGCAGCCGCTTCATCGCCTATTTTCAGGCATATACGAATACCTACGGGCCGCTTCCCCTGCTGGAGCGGCTCTTTTCCGAAGCCCTGGCCGAGCCGGACATTGCGGGCATCTCCATCGCTACCCGGCCCGACTGCCTGCCGGATGAGGTGATCGGTCTGTTCGTCCGCCTGAAGGAACGTTTTCCCGGAAAATTCATCTGGGTGGAGCTGGGCCTTCAGACCATCCACGAAAGCACGGCTGTCTATATCCGCAGAGGCTATCCCCTTTCCTGCTTTGACGCCGCCGTGCGTGCGCTTCATGCGGCGGACATCCCTGTGATCGTCCATGTGATCCTGGGCCTTCCGGGAGAGACGCGGGAAATGATGCTTCAGACCATCCGTTATCTGAACGGCTGCGGCATCTGGGGCGTGAAACTGCAGCTCCTTCACGTGCTGGAAGGAACCGACCTCGCAGATGAGTACCGGGCAGGCCGCTTTCAGGTGCTGTCACTGGAGGAATATCTTTCCATCTTATGTGACTGCATCGCATCGCTATCTGCTGACATCGTCATCCACCGGGTCACAGGGGACGGGCCGAAACGCCTGCTCATCGCCCCCCTGTGGAGCGCCGACAAACGAAACGTATTGAATCTGCTTCACCGCAGGCTGAAGCAGAACGCCATCAGACAAGGACAATGCCATGAACAAGGAACCGACCACACTTTATAAACTCATGGTCCTTTATATGCTCAACTGTGTGAATTTTCCGCTTACCACAGCGCAGATCGCAGAGTTCATCCTGGACCGGGACTATACCAATTTTCTCACCCTGCAGACCGTTTTTTCCGATCTTGTGGAAACAGGGCTTGCCCGGTCAAAGACCATCCTGAACCGGACGCAGCTGCAACTGACGGAAGAGGGCAGAAACACCCTCAGCTATTTTGAAAACCGCATCAGCGACGCTATAAAGGACGATATCCGGGAATATTTCAAAAGCCACCGGATGGAGCTCCGCAATGAATCCTCCATCCAGGGCAACTATTACAAGCTGGTAAACGGGGAATTTGAGGCCCAGCTGGTGGCGAAGGACAAGGATGTGGACCTGGTCGGCATCCGCCTGTCCGTTCCCACTGAAGAGCTCGCGGCCTCCATCTGCGACAACTGGCAGAAGAAGAATAAGGAAATCTACCGCTATCTGACGGAGCAGCTTTTTTAGGCGGTATGTAATGGCCGTTATTTCCATATATGACCTGTTTAAAGCCGTGACTATAGAGCAATGGCTCCATGGAAACGGCTTTCATATTTATTTTGCCTTAAAAGCCGGCTGCACAACGCAAGAATATTGCAACCTCCTTTTCCATCCAATCCCCATACCCTGGTAATTGGTACAGATACCATGAGTTTAAATCATCTGCCATCTGCCAGGCCAGATACGCATCTTCATTCTCACGATATAGCAAAATATCCTTATATGACATAGGCATAGCCCCAGCCTCAACAGCACGCTCACGGGTAAGCCGTATCAATAGTACATTTTCTTCCGGTATATCTCCAGAAGCCATATTTTCACTCAGCATGATAAAACGGTTTGACGCGGCTTCTACTTTAGAGCCCTCCGTATCTATGCCTGCTCCTCCTCTGGGTGCGATCCATAACAGGTTTTCGATATTTTTATAAAGTCCGGTAATATCCAAGGAACTTCTGTCAAAACTGAAAACATCGTTATTCCGGCAGATCAGCATATTACTGATCTGTTGATCCTCATCAGCCATATTACCGTAATCAGATCCTTCATATGGCAGAAATTCCGAAGTACAGGTCATAACATAATCCGTCACTTCATAAGAGACCGGTAATACTTTTTCTTCATTTCCCACATTTGCCCCACATATCCAGTACGTGCCATCCGTCCTGCGGATAACGGTATTCTCCATCTGCCTTTCATAAATCCCATCAAAATCGGCTATTTTTTCACAGTTTACATTTTCTTCCATTCTGCCTGTCCAGACCATTTCAACGCCATTGGCGGCTTCCTGCGGATCAGAGATCAGGGGCATATCCTTTATTCCGCAGTTTCCCGAATAATTATATCCCCATGTCCATACGCTGCCGTCACGCAGGAGTGCCGCATGATTATATGGCCCTCCCGTTACCCAGACTGTTTCATCCAGGATTTTTTCTGGCGTACCTCTGAAATCATAACCGCCGTTTTCATACCATATCGTCCCCCAGGTCCAGACAGACTGATCCGATCTGAGACAGACCACATCCTCTCTCCCGCAACGCGCATAGGTCACATCCGGCATCAACAGGACAGGCTCTTTTACCACACACGCCTCCCCGTTGTTATAAAATTCCACAGAGAACTCGTCCAACTGCCGAAGGGCTCCGGTACCGGCGTTTCCAAATCCGTACAGGTCATGATCTGCCGTCAGATAGATCACAAAGCCTTCCTGGGAATAATCCACATGGATCACATCCTCTGCGATTTTCACCATTTCTTCATGAAAGTCATAGTCCTGTGTTCCCTGCCCCAACTGTCCATAATTATTTCTGCCGCATCCCCATAAAACATTGTTCTCATCTATATGATACAAGTTGGAAGGATCTCCCATATTAGTTATATAATGGTCTTCAATTACGACTGAGACCTCGATGGTTTCCTTCTCCTGAGCTGCAACAGTTTCTGTTTCCGGTTTGGTTTCCGCAGATTGCAGGCTTCCATCTTCGCCTGACTGCATATTTCTTTGATTTCCGCAGGCAGCGATAAAAACTGTAAGGATCATTCCAAATAAGAGAACATATTTCTTTTTCATTTCTTTCCTTTCCTGGCGTGTCAGTTTTTATGTTCTTTTATAAATTCCCTATTTGTTTTTATAGTATTTATATGCATAATGTGTCGATATATATAATAAAATCAAACTCATGATAATTCTTACTATATCACCGCTGAACAGAAGATGTATGGAGAAAACATAAATCGCACTATCATTTATTGCAAGCATCCAGTCCGCTCCCCAAAATGGAGCCATTATATAACCCATAACTATTTTGAAAGCAGGCGATCGTTCTGATACAAAGGATACAAAGTATTGCTAATATATCCGAATAAATTCAATAATCCAGTAAAATGGCAGTATGTATATAATTTTATGACGTATTTTTATTGCTGAATATAAAATAACAAAGTGTGAACCCCAAAATATAATCGTATGAAGATTTCTGACCATCATCGTAAAATATGGGTTATATCCGGAATTCCAATAAATTGATGAAAGATTCACCATCAGCAAAAGCGTCAATGCAATATAGATTCTTCTTCTATATCTATTCAATTTTCTTTTGCTCCTTTCCTTTTGATAATGGTCGTATAAATTTTCAGGGACATTGCTATCTATAATGCAACAAATGATTATTCTTCGTATACCTCCAGCACACCATAGTAGGTGCACACCAATGACATGTCGGAAACATATGCTCCCATTTCCGTCGGGCCATATCGGAGCAGATAATAATCCATATCATGCAGGATCTCATAAATATTCCGGATATAGGTAACATCATGTGTTTCCCTGGCTGACCGCATGTTTGAAATGAGATGATCGAAGTCCTTCCTTAAAGCCTTATTCACTATAGTGCTCCTCAGCTCCTCCATCTGTCTGCAGAAGGTCTCCGCGTCTTTGTCATTATCGGTCATAACCGGTATTCCGTACTGTTCCAGGAACTCATCCATTGTCATATCATCTGTCTTCTTTTCTTCGTAAACTTCCGTATCATATCCCCAGCCGATCTGGATGAAGCCGGTCGTATCGATAAGATTCCACATCAGGTTTTCCGGATCAGAAAGATTCTTTTCCAGATTATCCCACATAAAAGAATGTTCCAGCGCCAGATTTTCCACCTTTATCGTTTCTTTCAGCCGTTCGATCTCTTCTTCCTTCATACCGGCTAATACCTCTTCCCGTTTTTTCTCCACTTCTGCCTGGGTGGGAACATGGATGATAAAGTCTTTTTTCACATCGGCAATGGAAATCACGGAAGCTGTCGCTTCTTTTACAGAAGTAAGTCCTTCCTTTTCTGTAGAAGTCATATTGCCTTTCTTCACGCAGCTGTTCAAACTGAACAGGATGCATACGCCGATAACCAGAAAAATGGATTTACGCTTCTTATTCATATGTCCTTTCTCCGTATAAATCAGTCATTCTTTTTCATTTGCAACAGGCACAGAATATTCATTGAAATCAACACGCCAAAATAAATGATTGCCCGGAGGATATAGGGTACTTGCTCAAACATAAATAAAGGCCATGCGAAGGCTTTGAATATTGTCAGGTCACTGATAAGCGCTATCACTCTGTTGAAGGTAAATTGAAGCAGTTCCCCTATAAACACGATAAATACACTGCACAGATCAATCAGCCAGAATATCTGAAATTTTTTAAGGATATGCCTGTCCGCTTTCATTTTCAAAATAGCAATAATCCATAAAAGAACATATATCATTCCCATCACAACTTTGAGTATATTCCATATATCACTATAATAAATTCTATGGCATATAATATAAGTTAAATACGAATAAGAAAACAGAATATTCAGATATTTTTTGTTTGTCACATGAGACTGATTGATCATAATATTTCCGGCAGCCAGACAATAACCTGCCGAGATGCACGCGAAGCTATAATATTTATATCCCACAGGCGCAAAGGAACTCAGGAAATCCCAGAAGTCAAGCGGTGGTTCCATGGAATAATATAATAGCTTCATAAATATTTTGTCTAAACCGGAATACCCGCTGTATGGCGAATTTTTTAAAAACCCAACGACAATCAGCAGGATCGTATAGAGCCGAATGAAGAAATAAACTTTTTCCCCGATCCTTTCCCTGCCTCTTACTAATACCATAAAGTATATGATTGTAAAACAGACAGATACGGCACCGCATAAGGCATACAGCCATTTCCCTTCGGGCAGCAGGATATAAACGTAATATTTGGGAAAGTAATAACTCCTTATGAAAAAAATAATGCTGATCAATACCGCAAGTATAATCAGTAAATTCCATCTGACCGCAACTTTTCTCATCTTTCTCCTTCCAAATATAAGGATGTATCAGGATAGGACTGATGTAACAGAGAAATAAATATCTGCCAACCGGCAGATCCTTCTCAGTATCATATCTCCAAAAGTATAATACAGGCTCTCATCTTCCGGCTTTTCACTGGTATCAATCTGTAAAGCATTTAACGCCGCATCCATCCTGCTGTCAAAGTTTTCTTCCCACTCCTGCTGATCCGCAGTCAGATTTTCAGTTTCAGCTTCTGATAAAACTTCCAGGCATCGTTGATATATTTGATCCAGTTCTTTCCGGCAGTTCGTATAATATTCTTTTGCAGATGCATTTCGTTCCTCCTGCGTCTTTTTCGTATAATCATACGTCATTTCAATCAGATAGGATAAGGAATCCAAATAATCCTGGTGTTCATCCGCACATCCTTCTGACATTGCAAGGTCAAACACGGGGTTTTGCGCGATCCATTTTTCGATCGATCCATCCGAGTAATCATGCCATTTTACATCTTCTGCCTCATCAAATGCATCAAACATCTCCCACCAGAGCTTTTCATCAATGCATCTGTCTTCCGCGTAATAAGCAGAGGGCGATCTGTATAAGGTATTATCTGTAATAAATGTATCGCCTATAAAATAGAGGCTGTTCCATCCGTCTTCATCTGAACTTGAAGAACTCATAAAAAAGCCATTTTCTTTCAGGCAATACATCGTCCTATATCCGACAATATTTCCGTATACACGACTCCGTTCATAACGCAGAATAACAAATCCCGCATACTCATCGATTTCAAGAACAACTTCCGGCACTCCATTCCCGTCTAAATCCACAACCGCAAACCGCTGTATGTTCAACGGTTTTTCTCCGAATGTGATATCCTTCAGAGAATCCCGATATTCATGGATCACCGCCCTGTTCTCATAAGGAATATTATATGTACAGTAAAAAGCAGCCTCATTTTCAAGTACGGAAGCAAAATCATTCGCGATTGACGCCGGAGGATGATTTTCTTTCTTCATTCTGTTTCCTGAACCGCCTGGCATACAGGCGCTAAAAACCACCGCGAAAATCGACGCGGCGAAAATAATATCCAATTTTTTATTTTTCAATCTTTTCATGCTCAAGCGTTTCCATGTTTATACCAAAGGAGGCCCAATAGCCTCCTTCCCTGTCTCAGCCCTCTTTTTCAGCCTCTTTTTTGATGCGCTTCATATGCTCCCGGATCTTCGCCTCATAGCCGTTTCCGGTGGGACGGTAGAATTCCTTCCCGGTCAGTTCGTAGGGCAGATACTGCTGCCTGACATAATGGTTCGGATAATCATGGGCGTACTTGTAATCCAGGCCGTGTCCCAGCTTTGCCGCCCCTTTGTAATGGGCGTCCTGGAGATGGGACGGGACGGGCAGGTTTCCCGTCTCCTCCACGCAGCGGGACGCCTCGCTGATGGCGTTGACCGCAGCGTTGCTCTTAGGCGCGCAGGCCACATAGGTGGCGGCATGGGCCAGGATGATCTGCGCCTCCGGCATCCCGACCCGTTCCACGGCAAGGGAAGCGCTGACCGCCACCTGCAGCGCCTGCGGGTCCGCATTTCCCACATCCTCCGACGCACAGATCATGATGCGCCTTGCGATGAAGGTCACGCTTTCCCCCGCATAGAGCATCTTTGCCAGATAATAGACCGCCGCATCCGGGTCCGATCCCCTCATGCTCTTGATGAATGCCGAAATGGTGTCGTAATGGTTATCTCCGGTCTTATCGTATTTCACCACCCGCTTCTGGATGCATTCCGCCGCCACATCCAGCGTGATGTGGATCTTCCCGTCCTCTCCCCGGGGCGTGGTCAGGATCCCCAGCTCCACGGCGTTGAGCGCAAGCCTGGCGTCCCCTCCCGCCATGTCCGCAAGAAAATCTGACGCGTCTTCATCGAGGACGGCTCCGTATGCTCCCATTCCCTTCTTTTCATCGGTGACGGCACGGCGCAGAAGCTCCTTGATGTCTTCCGCGGAAAGCGGCTTCAGCTCAAAGATGATGGAACGGGAAAGCAACGCCCCGTTCACCTCAAAGTAGGGATTCTCCGTGGTCGCCCCGATCAGGATCACGGTGCCGTCCTCCACAAAGGGGAGCAGATAGTCCTGCTGTCCCCTGTTGAAGCGATGGATCTCATCGATGAACAGGATGGTCTTCTTGCCGTACATGCCGAGCGCCTCTTTTGCCTGTGCCACCACCTCTTCCATATCCTTTTTCCCTGCCACCGTGGCGTTGATCTGGGTAAAACGCGCGCTGGTGGTGTTGGCGATCACTCTCGCCAGCGTGGTCTTTCCCGTTCCGGGCGGGCCGTAGAAAATGACGCTTCCCAGCTTGTCCGCCTTGATGGCGCGGTAGAGCAGCTTGTCCTTTCCGATGATGTGCTGCTGCCCCACCACCTCCTCCAGCGTCTCCGGCCGCAGCCTCGCCGCAAGCGGCGCTTCCTTTTCCTTCCTGTTTTCCGCCATATATGTGAATAAATCCATGGGTTCCTCCCTGATGAAGTGTTTCTTTCTCTGCGCGACCATTATATCATATTGAAAAGAGTTGCAAAACTTCATTCTTAACAGTTCGTCTTTTCCACAAAATGAACGTAAGAGGCCTTCCAGTATCCGTCATAAACCCTGTCCTCATTTCCGTCCAGGTTTAACTGATACATGCGGAAAATGACCGGGAAATCCTTTGGCTGCCACTGTTCCTCATAGGAATAGCAATATTTCATCCCAAGGCGCTTCATGACGGCTCCGCTCCTGGGGTTGTTGACATCGTGGGTGGCGGTGATGTAAGGGATCCCAGCTTTTCTTAACTGTTCAACAACTGATTTACCGGCTTCTGTGATAATCCCCCGATGCCAGAATTCCCTGCGCAGGCCGTATCCGAAATCAAAGCTGTCATCCATGCTGACATTGACATAGCCAATCGGGATATTATCTGTCTTCAGACAGACCGCGTAATTGTACGCGCTTTTCTCACGGTATTTTGTTTCATACCTGCTTTCATAGAAGCGCCTTGCCTCTTCCATGGTTTTCAGAGGGAACCATGGAAGGAAAGTGTTGACTTCCTCATCGCTGTAAATCTGATAGAAGGCTTCCAGATCGTTTTCCGTAAATCTTCGTAAGATCAGCCTCTCCGTTTCCAGCTCTGGCGTATTCATCCGTCGCTGTCCCCCGCTTTTCCTCTTCCGTCCGTAAGCTTATCACGGTCGGAGAAATTCAATATCATATATTTTCATTATAAGAAAAGATGGGAAAAATACAATTTGGAAAATAATTTTTTATTTCCATTCTCCGCTTGACAGGAGCCATTTTTCTGTTATTATTAAATCGTAAGTAGTAAGTGATAAGTAGCTGTAAATGCCGCCTGCGGCGGCAGAACAGGAGGCCGGCAGGAACCTCTGGTTCCTGCCAAAGAACGGCTGATGCCGTTCTTTTATAGATTAAATGCCGCCTGCGGCGGCAGAACAGGAGGAAGTTTATGAAGGATCTGTCTCTCACACAGGAATATTTCATCTGTGCAGTCAATGACAAGGGGAAGCTCTCCAGCTTCAATGTGGACCGTCTCGTCTGCCTGCTCGCTGCCGGCATGCTGGAGCTGCAGCTTTCCGGCTGCATCAGCATTGAGGATGGAAAGAAACGCATACTCGCCGGATCCGGAAAAAGCGTGTCCGTAACCGGCGGACTCCCGGAAGAGAAGGCGTTTCTCCGTCCGCTCTATGACTATCTCAATCAGGGGAAGCCCATGAAAATGGAAAAAATCCTGGAGGATTACCACTATTCCTTCTCCGGCAGGCGGCTGAATGCCCTGATCGACTCCATCGGGGAATCGCTGGCAGCGGAAGGGCTGGCACAGGCCGCAGAGGCGGGGCCGTTCGATGGGGTCAGACGCTTTCTCCCCACCAGAGACGCCATTAACCGGGTCGTTGATCTGGTCCGCTCCGAGCTTCTGGAGGAAGGGGAGGTCACGGAGGATATCGCCGCTCTCGCGATCCTTCTGGAAAAAAGCGGCGTGATCCGGGAGTATTTTTCCAGATATGAGCAGAAGGAAATGAAGGAAAGGCTGACCGCCATCATAAAAAGCCCGGAAGGAGCCCTGGTGAAGGAAATGCTGGACTATGTAAACGGCATGCTGGATATGATCGCCGTCCTTATGACGGCATTTTCCTGATGCCCAGAAAGAAAGATCGGAGGCGTCTATGTCAAGACAGCGAAGCATGGAAACCATCCTGCAGTCGGAATATGTAACCATCGGTGAGCTGGTACGCCTGACCGACGTTCGCTACAGCACCCTGAAATTTTATACGGAGGAAGGGCTCCTGCCCTTCGAGCAGGCAGAGGAAAATCTGACCAGGCGCTACCGTCGGGAGCCCTCCGTGGAGCGGATCGCCCTTCTCAGGCGTCTGCGTAAGGAAGGGAAATCCATTCCTGAGATCAAAAAAATGCTCCTGTAAAAATAATATCCGCCCGGCGCGTGATGTATGATCTTCTCCCTTCCTGCGCATACTGTTCCCAAAAAGGAGACTGACGCAATGAAGGACAAAGATTACAATATTCCTGAAGACCAGGACTATACCAGCGCCGCATCCGCCTACGACTGTACCGGGCTCATTCCGTCCGGCACAGGAAAAGAAGAGGAGCTCGCCGCCTATAAGGACCTTTATCCCTTTGGCCAGCCGGAGCTTTCCCCCCAGGAAATCGCTTCCATGCGGGCAAAAAACGCGAGGGAAGCGCAGAAAAGCGTTTCCCGCAGGCCGGACCGTTAAAGCGGTCCGGCATCCTCCGGGGCCGCTGTTACCGGTCTGTTCTGATGCTTCAGCCGTTTCGTCCTTTTTTGACGCTTCCGCCATAGCATCCCTGCGCCAGCTTTTTTGCGAAATGTTTGATACTGAAAATACCGACCACGATCAGAATGACGAAGATTATCCCAATTGCCATGATTATTCCTTCTTTCCGCACAGTTGAACCATTCTATTTATATATATATGATCCAATGCAAGCTTTTGTTATTTACGAGTTAGTCGTTGCTAACTAACCTGTATCATCATCATAATATGATTTTCTTCTTTTGTCAAAGAGCTGGGACCGATCTGCACCCCAGAGCCTGTTTCTTTCTGATTGACCTTGCCGGACAAACGCTGTAAAATAGTGGCATCGGCCAAAATACCGATTTCTGCAATTATTCCAAATTTTTTTCGGGAAAGGAGCATCACAAAATGGGACTTGAAGAAAATGCCGTCATTCATTTTCTGCGGAAACTGGATGCGGCGCCTTTCCTGGTCAATTACCAGGGAACACAGTACAAAATTGGGGAAGGAGAACCCACCTTCACCGTAAACATCAACAAGGAGCTGGATATCAAGGATCTGATGACCAGCACCTCCCTGGCTCTGGGTGAAGCCTACATGAGGGGGGATCTGACCATCGAAGGAGATCTGTATGAAGCGCTTTCACACTTCATGGGTCAGATGGACCGTTTTTCCACAGATACTTCCAAGCTGAAGAAGCTGATCTTTACTTCCGGCTCCAAGAAGAATCAGGAAAAAGAGGTCACTTCCCATTACGATATCGGCAATGACTTCTACCGTCTGTGGCTGGATGAAACACTGAGCTATTCCTGTGCCTATTTTGAGAATGAAAACGATACCCTTTATGACGCGCAGGTCCATAAAACGGACCGCATCCTGAAAAAGCTGTACCTGAAGCCCGGTATGGAGCTTCTGGATATCGGCTGCGGATGGGGCTTTCTGCTCATCGAGGCCGCCAAGAAATACGGCGTAAAGGGAACGGGCATCACGCTGAGCCATGAGCAGGAGGCCGCGTTCAACGAACGTATTCAGAAGGAAGGGCTTTCTGACCTGCTGTGCGTAAAACGTATGGACTACCGGGATCTGCCCCAGCTCGACAAAAAATTTGACCGTATCGTGAGCGTGGGCATGGTGGAACATGTGGGACGGGAAAACTATGATAAATTCCTGACCTATGCGGATGAAGTATTAAAGCCCGGCGGTCTGTTCCTTCTTCATTTCATCAGCGCGCTGAAGGAGCATCCGGGCGATCCCTGGATCAAGAAGTATATCTTCCCCGGCGGCATGGTCCCCTCCCTGCGTGAAATGATCTACGCCGCGGCAGACCACCGTTTCTATACGCTGGATGTAGAAAGCATGCGCCGCCATTACAACCGCACCCTGCGCTGCTGGAACGCCAACTTCCAGGCGCATAAGGACGAGGTCAGGAAGATGTTCGACGAACAGTTCGTCCGGATGTGGGAGCTGTATCTGTGCACCTGCGCCGCCACCTTCTACAACGGCATCATCGACCTGCACCAGATCCTGTGGAGCAAGGGCGTGAACAACAATCTGCCGATGACGCGGTGGTATTAAGGGACTGTTTTCACGGAAAAATGATTGAATGATCGATGGGAGCCGCAGATCGCGGCTCTCTTCTTGATCGTTTTGGCATAATATTTCTGAATCTAAGGATACGCTGCCTCATTTTTTCAGTCAAACAGATTCTTTCTCCCGGCATTTTCCTATAACAGGATCTCTCGCTGAAGGCCAAAAGAATAGATGATCTTTTCCTTCACCCTTTTCCCTGTAAGCTGTTCCAGCGCGCGGGCATAGTAGTCCAACTGGACGCGGTACCGGTTTACAAGCTCCTCTGCCTGCGTGACGGCATCCGTCTTGTAATCGGCCACCACCAGGCCGTCTTCTTCTTCAAAATACACATCGATGATGCCCTGGATCAGCACCGTTTCCTCCGCCGGATATTCCGGTCCCAGCTCCGAAGCGGGAAGACCCAGGACAAAGGGCTGCTCCTTGTGCAGAAGACCCGCCTTGTCCGCACGGCCCATCCGTGCTGCCAGCGAACTCTGCAGGAAGGCTTCCAGCCTCCATGCGCTTACTGCCTGCCTGTACTCCGGCAGCATCTTTCCCTGCCGCTGCATTTCATCCAGCAGGGCTTCCAGAGCTTCCTGGTCTTTTTCCGCATCGCTCTGTCCGGAAGTCTCGCGTTCCATCCATTTTCCAAAAGGGAACAGCTCAAGCGCTTTATGATAGGCGGTTCCTCTGGCAGCTCCTCCCATCTTGTCCTCGCTTCTGACAAAACGCGGCAGATAAGGGATCACCACTTCTTCCTCAAACAGGTGATATGCTTCTTCGGCGGCTTCAGCCATTCCGGTCTTTTTCAGCTCAGATACTGTGGTTTTGGTATATAGCCGTTCCAGGTTGCGGTGCGGATATACGCTTTCCAGACGCAGAGCCAGGCGGGCCGCCGCATCCTGTGCGGATGTTTTCCCGCTCTCTGCGCCGCCCCCGGCTTCCTGCGCAGGCGCCTCCCGGCCTTGTGTGCCCCCGGCTTCCTGCGCGGATGCTCCTGTTCCGCTCACATCCTCCTTCAGGAACTGCTTCAGCTCCAGGAAACGCTGCTCCCTGCTCTGTTCCTTCTTCATCTGGCCTGCCAGAAGAAGAGAAGCGTCGGTCAGTTCGACCTTCTGCCCGGTCTGCAGCCAGGCAGGGAGCAGCCAGTCCAGGTAGGTGGAAGCGCCCGCGCGGCGGAAAAAGGGGAAAAGGATTCCGCCGGGATGCGCTGCGTTTTCTGCAGCATCTTCCCGCGGCTCAGCCCCATCTGCCTGAGCCGCCTCCAGCTTCTCCGCCCGGTCCGCCTTCACGCTTCCAGTCATGATCAGCTTCTCCTGGGCGCGGGTCATGGCAACGTACAGCACGCGGAGCTCCTCTCCCAGGCTGTCCCGCTGCAGCTTTCCCGCCATCACATTCTTTTTTAATGTCCCCATCTTTACCCTGAGGGTGCTGTCCACATAGTCCAGGCCGATCCCCAGGTCCATATCCACGATGACAGGCTTTGCGATGTCCTGCATGTTGAACCGCTTGCCCAGTCCGGAAACAAAACAGATGGGGAACTCCAGTCCCTTGGAGCGGTGGATGCTCATGATGCGCACCGTATCCGCGTTTTCATCCTGGAGACTGGCCTCTCCGTAGTCAATGTTGTATTTTTCTACCTGCTCCATATACCGGATGAAGTGAAACAGGCCGAAATAGCTGGTCTTTTCAAAGCTTTCCGCCCTGGCGAGGAGCATTTCCAGATTCGCCCGTCGCTGTTCTCCGCCAGGAAGGGCGGACGCCATGTACAGATAACCCGTCTGCTCCAGGAATGCCCCTATCAGCTCATGGATGGGAAGATAGACGGCATGATCACGGAAGCGCTCCAGAAGCTCAAGAAACGCTGCCGCCTTGGCGCAGATCTCTTTTTCTTTCCCGTCCTGCGCATAGGCGCAAAGGCTCTCATACAGCTTTCCCTTTTCCTGCTGTGCCCGGATCAGGGCGATCTCCCTGTCTGAGAAGCCCCCCGCAGGGCTTTTCAGCACGCCAAAGAGGGGGATGTCCTGGAGGGGATTGTTCAGCACTTTGAGAAAATTCAGGACGGTCTGCACCTCTGTTGCTGCAAAATAGCCTGTCCTGGCGGTGATATACACCGGAATGCCGCAGGTTTCCAGCACCTTTTTAAAGGTCTCGTCCCAGCCGGAAGGGGAACGCAGCAGGATCACGATGTCCGAATAGCGCGCGGGCCGCTGCTTCTTCGTCACTCCGTCCACCACTGGAAGCCTTCCCACCAGTTCCCGGATGCGTCCTGCCACGGCCATGGCCTCCCGCTCCTTTTCTTCCAATCCATCTTCACCGGGCACACACAGCAGCACTTCCGTACCATAAGGGTCACGTGCATGTGGACTCTCGCCGCCCGGCTTCGTTTCCGGAAAAGCTTCCACGTCCGGCTCCACATTCAAGGAAACCTCCGTTTCCGGGAAAACCGCACCCGGATAGAGGGCGGCATCTTCATCATATTCCACGCCGCCCAAGTCTTTTCCCATGAGACAGGAAAAGACTGCATTCACACTTTCCGTCACCTGCCTGCGGCTGCGAAAGTTCTTTTTCAGATCGATGCGTCTCTCCCGGAGGCCGCCCTCTGCCGGTCCCGCTGGACTTTCTCCGGTATCCTCCACGGTTTCCAGCTTCCGATAACGGTCAAATTTTTCCATGAAAAGTTCCGGCCTTGCCAGACGGAATTTATAAATGCTCTGCTTCACATCCCCCACCATGAAACGGTTATAGTTCCCATCTTCCTCACCAGAAATGGCAAAAAGCAGATATTCCTGCACCAGGTTGCTGTCCTGGTATTCATCGATCATGATCTCAACGTAGTTCTCCCTGAGCTGCTTTGCCGTGCGGGTGGGCAGGACCTTTCCCTCCTCCCGCCGGGTGAGGATCTGAAGCGCCATGTGCTCCATATCATGAAAATCCAGGATATTCCGCTCCCGCTTTTTTTCTTCAAAGCGGCGGCAGAAATCCTGCGCCAGACCGAGAAGCTCCCGGGCGAATGGCGCGCAGGCACGCATCCGTTCCTCCTGGCTTTCGGCGGATGCGTAAAAATATTTTTCCCGCAGGCCGGTCAGAAGCTCTTTTGCCGTATTTCTCAGTTCCTTCGCCTTCTCTCTTTTTCCCTGGGAAACGGACGCGTCCTTTTTCGAGCTGATCCTTCCAAATGCGAGTTCTGCAAAGCCCTCGTAAAGAGCCTGAAAACGCTCTGTTTTAAGAAGCTCCTCCAGCTTTCCGCGATCCTCCAGAATGGTATCCAGATACATATATGGCCCGTCGGCCTCCCTGCACAGCGAAAGCGCCTGTTCCAAGAGGAGGGCCGCTTCGGAAAGCTGCGTTTTCACATGGTTTTTCAGGTCCTCCATCCAGGGGCAGGCGTCCAGGCCGCCCTCCGGCACGTCATAATCCTTTTTATGATCTTCCAGCCAATCCTCCGGCCAAGGATAGCTCATGGCGAACTCGTACAGGGAAAGGAGCTGTTCCTCCAGCCGCCTGTCATTTCCCTGGGGAGAGAAATACTCCACGCACTCCCGGAATCCGTCATCCTGGCTGCTAAAATATTCCTCCAGCATATCCGAAAGCACGTCCCGCTTCAAAAGACGGATCTCGCCCTCGTCCGCCACGCGGAAGTCCGGGTCAAGACCGATCTCGTCAAAATGGTTCCGGATCAGATACAGGCAGAAGCTGTCTATCGTGGTGATCTGGGCGTGATGGATGAGGGTGAGCTGTCTGGTAAGATGGACGTTCTCTGGCTGCTCATCCACCGCATCGGAAAGCGCCTGGCTGATCCGCTCCCGCATCTGCGCTGCAGCCGCGCTGGTAAAAGTCACCACCAGAAGCCTGTCGATATCCACAGGATGGACCGGATCGCTCACCATCTTTATGATCCGCTCCACCAGCACGGCTGTCTTACCGCTTCCCGCCGCCGCCGACACCAGGACGCTTGCGCCCCTGGCGTCGATGGTTTCCTGCTGTTCCTTCGTAAATGTCACTGCCACCGTTTCTGTCCTCCCATCTGCCCGGCGGACCGCTCCGTCCCGCCGAAAGCTTATTCCGACTGTCCGGAAACCTGCTGCGCCTGCTGCAGGGCTTCCTTCATCCGCCGCATGGCTTCCTTTTCTTCCAGCTTCTCCAGCGTGCGCCCCTCATAGCCCGGAATCCTGCGGTCGAAGCCACAGACACGGCTGTAAGGGCAGTAGGTGCATGCCCCGGCGCTGCCGCCCGCCTGGCGGTACGGATTCAGCGGGATCCTTCCGTCCAGGATCTCGGTTCCGATCTCTCTGATCTTCAGATTCACGTAGTCGGAGATCACCCGGAACTCCTCTCCGGACAGGACGCTGGACCGGGCTGTAAGCTCTCCGTCTTTCTTCCGCTCCACCGGGATCACGTCCGACCTCCCGGTGAAATGGGCGTCAAGCCCTTCGATCACCGCGTCTTCCGAATTGACCGCGCCCGTCATGCGCAGACGGCCAAGGAGCTCCTTCTGCACCCGCTGCACGATCTCCTCTTCCTCCTCGCCCGGCTTTTCTTCTACTTCCACAATAGGATCGTGGACCCGGTAATAGAGCATGGCTGCCGGAACCACCTCGTCCCCGGGATGCACCTTCTGCTCCAGCTCCACAGCTGCGTTCAGATACACCACGAGCTGAAGCTGCAGGCCGTAGTACAGCGCGGCAAGGCTGAAATCCCGGCTGCCTGATTTGTAGTCGATGACCTTCACATAGATCCTATCCTTGCCGGAAGGGCTCTCCCAAGCCGGCTCCCTCCAGGTATCCACCCGGTCGATCCGCCCGCGCAGACGCAGCTTTTCCTCCCCGGTGAGCGCAATGTTCACCGCGTCCAGATCCTCCAGGACAGAGAAGGAAACCTCGAAATGCTCCGGAGAAAACGCGCCTTTTTTCAACTGATACTGGAGGGTGGAAACGGTCCGTTTGAGGATCCGCTTCATCCTGTCTATGAGATAACGGTTCCTGGCGCTGTCATAAAGGACGGCGCTGCCGTAGGAAGCGGCAAAAGCCTCCACCGCCTCCTCCACCAAGGTATCTCCTGTCTCCTTTGGGAAATCGAACCAGGTATAGCCCTTTTCCTTCAGCTTTTCCCCGAAGATTTCCAGCACGCCGTGAAACAGATTTCCCATATCCACCGCCTCAAAGCTGTAATCCTCCCGTTCTTTCAGGTACAGCCCATACTGCAGGAAATGCGCGTAAGCGCAGGAGGCATACTGCTCCAGTCGGCTGACGCTTCCCAGAAGCGTGCTTCCAAACAGCGCCAGCGCCGCCGCCTTTCCCAAAGGCTGCTCCTCATAGGCATAAAATGCGGCCCGTGCCATATCTTTGGTCCACTGCGCGGTTTGGGAAGAGATTGCATAGACCCGAAAGAGCTTTCCGAACTGCTCTTCCTCTCCGCTTCCCTGCGCGAGCCGTCCGTCCGCATAGCGGCGAAGCCCCTGGACGAGCCACGCCCTGCCGTCCTTTAAGGACTGCACCTGATCGATCTCCGCCTCCTCTTCCGGCCGCAGGACTGAAAGCTGCGGGAAAAGCTTTTTTACCATGGAAATGAGGTAGGAAGGGCGCATGGCCTTTCCTTCCCCGTTCATCCTGGCGTAAGAAAGGAACAGGTGATCCGACGGCTTCGTCATGTTCATATACAGATAAAGCCGCTGCATATACATCTGCTGACGCGGGGTGGGCGCAAGTTCCATGCCGCTTCCCAGCAGGAATTCCCTGTCCACATCTGACAGCAGCCCGCCGTTTTCCGCCGCTTTGGGAATATAGCCGTCGTTTACGCCGATGAAAAAAACAGCCTTCATGCGGGTCAGCCTGGTCCGCTCCATATCTCCGGCCACCACACGGTCCACATTCTGGGGAATGGTGCCCACCTGTATCTCCGAAAGGCCCGCCTCCAGGATCTGATAAAATTCCTCTATTTTTACGGGTTCGTCCCCGATCAGCTCCACCACCTGATCCAGAAGGTCCATCACCAGCCGGTAGATCTGTAAATATTCCATAGCCCGCACCGCGTCCTGCTCCTGCCTGAAACGGTCCTCGTATTCCTTCAGTTTCCTCTGTACCCCGTTTTCTTCAACGAAGGCATAAAGGGCGCGCACCAGTTCCTCTACCTTCGTAAAATGCCCCATCAGCGGAGAAAGCTGCCGCATGAGCCTCTCCCGCACCCCGTTCAGCCGTTCCAGCTTTTCCACCGCGTCCTCCATCTCCTGCGTTCTGGCGGTGAAAATATCGCTCCATTTTTTCTTTCCCCGGATGCCGCAGGCCAGCACATAATTTTCCAGAACATCCACCTCGTCCCTGGTAAAATCCGCCAGGCCGCTCCTGAGATAATGGAATACCGTCTCATAGGTAAAATTCCGGGCAATGATCTGCAGGGCACTTTTCATATATTCGATGAAGGGATTCAGCACGATCCCCCTCGTCCGGTCCAGATAAAGCGGGATATCATAGAGGGCGGCAAAGGTTTCCAAGTCGCTTGCATAGGCGGTCAGGTCTCCCGCGATCACCGCCACATCCCGATAGCAGCCGCCGGTGCGGCGCAGATATTCCCGGATGGCGATGCAGACCTGCCGCACCTCCTCCCTCTGGCTGGATGCCTCAAATAAAGTGACTCTTCTTTGGGCATCCTTTCCCGGATAAGGGCGTAAGGGATAACGCAGCAGGTGCTGCTCCATCCAGGAGAGCGGAGCATTTCCCTTCAGGCGGTACACCGGCCTTTCGGAAAAGATCACATCCTTTCCCCGCGCGATCCCCGCCTCCGCGGCGATCTTCGTCAGGGATACCATCGTTTTTCTGCTCAGATGGAACAGATTTTCTTCTTCCCCAGCATCCTCAAAGCTTTCCTGCCCGTCCGCCAACACGGTCACGATGACCTCCTGTGCAAGCTCCATCAGCGCCCGCAGTACCCGTTTCTGCACCGGGGTGAAATCGATAAAGCCGTCAAGCGCCACGACCGCTCCCCGCGCCAGCTGCGACTGGGGCAGACGTTCTGCAAGAAGTCCCAGCGTTTCCTCCGCAGTCACATAACCTTTCTCCATGTATTCCCGAAAGCCCTGATAGAGCACGCCCAGATCCTTCAGCTTGTGATACAGCCCGCCCCGTCCGCTTGCATATTCCGTCAGTTCCTCCAGCTCCCTGGGCCCGATCCCATACTGCATGAACTCCGAAAGGACGGACTTCACCTCATGGACATAGCCCGTCTTGTTCAGGCTAGGACCGATCACCGTGGTTTTCTCCTTCAGGCTTCCCGCGATCCTGCGGATCACCAGGCTCTTCCCCGTATCGTCCAGCACCGTCCTGGCGTCCTCTCCCACTTCTTCAAAAACCCGGTGCGCCAGCCGCGAAAAGGAAAGCACATCGATGTTCATGATCCCCTTCCTGGGATGCAGCCGCACCAGCTCCGCCTGGGTCTGCATGCTGAACTGATCCGGCACGATAAGGAAAAAATTCTGCTCCGGACGCTTCATGGAACGCTCTATGATCTCACGGTACAGCGCCGTGCTCTTTCCCGCGCCTGACGCGCCGATGTAAAAACGCAGTGACACTTTGTTCCTCTCCTTCCCGCCGCAGGCGGCATTCAAAATATGCCTAAATTACAGGCTGACACTCCGCTTCCTGTAAAAAAACTCCAGATATTCTGCCGCCACTTTTTCCGACATTCCAAAGTACCTTTCCAGTTTTTTCCGGATCTGCTGCCGATTGCTTCCGTTTTCCAGATTGTCCGACGTCAACCAGCGGGCATACCATTGAAGGCGGAAAAAACGTCAGGTTTGAATATGACAGCCCACTGATAGTATCCCTACGCTTATAGTTTTCCGTCCGTTCACGGAGAACTGCCTCACTCACAGAAACATCTCTGTCTTTATTCAACCTTTTTATCATCCTCCGCTTTCTTCTGCAAAGCCAGGTCTGATTTTTTCCTTCTTTTCCGAAAGAAGAAATAGATAAACAGATAAATAACTGTGGGGATATTTATTCTGCAGAACATGAACCAGGCCTCAGATAAATCATACGGCATTCCGATCAGAAATAATGCTGAGGCAAAGCAAAATGTAAACCCGGGTAAGATCAATCCGGCCCATGGATTTTTCATTCTGCTGAGAAAAATCTCCAGGACAAAGCTTCCAACGACGATCAGAATTAACATACCGAAAACAACCCACATAAAAGCAACGAGGATCATTAAGGGTATAAATGCCATACATTTCACTCCTTTTCCCGATCATTTGATTCCTGCCCCAGCTTAGGTTCCCGAATCTGCCCGACGATCACCATCGCCGTAAGGAACAGGACGACCACGAACACGAACGGCAGGCGGCGGTCCCTGCTGGAGAGCCATCCCGCAAAATAACCGAAGGGGGATGACAGGGCGATGGTGGATGCCATGATCAGGGCATTGATCCTGGCCCGTTCCTGCGGATTGATATTCAGCTGGATCAGCGCGTCCTTGCGGGGCGTCACCAGAGCTCCTCCCGCAGCCCAGACGAACACATAAAGGATCACGAAGGCCAGATGTCCCACCAGAGCAAAGATCAGCACAGAAACGGCAAGCGCGTACAGGGTAAGTCCGCACCACAGAGGAAGCCGGAACTTCACGCTGTTCATGCGGGGCTGGATCACTACCATAAAGAGCAGCATCACCGCCGCGTTCAGGATCGGGAACAGCGCCAGATACTGATCCGAAATACCAAGCCGCTGCGTAACGTACAGACTGAAAAAGTTGGTGCTGACCATGTTGGTGATATACAGGATCACCGATACGGCAACCGCCTTCATTACCCCCTTATCCTTCAGCACTCTGGGGATCAGATGCCTGTATTCCGCAAGCATATGCAGGATGGAAACCTTTCTGGTCTCAGCCCTGCGGATCTTTCCCTGCCCGGTTTCCCGGCAGAACCGGAATGTGATCAGCGTCTTCAGCACCATGGTCACAGAAAAGACCAGATACAGTACCCTAAGGACCGGCACGACGGAATAGGAATTGATGAACAGACCGGAAAGAGGAGCAAAAAAGACCGCGATCAGGCCGCCGATGTTCACCCAGGTGTACAGTCCCACCAAATCCTCAGGCTCCGCATCCTCGATCAGCAGGCAGTACCATGCAGTCTGATTGATCTGCTCAAAGCTGTTCAGAATAGCAGCCGCCAGGAAAAGCCAGAAGTTATTCGATAGGGACCAGATCAGGCAGGCCACCGCCCACCCGAAAAAATCGCCCAGCATCGTGGTGAATTTCCGCCCAAGCTTATCAGTCAGGATCCCTCCGAAAAAGGAAAAGAACACCTGAATGAACATGGATATGGACAGGATCAGCCCGATCTGAACATCCGTGATCCCCTGGGTATACATATACAGTGTGGCAAAGGGAGCAATGAGATTATACGGGATTCCCCACAGAGGCTCAATGAGCACCAGCGTTCTCGGATTTCCCTTACTCCGTGCCAGAAGCTGGATCAGGGGATGCTTCCCCAGTTTTTTCATTTTGTACTTCACATTCATTTTTCCCTGACCTCCGTCAACCGTTATAATCAACTGGAATTCTATCACATTATTGAGCCGATTCCCATATTTTTTCTCGAAATCGGACGAATAAGTTTTCCATCTTTTGCTTCATTTTAAGGGAAAATAAAGAAAACCTTCATAAATTTTATGGCTTTTTTTGAAATCAGACATACTTAGGACACATTTTTCCTGTATCATAAATGACAGATAGATGAACAACATCTATCGTTACACTATCTCCCCCCTCATAAGACAAAAAGGCCTCTGCATTGCGCAGGGGCCTTCTGTCTGTCCTGAATCTGTTTTTGCACATCACAACGAAATTTTTCAGTTTTTAAAGAAATCCTTCAGAAACTTTATAGGTTTTTTTGAAATCAGACACATTCCTGACACATTTTTCCTGTATCATAAATGACAGATAGATGAACAACACCTATTGTTACACTATCTCCCCCCTCATAAGACAGAAAAGCCTCCGCGAAAGCGGAGGTTTTTCTGTGGCACACACTTACCAGCTTCAATTTTCCCCATTTTTTCCTAAGTCTAAATCTGTAGAAACCAATATCCCCGCCTTCTTTTCAAAGTCCGCAACCGTCTCCGAAGACAAAGCCAGATCCAGCAGCCGGTTCAGCTTTTCCGTATCTTTCTGGGATGAGATATAAGTCTGGCATTCTTCCGGCACCCTGCCCTTCTTTTCCAGGATCCGTAACAGCGCCGAAGACAGCCCTTTGTAAATTCCCCTCTTTTCGCCCCGTTTTTCACCCTTCCTTTCGCCTCGTCTTTCACCTCTCTTTTCGCCCCGTTTTTCGCCGATCTTTTCCCCGATCGCCTTTCCTTCATTTACGCCGTCCGCGTACCATTCATCCAATGCTCTGCACATATCGTAATGCTCCTCCTCTGTTCAGGTCTTTCAACAATCTCGTCTCATGCGCCGATGCCGCCAGAAACAGCGCCCCGCTGCTGGAAATATGGGAAAAGACGGCACGGTTTTCTTCCACATACCGCTTCAGCCCCTCCTTATCCTCCTGATGCTGCAGGAAGCCGAACACCTGCCTTAACTCCGTCCGCAGCAGGCTGATATCCATTCCGGAAACATGGCCTTCGTTCCTTCCTCCATCCGTTTTCCTCTCTGCGCCGCTCCGCCTGACGGAGATGACATGAATCGGATAGTCCGGCACCAGCGGCCGGAGATCTGCCTCTCCCTCCGGAAAGGCCAGCATGTCATGGAGCCGCACCGGCGCGCTGTAATCAATCTTTTCCTGGTTTTCTATGCCAAGGAGCACCAGCTGCACGCCGTCCTTCTGATACATTTTCACCACATTCCTGACATGCTTATAGGGCCGCGCGTATTCCGGCCGGGGCTGGACGGGATCTTCCGCCGTCAGGCTTTCTGGAGCGATCACCTGCCTTCCGCCATACATCCAGGCGTTGAAGAGATCCGCAAAGATCTGCGGGGCTGAGAAATAGGAACTGAGAGCGACATCGTTTTTTCCCATGCGTCTAATCCTTTCGTTCATGATACACGGCAGGACATGAGGCCGCGATCAGATCCGCCCTGAAAACCGCTGTCAAAACAGCGCTCCGCAGTGTCCCTGCCTGCCGCCCGTCTGCCATTTTCGGTTGTCATTTTCCCTGATCGGAATTGTGGAACGAGACGTTCCGGAAGAACACAATTTTCAGAAAAATTGTGTAAGTAAAGAATTATTTTCGAGAATATGATTCTTCCTGGCGGATGCAGGAAGCTTCTGTCAATTACAGGAATCTTAGCATACTGCGCCGAAATATGCAATTCCTTTTTTGCGCAGGTCAAGGCTGTTTTTTGCGCAGGTCAGGGCTGTTTCACGAATGCCCTGGCATAAGCAGAAACACCTCCCTGAACATTTCTTCCTAAAGATTTTACCTGTAATCAGGTAATCAGCCTGAGTGAAGTCTTTTATACTCTGAAGGAGAAACCCCTGTTTCTTTTTTGAAAAATCTGCTGAAGTAATAGGAATCCTCAAAGCCTACGGAAAGAGAGATTTCAGCAATGGTGTAATTTGAGAAAGCCAGCATGTTTTTTGCCTTTTCCAAACGTAGAAAACTAATATATTTTGTTGGCGTCGTATTTAGAGCCCCTTTAAAAATTCTTCTCAGATGGACCTCGGAAATACTGAACTGTTGGGCGATTTCCCGCACAGATAACTCCGGATCAGTATATTTTTCTAAAATGTAGGAGATCGTTTTTGAGAATAGCTGATTCTGTTTCGCATATTTTTTGTTCTGGGATTTGATTGCCAAGGTGTACAGACTGTATACTATGCTGAGTGACTGAGACCTGAACCACGAGCTTTTGGTGTTCCATATATGAAATATTCGGATGAATTCACTTTTCACAGTAGGCGAAACGTTTTTAAAAACACAGCTTGATCCGTTTCTGTCAAAGTCAAAATCAATACATATAAACTTGCTCTGTTTCAATATTCGGATTTCGTAAATACTGTTTTTTGACAAATAAAAGAAACTTCCGGAGTCAGTCACAAAAGAATAACCGTCAAAGATATATTCTGCTTCTCCTGCTAAAAAGTACACGAAACCATCCGTATATCTGCCATAGCTTTTCTTCTTCAAAACATCGGGATTAAATTCCCCCTCAAATACCCTGTGTATTTCTGAGACAGTCAGATTTTCTTCCATAATAAACCCTCCCTTGTATTCATCATAATATAAAATTCCATTATGTCAAGAAAAAATGTTTGAAAAATCCATCCTGTATTTTCTGTGGATTGCATCGCTAAAATAAGTAATATATAATCCGCATAAGAAAAAGAAAAGGCAGACCGCCAGGAGGAAAATCTTATGAAAATTACAGACTTTGATCACAGCAAACATGCCATGGATGGTCAATATACCAGGGTCAAGACTCTTGTGGATCAGGAGCAGTCCAAGGATCTATACAGAGAACTGAAAGGGGTTTACTGTTCTGAAAAATCGAAACAGATAGGGATGGGCAAAGCAATCAAGTATTATTTTGAGCATGTTCGTTTATTTATAAATCCCAATGATATTTTTGCCGACCTTGCAGATGTTACCTTTCCGCCTGTCAAATTAAGGGATGAGGAATATAAAAAGTATAAGACATGCAGCCCGGAAGCCGCACGCATGCAGAAAGAAGGGGCATTTTTTGCAGATTGTGATTTTGGTCATACAATGCCGGATTGGGGTACCGTTTTTGAGCATGGAATACCTGGTATCATAAAGCGGGCGGAAGAGTGTCTGAGAGCAGCTTCCCTCCCGTCAGAGCAAAGAGAATTCTATCTGTCCGTAAAATATGCTTATGAAGGAATCCTGATCTTCACGGAAAGATTGCGTGATAAAGCATCGGAAGTGTTATCCGATAACGCTCAGTTTGCTGCTCGTAATCTGGAGTCATTAACGAAAAGAAGACCGGAAACCCTTGCAGAGGCAATGCAATTGTATTTTTTATACTACACGGCACAGTCCTGGGTAGAAGGAGAAAATGTTCGTTCCCTGGGCGCTCTTGATGATATCCTGTTTCCCTATTACAGACATGACATGGAAAGCGGCCTGTACAGCAAAGCGGACATCCGCCAGTTAATAGAATATTTTTTCTATAAATGGAATTCCATGAAAGTTATTGCGAATATACCTTTTTACATTGGCACAAATACAAATGAATTTACCTACTTGATTCTGGAAGAGTATAGAAAGCTGAATGTTCCCGACCTTAAAATACATATCAAATGTACGGCGAACACTCCGATCAGGCTTTATAAAATGGTCATGGATTCCATTCGAAACGGAAACAACAGTTTTGTGTTTATCAATGACGAGCTTGCCACAAAAGCGTTGGAAGGGATTGGTATAGAGAGGGAAGACGCCAAAAACCACACCATTATCGGATGTTATGAGCCTGCTGCGGCCGGCAAGGAAATTCCATGCACTTTAAATGGAGGGATTAATATGCCAATGGCAGTGGAGGTGGTGCTAAACAGAGGTAAAAAATTTCATTGTGAGAATAGAATAGGAATCGATTTTGGAGAAGAATTTGCGGACTTTGAAAGCTTTTACGCCGCAGTTAAAAAACAATTAAAGGAATGGACGAAAGTTTCAATGGCAGAAATCAATGCCATCGAACGTCAATATCCGAATATTATTCACTCTCCAATTTTGTCCGCCACATTTCAAAGCTGTATGGAAAGAGGGAGAGACGCTTACGCGGGCGGAGCAAAATATAACAACTCCTCCATTTGCGCCTTTGGAATCGCAACGACGGTTGACGAGCTTATGGCGATCAAAAAAGCTGTATTTGAACAAAAAATCATTTCTATGGAGGAATTAAAGCATACGCTGAAAAATAATTGGAAGAATGCCGAAACTCTGCGTAAGACAATGCGGGATAAATGTCCCAAATATGGAAATAATGATCCGGAAGCTGACTGTCTAACAAAGGATTTGCTGCTGCATATGGCTGAATGTATCAATCATAAGCCAAATGGCCGCGGCGGGGTTTATCGGATGGGACTGTTTTCCATTGATTGGATTATACCTTATGGAAAACAGTTAGGCGCATCGGCGGATGGAAGATTTGCCGGGGAGCCTGTTTCCAAAAATTTATGCGCAAGCGTTGGAATGGATAAGAAGGGGATTACAGGTATGATAAACTCCGTTACAAAGTTCGATTACAGTCTTGTCCCCAACGGGTCAGTTCTGGATTTGTCCTTACACCCCTCCGTCGTTTCAGGGGATGAAGGAATTCATATTATGATCCATTTGTTAGAGACTTATTTGTCAAAGGGGGGCTTTGCAACCCACATCAACGTCGTAAGTCCAGAAACACTGAAAGAAGCACAACAGAAGCCGGACAAATACAGAAATCTACAGGTAAGATTATGCGGCTGGAACGTCTATTTTACAGATTTGGATGTCGAAATGCAGAATAATTTAATCCGCAGTATGGAGGAAGGATAATATAATGATAAGGTATAAGGTGACGATATGAAAAAGGCAGTGATTTCAGATATTAAGCGCTTTGCGGTTCATGACGGCAACGGAATAAGAACAACGGTTTTTTTGAAAGGATGTCCTCTGAAATGTGTATGGTGCCATAATCCGGAAGGAATATCCTTTCAACCCCAAATTGCTTATTATGAACACAAATGCGTCGGATGTGGTAAATGTGTAAAGATTTGTCCGCCAAAAGCTCATGAAATAAAAAATTCCGTACATATATTTACCCGTAATTTATGCATAGAATGCGGACAATGCGAGGAGGTCTGTCTTGGTAATGCTTTGAAATTGTATGGCAAGGAGTTCACCGTATCAGAACTTATGCCTCTTCTTTTGGAAGACAGAGATTTTTATGATCATTCGGGCGGCGGTGTTACGCTCTCCGGCGGAGAGTGTCTGGCCCAGGCAGATTTTTGCTCTGAATTACTAAAAGAATTGAAAAAAGAAGCGGTATCTACTGCGGTTGATACTTGCGGTTTTGTTGCGAGGGAAGCATTAGACAAGGTCATGCCTTACACAGATGTTTTTCTGTATGATATAAAAGCAATTGACGAGGATGTGCATATAAAATGCACCGGGCAGCCCAACACAGTAATTCTTGAAAATTTGAAATATCTTGATCGCAAAAACTGTAAAATTGAAATCCGGGTTCCTTATGTGCCTGGCTGGAATGATAATCAAATAGGAAAAATTGCTGATTTTCTCTCAAAATTAAAAAATATTATAAGAGTACGGGTTTTGCCATATCATAATTATGCCGCTTCAAAATATGAGGCGCTGGGCATGAAAAATACATTGCCGGATCAATTGCCAACGGACAAAATGATAAAAGAAGCGGAAGCTCAACTGGGAATAGAATAATATGTCGTTGAAATGAGGGCGACTGGCTAAAATCGAATAGACCTCGCATGAGTCACTGCCAATGGGGAAGAATGGTCAGTCCCCCTCATTTTCCTCTGAGTTTAAATCCGTAGCAGCCAAGATTCCCGCCTTCTTTTCAAAGTCCGCAACCGTCTCCGAAGACAAAGCCAGGTCCAGAAGCTGGTTCAGCCGGTCCATGTCCTTCTGGGCGGAAATATACGTCAGACAGCTTTCCGGCACGCTGCCCTTCCTTTCCAGGATCCGCAGCAGTGCTGAAGACAGCCCTTTATAAATCCCCTTTTTTTCTCCTCGCTCTTCTCCTCGCTTTTCGCCTCGTTTTTCGCCGATCTTTTCCCCGATCGCCTTTCCTTCATTTACGCCGTCCGCGTACCATTCATCCAATGCTCTGCACATATCGTAATGCTCCTCCTCTCTGTTCAAGTCCTTCAACAATCTCGTCTCATGCGCCGACGCCGCCAAAAACAGCGCCCCATTGCTGGAAATATGGGAAAAGACGGCACGGTTTTCTTCCACATACCGCTTCAGCCCCTCCTTATCCTCCTGATGCTGCAGAAAGCCGAACACCTGCCTTAACTCCGTCCGCAGCAGGCTGATATCCATTCCGGAAACATGGCCTTCGTTCCTTCCTCCATCCGTTTTCCTCTCTGCGCCGCTCCGCCTGACGGAGATGACATGGATCGGATAGTCCGGCACCAGCGGCCGGAGATCTGCCTCTCCCTCCGGAAAGGCCAGCATGTCATGGAGCCGCACCGGCCTGTCCCATTCCTCTTCCCCGAAATACAGGATCAGGGTGATCACCGGAATGATCCTATCTTCCCGGAAGAAAGCAGGCAGGCCGGT
>DWYY01000062.1 GCA_019118445.1 Candidatus Eisenbergiella merdipullorum | reverse complement strand
CCCACCTTCTCATCGGTGAGCTTCTCGATCACCAGCTTCACCGCGGCGGTATGATCCGACATATCCGCCATTTCCTTTACTTTTTCTCCGCCAGCAGGCTGATGGGCGATGTTGCTTCCATCGATGCCGATCCTCTCGCACAGTCCCTTTGCCAGAACCGCTTCCGTATCGCTGTCGATGAGCTGATACTTCAGGGATGAGCTTCCACAGTTAATTACCAGAATTTTCATAACTACCTCCATGTCTTTAATATGCTCTGCCCCAGTAAACCATCTTCTTCGCAGGTTTTCCGCAGCAGACGCAGGTATCCGAAAGATGCTCCTGCTCGAAGGGCATGCAGCGGCTGGTTGCGGCAAATTTTTCCTTGATCTGATCCTCGCAGGCCTGGTCGCCGCACCACATGGCCTTCACAAAGCCGGGCTCGTTGTTGAGGATATCCTCCAGCTCCGCCATATTGGTCGCCACATGGGTATGCGCGTCCCTGTGGGCACGGGCACGCTCCAGCATATCTGACTGCATCTGTTCCAGAATTTCATCCGCTTTTTCTTCCAGATCCTCCAGACGTACCTCGATCTTTTCATGGGTATCCCTTCTGCAGATCACGCAGCGGCCCGCTTCGATATCCTTGGGGCCGATCTCCACGCGGATCGGAATGCCGCGCATCTCCTGCTCGGAGAATTTCCATCCCGGGCTCTTGTCGGTATCGTCCACCTTCACGCGGAAGCCGCCGAGACGGTCGCGCAGGGCGTAGGCCATTTCCAGAACACCCTCCTTCTTCTGCTGAATGGGGATGATCATGATCTGCACGGGTGCCACTCTGGGCGGAAGCACCAGACCGGAGTTGTCTCCATGCACCATGATGATCGCGCCGATCAGACGGGTGGTCATGCCCCAGGAGGTCTGATAAACATATTTCAGCTTATTGTCTTTATCCGTAAACTGGATGCCGAAGGCTTTTGCAAAGCCGTCTCCGAAGTTGTGGCTGGTGCCGGACTGAAGCGCCTTTCCATCGTGCATAAGAGCCTCGATGGTATAGGTTGCCTCCGCGCCCGCGAATTTTTCCTTGTCCGTCTTCTTTCCCTTAATGACAGGGATGGCAAGCACCTGCTCGCAGAAGTCCGCATAAAGGTTCAGCATCTGGATGGTGCGTTCCTCTGCCTCCTCCATGGTGGCGTGGGCGGTATGTCCCTCCTGCCAGAGAAACTCTCTGGAGCGAAGGAATGGTCTCGTTTCCTTTTCCCAGCGTACCACAGAACACCACTGGTTATACACCTTCGGCAGGTCGCGGTAGGAGTGGATATCGTTCTTATAAAAATCGCAGAAAAGCGTCTCAGATGTGGGCCGCACGCACAGACGCTCCTGCAGTTCCGTCAGACCGCCGTGCGTCACCCAGGCCACCTCCGGTGCAAAACCCTCCACGTGATCCTTCTCTTTCTGAAGAAGGCTCTCCGGGATGAACATGGGCATATAAACATTTTCCACGCCCGTCTCCTTGAACCGCTCGTCCAGCTGCTTCTGGATCAGCTCCCAGATCGCGTAGCCGTAGGGTTTAATCGCCATACATCCCTTTACGCTCGTGTACTCGATCAGCTCCGCCTTCTTCACCACGTCGGTGTACCACTGGGCGAAATCCTCATCCATGGATGTGATCGCTTCTACCAGTTTCTTTTCTGCCATTGTTTCCTCCATTCTGAAGCGTTTTTACGCTGAGGAACGCGCGCCGAATTGAAGATTCGGCGCTGCGATCATGGGATTTGTGACGCTTCGGCACAAATCCGGATTGGAAAATACGCTATCGAGCGTATTTTCCAATCTTTCTCCTCTCTCTGAAAGTCAAATACCCTGCTGCAGTCACCAAATGGACATACCTGTATGTCCGCCCGGCTCGCTGCCCGCAGGAATAAAGAACCGCCGGTTTTCTTCTCCCGGACAGCTCCAAAAACTGCCGGGGACCGGAAAACCGGCGGTACCACCCCGATTGATATGCGCTGCATATCCGCTCTTTTCCCGTTAACGCCGGGTCCGCGCCGTGCCGCGGGACGCTGCCCTTCAGCACAGAGGCTCCAAGGCCGGTTCGGCCGTTTTCCGTAAGGGCCTCCCACCTTCGGCCCTCTCTCTGGGAACGGAAAAATCAGCGTACTGTTCCTCTTCTTCACCTGTTATGTCTATGTAGATATTAGGGAATTTTTCGGGGATTGTCAACCGGTTTTCGGGGAAATAAGGACAGAGCGGACCGATTTCCACATATCGAAGTCAGGATTACGGCTGATCTCACTCTTTCTCAGATAAACGGGAATCATACTCTGCCACTTTATAATGAGACAATATATGGTCTGCCGTAATAACAGCCAGTTCAATTACCGTGTCTATCTCCTCCAGATGAATCGCGTTTAACAGTTTCTGAGAAAAACATGGTTCAGGCAGCAGTCTTTTCATAGCATGATGCCATTCCAAACCCTTACCCCTAAGATATAAAAGTGTTTCTCTTTCCACCTCACAGATTATTTCGTAACCATTTCCTCTCCAGTTATCCACCAAATGTTCCATCGCATCCCGCAAAAAAGCATACAGCCATATTGCCGCTCTGGTTTCCGCGTTTTCTTCCTCTGCCAGATATTCAAGTGTACGAAGCGTCCCTTTATTCAGGCAATCACCTCCAAGCAAAAAACTGGTTGTATGATTTGCCACATAATCCGTTCGACTTGCGAAATCCTCATTTCTTATCCAGTCCCATCCATAAAAATATCCGTCTTTTCTGATATAACCGTTTACCTTTACCCTGTTTATTTCCAGCTTTTCATTTACATCAGGCAAACGATAAGACAACCATTCCCATCTTTTATAAATCTCAGCCCATGAAATACTTTTTTCTGATTTCATATTGCTCTCCTCCTTTCATCTGTACCTTACTGTACTCTTCTCATCAATTTACATAAACAAATTCCGGATGAATTTCAAAAGATTAAATTTTTCAGCAGCAAAACTCCCGCAGTCTCTCATAATCCCTCTCCCGGCAGCTCGCCGCGATCTTCACACCCTCCGGCAGATATTCACAGGTATGAACCGACGCGTTCTCGTTCAGATAACTGACCAGCTCGCCGCGGCTGTAGGGAATGAGAAAAATGCCCTCCCGATTTCCGGCGTAAAGCTTTTCTTCAATCATGGATAGCAGGGCCGGAATTCCATAGCCCTGCTTTGCGGACAGATAGATCCGGTTTCCGTCAATCTTAGGAAGCGTCTGCGGATCCATGATTTTGTCCGCCTTGTTCATCACATGGATGCAGGGAATTTTCTCCGCGCCCAGCTCCCGCAGGGTTTCCTCGGTCACGCGCATCTGCTCCCGGAAACGCTCGTCGGAAGCGTCCACCACGTTTAAGAGAAGGTCCGCGAAACGAACCTCGTCCAGAGTGGAGCGGAAGGCCTTGATCAGGCCGTGGGGCAGACGGCTGACGAAGCCCACCGTATCGGACAGGAGAAAATCCTTCCGGTTCCCCGGTTCAATTTTGCGCACCGTGGTATCCAGCGTTGCGAACAGCATATCCTTTTCCATGACCATTTTTTCTTCCTTCACAGTGCCGCCCGCCGTGTCCGCGCAGGTGGTCAGCAGGCGGTTCATCAGAGTGGACTTTCCCGCGTTGGTATAACCCACCAGCGCCGCGAGAGGAAGGGCTGATTTGCTGCGCTTTCTCCTCTGGATGTCCCGGTCGTGCTCGATGGCATCCAGTTCCCGTCCCAGTTCGCTGATGCGGCGCTCGATTTTTCTGCGGTCCAGCTCGATCTGCTTTTCACCGGAGCCCTTGTTGCTCAGGCTTCCGCTGGCTCCCGCCTGCCGCCCCAGGGAATCGCGCATTCCCACCAGCCTGGGCAGCATGTACTGAAGGCTGGCAGATTCCACCTGCAGTCTGGCCTCTCTGGTTTTTGCCCGTCTGGAGAAAATCTCCAGAATCAGGCTGGTGCGGTCCATCACGGAGGCGTCAATCTCCTTCTGCAGATTTTTCAGCTGGGAGGGCGAAAGGGCGTCCTCAAAGATCACATAATCGATGTCGAGAAGTTCCACCGTCTCCTGAATTTCCGCCACCTTTCCGCTTCCAATATAGTAAGCGGGAGTGGGGGAAGGCAGGCTCTGTTCCATCCGTGCTGCCACCTCCATGCCGCAGGCCTCCGCCAGGCTCCCCAGCTCTTCCATGGAATTATCAAAGTCCCTGTCATTTCCCAGCCGCAGACCAACGAGAAGGGCCTGCGGCGTCTTTTCCTGTGTACTCTGTATCTCGTAATTTCTTTCCATATATACCTCCACTCCAAAGCGCCTTTTATTCCAATATGCGCCAAATCGTTTTACAAATTTACAATTTTCGTCGCCACGTTTTCCCGAAATCTGGCATCATGTTCCACAAACAGCATGGTGGGGCGGTATTCCAGAATCAGTTTTTCGATCTGCATTCGGGAAAAAACGTCGATGTAATTAAAAGGTTCATCCCACACATACAGGTGGGCCGGCGTCAGCAGGCTGGCCGCAAGCAGCACCTTCTTTTTCTGTCCTTCCGAGTAGTCTTCCATCTGTTTCACAAACTGTACCCGGTCAAAATCGAGCTGCCTTAAAATCGCGCAGAGCAGGCTCCTGTCCAGGTTTCTTTTCTCGCAGAAGGCAGGAATGTCTCCCCGCAGTTGAGAAGTATCCTGATTCACATAGGAAATCACCAGTCCGGCGGCCGTCTCACAGACGCCCGTTTCCTGAACGGGTAGCGGCTCTCCGGCGCCCGCCTTTTCCAGAATTCTTTTGATCAGCGTAGATTTGCCGCAGCCGTTTTCCCCGTGCAGGGCGGCCCGGTCTCCCTGTTCGATCTGGAATGTCAGTCCGGTAAAAACTGCTTTTTCCGAGTCCGCATACCGGATGGAATAGTCCCGCACGTTCACCAGCACCCTTTTGTAATGGGTCAGGGGCATCAGTTTCAGATCCACCGGCTCCTCCAGATCCACCAGCAGACCTTCCTTTTCTTCGATCTCCCGGTCAATCCTCTTTTTCATCTGGGTTACGCGGCTTTGCAGTTTTCTGGTTTTCTCTCCGATATAGGCTCTTTTTCCGCCGTGTCCCGGATCCTTCACCGGATCAAAACCGATTTTACTTCGTTCGCTCTTCTCCGCCCACTGCCCTGTCCGGTCCGAAGCCTCCTTCAGCCTGCCGATCTCCTTTCGGTGCTTTTCATTTTCCGCTTTCTCAAACGCATCTCTGCGGCTTTTGTTTTCCCACCAGCTGGAAAAATTCCCACTCTGTACCTCGATGGTCCGGCGGTTTAAAACCAGCACATGATCCACGCAGGCGTCCAGCAGGTCCCTGTCGTGGGATACCAGAATAAAGCCCTTCTTTCCCGCCAGATACCGTTTCACCGTTTCTCTGGCTTCCTGATCCAGATGGTTCGTGGGTTCATCAATCAGCAGAAAATCGTTCTCCCCGGAAAAAAGCACTGCCAGCATCACTTTCGTGCGCTCTCCCGGACTCAGAGTCCCGAAGGGCCGGTAAAGAATTTCCGCGTTTTCCCGCAGGAGCTCCAGCTCGCAGATCACGCGCCACAGCTCGCAGCCGCCTTTCAGCTCCTCCACAAACTCCGCGGCAGGCTGACTTTTCTGTTCTTCCGTAACCGGATACGGAAAGTAATCGAAAACCGCGGAAGTGCGGATGCTTCCCTCATAAGGATATTTCCCAAGGAGCAGGTTCAGGAAAGTAGTCTTTCCCTTTCCGTTGCGTCCGATCAGTCCCAGCTTCCAGTCTGTATCGAGGGTAAAGGATACGTCTTCAAAAATATTGTCAAAGCTGCCCTCATAAGCAAAGGTCAGATGATTCACTCCAATCTGTGACATTTTCACCTCCATGTCGGAGCGTCCTTTACTCCGACCGCGCGTAAAAATTGCGCATGCGATTTTTACGCTGCGATCACAGCAGTTTGGCGCTCCCGCGCAGAACTGTCGAGACATTTTCCGCATACAAAAAAGAGAATGTCATCAGCCGTACAGCCTCTTCCATTCCTGACAGAAAACCGTTCTCCGGATTCCGGCCCCCTGGGGGCACGTCCGGCGGCGGGAAGTCCCGCCGTCAGTTTCCTGACGAAAGGAAGAAAACTGTATCTTCCGAGACACAGATACTTTCACACACAAAAAAGATGGAAAACCTCCCCGCAAACACATTAAAAAATCAGGGAACCCGTTTTCCGCACAGAAACCGCCCCTACGGACAGATCTGCCGGCCGTTCCTGAACGGCCCGTTTTCTTTTTCGTTGAAAGTTATCTGCTTCTCTTTCTGATAAACATTCTCTTGCCTCTTAAATTTTTCATAACAGTTCAGACCGGCTACAGAAGATATACCGTCCTGAATTGTTATCATATTTGATGGATTTCTGAATTATGTAGCGCTACAGCATCATATTAACCGCGCTGCGGCCGGCTGTCAAGCGGTTTTGTATTTTTCTTCCGCAGTTACCTTTGTGTCACATGAAATCAAACAGACTGAGCTGTTCGGCTTCCATCTGCGCTTCCGGCTTTTCCTCCACCGCATTTTCCCGGACGGCCATGTCCTGCGGGATCTCAGCAAGAAACGGGGAAGGCTGTTCGGCGCAGGTGAGGATCAGCTCCTCCACGGCGCGGGTCATGCCTACGAAACACAGTCTGCGCTCCTCCTGAAGATCGGCCCGGACAAGGCCTGTCTGAAGCGGCATTTTATCCGCCTCCATGCCATACAGGATCACCACTGGAAACTCCAGCCCCTTGGAGCCGTGCAGCGTCATCAGGGTGACGGCATCCGCCCGGAATTTTCTTCCGCCGTTTCTGCGCACATCTCCGTCCTCACCGAAATCCAGCGTATCCAGAAACGCTTCCATTGTGGGATATAAAACGGCCATGTCCGCAAGCCGGTTCAGATCCTCCATGACCGCATCCGCGTCCTCTCCCTCCGGCTCCCACTCCTGCATCCATTCCTCCAGCAGTCTGACCGGCTTCGTCCGCTTTATCTTTTTCCCATATTTGGATATGAGATATTCAAACCTTTCTTCTGCCGCCTCTCCCAGCAGGGGACACAGCAGTCTCCGGGCAAGCTCTCCTGCCCCTTCCTGCTCCGGGTAAAGCGCATAACGGAAGAAGGCCAGCGCCGCGCGGACCTCCCGGCGCATCAGGAAATCCTCTCTTCCCGCGACCACATAGGGAATTCCTTCCTGGCGCAGACATTTTTCCAGCCAGGCGGCCTGGCGGTGGGTCCGGTAAAGCACGGCAATGTCGGAAAAGCTGCGCGCCGCATCCCCTCTGTGTTCATTCTCCTCCGTATCCAGCATATCAATGCCGCCGATCTGCCGGTTGATCTCCTTTGCGGTAAAAATCGCCTCACGCCGCTCATCCGGAGCGGTCACGATACGCACGGCCGCTACGCCGTCACGGTGCGCCCGCATCTGCCGCGCTCCACCCTCATTGTGGGAAATGACGGCGAGGGAAGCGGCGAGAATCTGGCGGGTGGACCGATAATTTTCTTCCAGCCGGATGGTATGAAGCTCCGGGAAATCTGCCTGCAGCTTATCAAAGCAGGCCGCGTCCGAGCCACGGAAGCCATAGATGGACTGATCCGGGTCTCCAATCACAAAAAGCTCTGTTCCATTCCGGTTCCACGCCTGCATCAGACGGTACTGCAGCGGATTGATGTCCTGAAACTCATCGATCAGAAGGCAGGAAAAACAGGCGCGGTCTTCCTCGGCCACCGTTTCTTCCTCTTCCAGCAGGCGAAGCGTCTCCAGGAGCAGATCGTCATAATCCATTACCCCCTGTTCCTTCATGGCCTCCTGGTACAACCTGCGGGCTTCCATGCGTTTATCCTCTTCCGTCTCCTTCCCCTCTTCGCTCTCCGGCTCTGTCATCCCGTTTTTCACACGGGAAAGATCCCTTAAAAACCGGCCCGGAGAACCTTTCAGTCCCGCCTGTTTCATGGCTTCCCCTGCAAGCTCCTCCTTCAGCCCCTCATCCGCGAGAAGCACGGGAATCCCCTTTTTCTTCAGGAACCTGCTGCTCACCGCATGGAATGTGCCGATCTGAATGTCCTCATATCCGCACTGTTTTGCGTCAGAGGCCTGCTTCAGGCGGTCGCGCATCTCCTGAGCGGCCCTGTTTGTGAATGTCACTGCGGTGATCTGTCCGGGGGCCACGCCTCTTACCTCCACCAGATACTGCAGGCGGGCGATCAGCGTTTTGGTCTTTCCCGCTCCGGGACCGGCAATGACCGCCACAGCCCGGTCGGAGGCGCGGACGGCTTCTTCCTGCAGAGGATTCAGGGAGGACAGAATCTCCTTTTCCCGTTCAGACGCTGAAGCGGAAGTCCGGCTTTCAGGCGCTGAAACGGAAAGCTCCTCTGCCTGTTTCAGCAATTTCTCCACCGCTTCTGCAGATTCCGCGCCCAACTCGCGGGAAAATTCTTCAGCAGCCGTTTTTTCCGCAGTTTCTGCCCCCCATTTTTCTGCATCTTTTCCTTCCTGTTCTGTCCGCTTCGTACCGGACCTGCGCTTCGCTCCTGCAGTCCGCTCCTCTTTCTGTTCCATCTGCTCCAGCTCTTCTGCGGAAAACAGGGAAAGCTGTCCCTCCAGACTGCTGATGTCTTCCTCCGAAAGCAGGCCGATTTTTCCATACTCTCCATCGTAGCCGGGCGTGCGCTTCACCCGTCCCTCCCGCAGACGGCTGATTCCTTCAGCCACCAGCGGCCCCGCCGCGTGACGGATATCCTCAATGGGCGCCTGCCTCAGGATGAAAAATTCCGGTCCCAGCGCTCCAACCATCCTGTCACAGGTTTCCTGTACCTTCTTTCCGGCCGCACTGGCTCCGGTGGAAGCGGCGATTACCTCCGGAAGTGGAACCAGGCTTTCAAAGGGCTTCGCATCCGGCCGCACGTAGTCCTCAGGCCGGTCAGCCAGCTGTTCCACCCGGTTCAGCACGCCGATGGTGATCTTTTTTCCACAGACCGGACAGCGGCCCCCGAACTCCGCGGTCTCCTGGGGACTGATACAGAGGCCGCATTTTCGATGGCCGTCAAAATGATATTTTCCTTCCTCCGGGAAAAATTCCAGCGTTCCGGCAAGCCCTTCTCCCGTGTTTATGGCCTTCGCAATTCCGGCATAGGACAGCTCCGTCTGAAACAGAGTAGCCTCACGTCCCAGCTTCGCCGGGGAATGGGCGTCCGAATTGGAAACCAGGAAATAGGAGTCCAGCGCGGAAACCCTCCAGTTCATGGGCGGATCGGAAGAAAGTCCCGTTTCCAGCGCATGGATGTAGGGCGTCAGATCCCCAAAGCATTCTTCGATGGAATCAAAGCCGGAAAAAGCCCCGAACAGCGAAAAATGAGGCGTCCAGATATGGGCCGGAACATATACGGCTTCCGGACAGGTTTCCAGCATGATTTCCAGCAGATCTCTGCAGTCCAGCCCCAGAATCGGCCTGCCGTCCGAATGAATGTTTCCGATCAGCTCCAGCCGTCTGGAAAGGGCCTCCGCCTCCTCAAGTCCGGGCAGCAGGAGCAGGCTGTGCACCTTGCGCACCCTTTCGTTTTTCTTATAAATGGAGCTGATCTCTCCCGTCACCAGAAAACGCGGCTTCTCCTCCGGCACGCCCTCCTGATGGATACGGTACTCCTCCTTCAGCACATAAAGCCCATCCTCCGCGGGTTCCAGCTTTTCCATCAGCTCTGCCCGCCATGTGGGGTGGGTGAAATCCCCTGTTCCCAGAATATGAATTCCCTTTTTTCTCGCCATGAATTCCAGATGCTCCGGATCGCCGTCCCTGCTCGTTGCCCGGGAAAACCGGGAATGTATGTGCAGGTCTCCTATGTATGTCTGATGTGTCATCCTCATGTTTACCTCCATGCCGAAGCGTCGCAAATTCCGATTGAAAAATACGCTGTCGGGCGCATTTTTCAACCTTTTCCCTTTCGGCCCCTGATGTCCGTGTTTTTCCTTTCGCAGCGATATAGGAAAACTGCGGA
>DWYY01000061.1 GCA_019118445.1 Candidatus Eisenbergiella merdipullorum | reverse complement strand
TGGTCGCCGAAGTTTTCCTGGATCCACTGGGTCCAGTAGTTGCTCGTCACATCCGGGACGCCTTCCACGCCTCTGTCATAAACAGGGACCTGAAGGGTCACGGTGTCGGCGAACGGCTCCCAGCTGTCCATTCCGCCGCCTGCTGCCTCAGACGCAGTATCTGTCGTTGCCTCTGCAGCGGTGCCTTCTGCTGCTTCCGTCGCTTCTGAAGCGGCTGTCGTTTCTGCCGCTGTGCTTTCAGACGTGCTGCCACTGTTACTGCTGCCGCAGCCTGCCAGTGTTCCCACTGCCATTGCCGCCGCTGCCGCTACAGCGAGCGTCTTGCGAAGCATTTTCCTTTTCATAATTGCCTCCTTTATCATGTTGCATTTATTCGTTACTGTCAACGTTTTTATTATCATACATATTGACAATTGATTCCAAGCAATTTTTTGTTAATATTGTGCAAAAACGACTTTTTATTTTTTATTCCATTTTTTAATCAGGAATTTTATGGGGCATTTTTATAAAATGTCCGCCTTATCCGCATGAAATATCGTGCATTTTTCAATATATTTCTGCTATTTTCGGTCTTTTCATCCGGTCATTTCTGATATTTGTGCATATTTTATAAAAAATGAAAGCAGCGGAGGATCTATCCCGTCTTTTCTAAGCTTCTCAGGTCCATACATATTGACTTATATCTCCAATTTTTATAAACTGGATACAGACCGGCAGCAGACGGCATATTCTTACCGGTTTCGCATATGCCCGCTGCCAAAAAAGGGACGGCAGTACGCCGTCCAAAACTGTCAAAAGAGGGGGAATTATTCCAATGGAAAAAAGAGAAACCTTTTCGTCCCGGCTGGGCTTCATCCTGATCTCAGCCGGCTGTGCCATCGGACTGGGAAATGTGTGGCGCTTTCCCTACATCACGGGGAAATACGGGGGCGCCGCCTTCGTGGTCATCTATCTGATCTCACTTGTCATCCTGGGACTGCCCATCATGGTCATGGAGTTTTCCGTGGGACGCGCCAGCCGCAGATCTGCGGCAAGAAGCTTTCATGTGCTGGAGCCGAAAAACACGAAATGGCACCTGCTTTCCTATCCTGCCATGGCAGGCAACTACCTGCTCATGATGTTCTACACCACGGTTGCCGGCTGGATGCTCGCCTATATCGTGAAAATGCTCCGGGGAGAATTCACCGGCCTGACGCCTGACGAGGTGGGCGGTGTCTTTAATGAGATGCTGGCACAGCCTGGCCCCATGGTGTTCTGGATGGCTGTTGTTGTTCTTGCCTGCTTCGGCATCTGCGGCATGGGCCTGCAGAACGGCGTAGAACGGATCACCAAGGTCATGATGGTCGCGCTGTTTTTCATCCTCATCCTTCTGTGCATCCGCAGTGTCACTCTGCCGGGCGCCGGAGAAGGGATCCGCTTCTATCTGGTTCCCGATTTCGGTAAAATCGAAGAATACGGCTGGTTTGAAGTGATCTATGCTGCCATGGGCCAGTCCTTCTTCACCCTCAGCCTTGGCATCGGTGCGATGGCGATCTTCGGAAGCTACATTTCCAGGGATCACGCCCTCACCGGGGAATCCGTGCGCATCTGCTGCCTGGATACCACGGTAGCCCTGCTGTCCGGCCTGGTGATCTTCCCCGCCTGCTTTGCCTTTAATGTCAATCCCGGCGAAGGGCCTGGCCTGGTGTTCGTCACCCTGCCCAACATCTTCAACCAGATGGCAGGAGGACGGATCTTCGGCGCGCTCTTTTTCCTGTTCATGAGCTTCGCCGCCCTGTCCACCGTCATTGCCGTATTTGAGAATATCATCAGCTTCGGCATCGACCTGTTCGGCTGGACGAGGAAAAAATCCACCCTGGTCAACCTGGTGCTGATCCTGATCCTTTCCCTTCCCTGCGTCCTGGGCTTCAGCGTGTGGAGCGGATTCGCTCCGCTGGGAGAGGGCACCACGATCCAGGATCTGGAAGACTTCATCGTCTCCAACAACCTGCTGCCGCTTGGCAGCGTAGGCTACCTGCTTTTCTGCACAAGCCGCTACGGCTGGGGCTGGAAGAATTTCATTCAGGAGGCGGACGCCGGAAGCGGGCTGAAATTCCCCAAGTGGTCACGCCTGTATGTCAGCTACGTCCTGCCCCTGATTGTTCTGTTCATCCTGGTCATGAGCTACATTCAGAAATTTGGCTGACCTCATTTACTGATGATAATAGCTGAAAAAGTCTGCCATGCTCTTTGCCGCTTCCTTCAGCACTTCCACGCGGGGCAGATAGACCACTCTGAAGTGGTCCGGCTGCTTCCAGTTGAAGCCGCCCCCGTGGATCAGAAGGATCTTTTTATCCCTGAGCAGATCCAGGGCGAATTTTTCATCATCCGTGATATGGAACTTCTTCACATCAATTTTGGGGAACAGGTAAAAAGCGGCTTTGGGCTTCACCGCGCTGATCCCCGGAATATCCGTGAGCGCCTTATAGATAAATTCTCTCTGGTCATAAATCCTTCCGCCCGGAACCAGGTAATCTTTCACGCTCTGATGTCCTCCCAGCGCCGTCTGCACGATGGACTGCGCGGGCACATTGGAACAGAGCCGCATGTTGGAAAGCATCTTGATCCCTTCTATATAGTCCCTGGCGATCTGCTTGTTGCCGCTTAATACCATCCAGCCGATGCGGAATCCGGCGATCATGTGGGATTTCGACAGACCGCTGAAGGTGACACAGAACAGATCGGGCGCCAGAGAGGCGATGGAAACATGCTCCTTCCCATCCATCACCAGACGGTCATAGATCTCGTCCGAAAAAAGGATGAGCTGATGTTCCCTTGCGATATCCACGATCTGCTGCAGAATCTCCTGCGGATACAGAGCGCCGGTGGGATTGTTCGGATTGATGATGACGATCGCCTTGGTCCGGTCCGTGATCTTTTTCTTCATGTCCTCGATATCCGGATACCATTCCGCCTGTTCATCGCAGATATAATGGACTGCCTTTCCGCCTGCCAGCGTGGCACAGGCAGTCCACAGGGGATAATCCGGAGACGGGATCAGTATCTCATCTCCATCGTTCAGAAGGGCTGACATGCTCAGGTTGATCAGCTCGCTGACGCCGTTTCCCGTATAAATGTCCTCTATGGAAACGTTCGGGATCCCTTTGAGCTGCGCATACTGCATGATCGCCTTTCTGGCGGAAAACAGGCCGTTGGCGGAGGAATACCCTTCGCACTCGGTCAGCTGCTGACGCATATCATAGATTACCTCATCCGGCGTCCGGAAACCAAACGGCGCAGGATTTCCGATGTTCAGCTTCAGGATCTGCATCCCTGCTTCCTCCATTCTGGAGGCTTCGTCCACCACCGGCCCTCTGACATCATATAATACATTGTCCAGTTTCGTTGATTTTTGAAATTCCCGCATGCTTTTTCCTCCCTGCGTCCTGCTTTCCTCCTGTCCGGTCCCGACGCTTTCATTTCCGCCAAGCCATTCCTCGTCCGTTTCCAGCGCTTCCGCCAGAAAACGGAGCATATCGGGGCGTGGGATCGTTTTTCCGCTCACATACTGGCTCATCTGGCTCTTTCCCAGCTTCACGCCTCGTTCCCCGGCCATGCGGATCAGATCCACCTGTTTTCTGCCCGTTCTCTCCATGGCGCATTTCAGCCTGTCCGCAAAGGTTTCTTTTGTCATCTGTTATCCTCCGGAAGTTCTTTTTTATACAAAAGTTCAGTTTTGACGAAAAGTTCAATATTAGTGAGAGATTCTTTTTGCAAAGTTCACTTTTCTGATCAGAATTATATCACCCGCGGATACAAAGTTCAATTTATTTTTGAACTTTTCTACTTCGCTCTTTTTCACAGAGAAAGGTATCCCATGCTCTCCCTTCTCATCCTGCCTCCCGGCCCGCCGATGCAAACCTCTCAGCCCGCCGATGTGAACCTCTCAGCCTGCAGGCGCAAACAGTCCCGTCAGCAGGACGCTGGCAGCTACCCCGGCGGCTGTCGCCAGAAGAGCCCCTGCCAGCGTATACCGGGTTTTTGTCACCTTTGCCGTCATATAATAGACGCTCATGGTATAAAAACAGGTCTCCGTACAGCTCATCAGGATAGAGGTCATCATGCCGATCCTGGAATCCGTCCCATAATTTTTAAAAATATCCAGCACCAGCCCTGTCGCTGCCGAAGAGGAAAAAAGTTTGACAATGATCACCGGCACCACAGGGGCAGGAAGCCCCAGGGACTCCGTCAGCGTACCGATAAGGCTGCCTAAGAATTCCAGGAACCCGGAAGAACGCAGGATCCCGACAGCCATCATCAGGCCGATCAGCGTGGGCATAATATCGATAACCGTATGAAATCCGTCCTTTGCCCCCTTGATGAAATCCTCATAAACATTCGTATGATGGATCATCCCATAGCCCACCACATAAAAGATCAGCGCCGGAATGATGATATTTGACAGATTAGCAAGAGCATTTCCCATTCTGCTTTCCCTCTCCCACATACGCGCACATTCATTCTATATGTATGAACCCCCGCGCCGTCTCATTCCTCCGGTTCTTTTGCCTCTGCAGGACGCATAGGATAAAGAAAAAGAGGAAGCAAAGAGGTTTTCATGCTGAATTACATCTGGGCCGTCATGATCGCCATCGGCATCATCTACGGGGCCCTCACGGGAAATATGGAAGCGGTCGCAAACGGCGCGCTGGACGCGGCCGGGGAAGCGGTACAGCTATGCATTACTATGATCGGCGTCATGGGCCTCTGGGTGGGCCTGATGGAGATTGCCTCCAAATCCGGCCTGATCCGGTCCATGACCAAAGGGATCCAGCCCTTTGTCACTTTCCTATTCCCCCGTATCCCCAAAGATCATCCAGCCAGACAGTATATTTCCACAAACCTTATCGCCAACATCCTGGGGCTGGGCTGGGCATGTACCCCAGCCGGGCTGAAAGCCATGGAGGAGCTGGCCCGGCTGGAAGAAGAACGCGGAAATCCCGCCTATCTTTCCAAAAAAGGGGAGCGTTCTGCCAGCAACGAGATGTGCACCTTTCTGATCATCAACATCTCTTCCCTGCAGCTCATCCCCGTGTCCGTCATCGCCTACCGCAGCCAGTACGGCAGCGCCAGCCCCACCGCCGTGATCGCGCCGGGCATCCTTGCGACGGCGTTCAGCACGGCGGTGGCAATCCTGTTTTGTAAGATAAGGGATAAAAAACAGGACGTCTAAAGCACCTTTAAAAGGATAAAACAAAGCGGAAGGAGTTCATTTCCTTCCGCCCGCGAGTCCTTTCATGCAGAGCCAGTAATTTTTTTCGCTGTTATGCCGCGCCCTGCGCAGCTTTTCGTCAATCTCTCCCAGTTCCCTAAGCCAGTCGGCGCGGACGCTGCCAAGGCGCAGGCAGCGTTTCAGTTCCCCGGTCTTTTCCTGCCGCAGGCCCTTTTTCTGCATGCTGTCCAGCATCTCCGCGGCAGCTTCGTCATAGGGCGGATTCAGGAACCGCCGCACGCCCGAAAGATATTCCAGCTCCGTCACATGGCCTTCCCCGGAATCCGGCAGGAAGCAGACGTCCTCCGCCGTGTCCGCCATGTGCAGATAATAAAGGGACGCTCTGTCCTTTCCTTCGCTTTTCCGGAGGATCCGTCCGAGTCTCTGAATGCGCTGCCTTTGGACAGAGGTTCCCGAAAGAATGATCCCGATGGAAGCATCCGGCACATCCAGTCCTTCATCCAGAGCCTTGCAGGCGATCAGGATGCGGATCTCACCGGTCGAAAATCTCTCCAGCGCGCTCCGGTTGGCCTGCCGGCCCATCTGAGAGTGATAACGGCCGATCCTTCCCGGTTCCCATTTTTCCAGAAGTCTGTACAGCTCATCCGCCTGGCTGACCCGCTCCCCGAAAATGAGGATCTTTTCATGGAAAGGCAGCAGCTTTACCAGTTCGCAGGCACATTCAATCCTGGCAGACGCCAGGCAGACCAGGCTCTTTCTTTTAAACGAAAGCCTGATATATTGAGAAGCGGCATCCGCGATCAGCGGTTCCCTGTCCGCAGCCAGCGCGCGGAGAAGTTCAAAGCGCTCCTTCTGTCCCATGTTCCGGAGAACCGGAACATACCGCAGGAGCCTGCGATATAAAACGCTCATCCGGTCGGTTATCTCCCTGTATTCGGCGGATTCCTCCTCCTGAAAGGAAAGCGCGACATGAAACACATCATATGGACAGACGCTTTGCAGGGAAGCAGCGCGGGACATCCCATAACTGTATATCTTCCGGCCGAGAACAGACGCAAGATAGCTGTACGCCTGACCGGAGGGCAGCGTAGCGGTCAGGCCCAGAGAAAAAAAGCGCTCCCGATATGCTTCTATATAGGGAAGGAACTCAAAGATCAGCCGGTTCTGCCCGCTTTCGTAGCGATGACATTCATCCGCGATCAGGAGCACAGCATCCCCGTTCCTGAGATCGGCCAGTATCTGCCGCGCGAGCTCATACCGTGCGGAATTGATCACATAGATCATATATCTCCGGTCAGGATCGGATTTAAATCCGCTTCCCCGCATGCCGATCTCCCGCTGCCAGTCGGCAGGGTCGGAACCGGCTCCATCCGCGGCCGCAGAGAATTCCCGCAGCGACCGGTTCCACTGCCGCATCAGAGCGCCGGTGGGGACTACAATCTTCACTTTCAGTCTGTATTGCAGTTTCTTCTGCAGACGGTACGCCGCGGCGAGAGCAAGCCGGGTTTTTCCCGCTCCCGTAGCCGCCTGAACGATTCCCCTTCCATGGTTGCCGAACCACCGTTTCAGACAATCCTCCTGCCAGGGATAGAGATCCATTTTCCATCTTCCTCCTCCCACATCGGCTCTTTTTTGAAATTCTAGCATATTTTCCATATTTAAGGAACATTCTGTTGAAACCTTTCGATATTTCCGCTATACTTTTTGTAGCTGCCGCCGGCTCTGGCGGCCAAATCGCGCGGTCCGACGAAGCGGACAGAACAGGAAGGTAAACATGAATTATGAGAATCTTTATGAGGACCTGCAGCCCGGAGAAAAAGCGTTAAAAGATAATCTGGCGTCGCTCCAGAAGCTCTTCAAAGCGGTCGGCAGGGAACGGGAAAACGGCGATCTCAAAAGCCTTATCCGCGACTTAAGCGCCATGGCGGAAGTTGCTTCGGCCATGTCCCGCACGCTTGAGGAGATGCAGGAAACCGCCGCGGCTTTTGACTCTAAAACATATTTTGAAAATGGCGACTTCGCGCAGCAGATGCTCGCCGCCTGCGAAGAAAAGGGCGTGGATGTGCGGGGAGAATTTCCGGTGTATGAGATGTTTCCCTACAGGGTCAGGCTGGACACGGAAAATCAGGATATTTACCTGGACCGCAAAAAGGTCCAGTGTATGCGTCCCAGGAGCTTTGTAGATCAGGTAAAGGCCGGACAGGATCGGCTCAATAAGGCCAACTTCAATGCGGTGACCTTTGTCAGCGAGCTTTCCGACGCCTATGATCTGGCCGTCCTGAAGCTGAAGAAGCAGCCCGGTGCCGATATTTATCTGAACAGCCTGTATAAGTTCCTCGCGCCCATGAGCCGCTTCAGAAGGGATTATGACCAGCAGAGCTTTGCCTTTGACCTCGCCAGGCTGTATGATTCCGATACGGAGGAGACCAAAAGCGGGAGGAAATTCCAGTTCGGGCCCAGCAGAAACAACAACCGGGCTATCCGTATCCTGGATAAGGACGGAAAGGAACAGTTCCTCGCAACGATTCGTTTTTATGAATGAAGACAAAGGAGAGAGCGATGACAGAATACGCTGAAAATGCCGTCATGCCGCCTGCGGAAGAGGCGGAAACGGAATTTCCGGAAGAATCCGGCCGCGGCGTCCGGTTCCTGACAGATTTCTGGGAGGAAAAATATCTCATGGAGTATATCAGGGACGGCGGCAGCAAGATAAAATTTGTAACGGGACGGAAGGGAAGCGGCAAGACCTGGTTCCTTCAGCAGATGGCCGCGCTGGCGCACAAACACGACTATAAGATCGCACGGTTTTCCGCGCGGGATGTCTGGATGCATGATTTCAGCGAAATATACTTTGAGATTTTCCGCCAGTGCGATATCATGGACTGTCTCGTGGCTGCCAGCCGCCATCTGATCGCGGAAATGGGCTTCGATCACAGAGAGATTCCCGAGGGCATGCGATTTATCGACTATCTTTCCCAAAACGGGATGGGAGACGCGCTGACCAAGAGGGAGATCCGGATGCAGCTGAAGCAGATCTTTCTGGACAATCCGCTGCTGGACAACAATTTTGCCCTGGCCTGCAGCATGCTCACCGGAAGCATCCTGGGCTATCCGGTTCTGGAGGAACAAAACCGGCAACTGCTCCTTTCCTGGCTGGAGGGAGACCGGACCGTCAAGCTCTCACAGCTGAGGGCGATGGGCTTTTATCCCAGCCGGATCACCAAATACAATGCCAGGCATATGCTCCGCTCTCTGGCGGAGATCATCCGGATCGGCGGACATTCCGGCCTGTTCATCACGGTGGACGATCTGGAGCTCCTCATAAGCCGTTCCAGCCTGGAGCCGATCCATTATACGAAAATGAAACGGGAGGATACCTATGAGAGTATCCGCCAGCTCATCGACGACATAGACAGCATGCGGAACATCATGTTCGTATACGCTTTTGACCGGGCGCTGATCGATGATGAAAATGCCGGCCTGAAATCCTATCAGGCCCTGTGGATGAGGATCCAGAACGAAATCGTAGGGGAACGTTTCAACCGTTTTGCCGACATGGTGGATATGGACCGCCTGGCGGCGCAGGAGTACACGCCGGAGGTGATCGTTTCCATATCGGAAAATCTGGCGGGACGCCAGAAGGACATCGCGCCGCTCGATCTGGCCAGGGCAGAAGAGATCGTGCGGCAGGCGCGCACCGGCGCTGTCGGCATCCCGCAGCTGATCCGGACAGCCATGCAGGAGGTGAAAGACGATGTATGATTTTGAAGCAAGACATATTGTGGAAGCGCTGCGCTCCGGCATCCCTTCCCGGGCTGTGGGAAGATATTTTTCAGATGCCCGCCCCAGGATCATGAAGGAAATTTCAGACAGGCTGGACATGGCGGCAGAACAGGAAAAGTCAGGCGGCATGGTCATAAGCGGGAAATACGGAGAGGGGAAAACCCATCTGCTCAATACCGTGTTCAATCTCGCCCATTCCAACAACATGGTGGTTTCCTTCATCTCTCTGAGCAAGGAAACACCCATGGACAAGCTGTATCTGGTCTACCAGAAGATCATCCGAAATACTTACCTCCCCAGACGCCAGCAGCCGGGATTCATGCAGGAACTGGAAAAAATATCCGCGAACAGTCCGATCGCCAATGAGATGCTGCTCTATGCCGCAAAACAGCTGGAAACCGATAAGCTGTATTATCTGTTCCGTTCCTATCTGAACACAGAGGATTCCGATGAAAAGTTTCTTCTTCAGTCGGATCTGGAAGGAGATTTTATCTCCAACGCGCCTCTGAAAAAAATATATAAACGCATTTTCAATCAGACGGTAAAGTATAATGTGAATTTCACGAAGACGAAATACTGCATGGATTATTTCTCATTCATGAGCCATCTCTTTACCCGGATGGGATACCACGGATGGGTGATCCTCATCGACGAAACGGAACTGATGGGAAGGCTCGGAAAGAAGGCGCGGCTGAATGCCTACCGCAACATGGCGCATTTTCTGTTCCCGGAGAAGGAACTGGAATCCACTTTTACTCTGTTTGCGCTCAGCGCCTCCTATACGGAGGACGTAATCGAAGGAAAGCATGAATACGAAAACCTGGCAGCCATCTATCCGGACGCGCAGGAACCCGCAAAGTCTGTACTGGACCTTCTGATAAAGGCCCCTCAGCTCCTGCCGCTGACCAGAGATGAGATCAATGGCGTCCTTTACAAAATACAGGAATTTCACGGCAGAGCATACGAGTGGACGCCGGAGGTGTCTCCCGAATCCCTGACGGAGGCCACCCAGTCCGGCGGCTACCTGCTTCGCACGAAGATCCGGGCCGCCATAGAATTTCTGGATCAGCTCTATCAGTACGGCAGAGCCGGAAAAACCACCATCGATGAACTCGGACAGGAGACCTTTACGGAGGACGTTCCTTTCCTGGACGAACTGGAACAGGAAGAAAATAAATGAATATCATGGCATCAATGCGCTTACCGATACTGATCTTTATACTGATCGTCACCATAGCGGTCCTGCTGGCCGCCCTGTATCTCCTGTTGCTCATTCCAAGATTCCACAGCCCGGACTGCAGCGCGCTCATGGGCCATTTCTACGCCCACAGGGGATTCCATGACCTGAAACATGGAGTCCCGGAAAATTCCATGAAAGCATTCCGGCGAGCTGTGGAAAAGGGATACGGGATCGAGCTTGACGTGCAGCTTTCCGCGGACGGTATTCCCGTCGTCTTCCATGACAATACGCTGACACGGATGTGCGGCGTCGACAAACGGGTCTGTGAGCTGACTCTTGAGGAACTGCAGTCGCTTTCTCTGGGAGGGACGCAGGAGCGGATCCCCACCTTCCGGGAATTTCTTGACATGGTAAACGGTCAGGTCCCTCTGATCGTAGAGATCAAAATGGAAAAATGGGATGCCCGCATTCCGATGGCTGCAAACGATCTGCTGAAGGACTACAAAGGGGCCTACTGTATCGAATCCTTCCATCCCTGCGCGCTGATGTGGTATCGGAAACACCGGCCCGACGTTTTCCGCGGACAGCTCTGCACCAACTTTAATAAGGAAAACAGGAATCACAGCCTGCCCTATTTTCTCCTGGGGAAAATGCTGACGAACATCGCTTCCAGACCGGATTTCATCGCCTATAACTGGAAATACCGGGATGATCTCTCCCGCCGGATCTGCTGTGACCTGTACCACGCCCTTCCCGTTGCCTGGACTATCCGCTCCCAGCAGGAGCTGGACGCCTGCAGGAAGGATTTTAAGCTGTTCATCTTTGAGGGGTTTGAGCCTGTCTGAGGGCAGAAATCGTCTGAGAGCAGGGATTGTCCGAGGACAGATTCCGTCCGAGAACAGATTCCCGGACACGTAGAAACGCCCGGCAGCCTTTCGGCCTGCCGGGCGGAACCACTTGCCACAGGTATCTTCCCCTGTGCTTTCTCTGACGTATCTATGAAATCAAATCCCTGACGGATGTTGGTCAGCCTTCGATCGGGATGATGGTCTTGCTCTCCTCGATCTTCTTAGGCTGAGGCTTCTCGATGATCACCTTCAGAATACCATCTTTGAACGCGGCGTGGATATCATTCTCTGTAACATCCTCGCCCACATAGAAGGTTCTCTTCATGGTGCCGTAATATCTTTCCTTTCTGACGTATCTGGTCCGCTCATCCGCTTTCTCCACAGGCTCCTTCTTCTCTGCGGTGATGGTCAGGTAGCCGTCCTTCAGCTCCGCCTTCACATCCTCCCTGGTATAACCGGGAACCTCGATCTCCAGCAGATACTGACCGTCTCTTTCACGGATATCTGTCTTCATATACTGATTCTGCGGAACATATCCTCTCTTAAAGAACGGATCGTCAAACATATCTCCAAAAAAGTCATCAAACAAATTATTCCTGATCAACATAATCTCTTCCTCCTGATCTTCTGCTATATGATTTGGGATTCCAGCATTTTCCGGCTCCTCTTTTGTTCTGTAATATTTATAGCACTTATTGTTAGCACTGTCAAGAGGTGAGTGCTAATTTATTTTTATCAAAAATACTATCCGAATCAACAAGAACATTCCACCGGCCTTTCTGACTGCTGCCAACACGCTCCAGCAGATGGTTCTTCTTCAACTTTGTAATATGATATTTTACTTTACCCAATCTCCACCCGGGCTGTTCTGCCATTTCACGAGTCGTCCCTTTAAATCAGCATACAATTTTCAGCAGCATGGCTGCATAGGCAAATTATCCGAAAAAGGCCAGGTGATCAAAAAATGAAAGTAATCTTCCGCCAGTTCAGGAGACAGTTTTCTGATGATAAATGAGTTTTCCATATTCTCTCCCTCTTTTTCCCAATATACATCTCTATTCTTCCATGATCCCAAACATCATCCTGCAGATACGTTTCCCGGATTCTGTCCGGAATATCTTCTCATACGCATGGCGCACCGCATCCTCAGAAAGTCCGTCTTCATAGAGATTGACCAGGAAATCGGCTTCCACCAGGATCTGATGATCCAGCCCGTCAATGTTCGTGTAGGTGTGGTGGTGTCCCACCAGAAAGGTGATCCGGTCGATCTGCTCCTGTGGAAATCCGCATTGCTCCAGCATGGCGGCGGCGGGTTCCGGGCCCAGCATTTCCTGATATTTTCCGCCGCATTCACCGTATATGCGTTCTGCGGGCTTAATGCCGATATCATGCACATAGGCGGCTGCTTCCAAGACGGTAAGCTGTTCCTCCGGCATGGATTCCATGCGGCCGATCAGTCCCGCAAAGCTGTTTACCTTGACAAAATGCTGGATCCTTTTCGGGTCATCTGCAAAATATTCGATCATGCTCTGATACAGCCGGTCCAGCCGTGTTACATTCTGAGCCATATTATTCATCCTTTCCTTTGGGGAAAACTGTCATTATTTCCCGGACCTGTTCCCGGCATTCTGCCCGGCATCCTGCCGTCTTGTCCTGGTATCGAACCTGGTTGCGATCATATGGATGAGATAGGGGATCAGGATCACAGGGATCGCCAGATAGGCGATCATGCTGTAAGCTTTCTGGATCAGCGTCAGAAGCCCGAACTGGGCAATCCCAAAATCCGCCAGACAGCACAGAAGTGCTGCCGCGATCTCCTTTCCGGTCACCTGGAAACGCCGTTTCTCCTTTTGGCCCGCCTGGAGCTCTTTCGTTTCCTTGCAGATCCGTTTCACCATAGCCGCCACCATATTGACCGCTGTGGACACCGCGCCCAGGATGATCAGAAGAGAGATCAGAGGGGTCATGAAAGAAGCGCCAACGCCGTTCTGCACCATGAACAGGGTTGGAATGCTCTGCTCTGCAGCTTCGGGATCCGTGTAAATGGTCATCAGGCCGAGCACCACCATGACCATCATTAAGGTATTGACGACGAATCCCAGAGCCATGCTTTTTGCCGCGTCATCCGGCTTTTCAAAGGATTTCGCGTGCTGGACGAATACCGCAATATTGGATAGCTGGAAGGTCCCGTACAAAAATGCGGAATACAGGGCGTCTCCAAAGGGCAGATGCTGATCCGTCATACTCTGCGCCGCCGCAGTGATCTGAGGGAAGCCGGCGATGATATTAGGAATATAGACGATCAGCAGTCCGACAATGATGCAGACGGACAGGACCGACGCCACCCTGCGCACCAGGTCCGTGCCGAATATGGCAACGATAAAAATAAAAATCCCGATCAGGAAGGTGCACAGCAGGTATGGAAGCCCCGTAAGGGCGGCAAGCGTCGCGCCTCCCGTGGCGAACGCGACCGCCGGGGCCACGCACATCACACAGATATAGAGCACCTCAAAGAGGTTGGAAAAAACCGGCGCAAATTTCCCGTAAAAAGCATTGTTATAGGAACGGTAGTCGTAGACCTCATGCTTTCTGGCAAACCGGAGGCTGTAGGCAAAGAACACCGTATTGTAAAGCATGGCGAGCGCCGGCATGATCAGGCACCAGATCCCATATCTTACATAGTAGCTGTAGATCTGTGCACCGGAAGCAAATCCGCCGCCGAAATGGGTGGTAAACCATACAAATGCCACACCAAGAAGAATGGTTCCCGATCTGTTTTTCTTTTCATTCATCTTTTTTGGTCCTTTCCTTCAGCAGTTCCATGGCCTTTTCCAGCATCTCCTTCGTCACCTTATAAGGATAATGCGTCAGGTCCGACATATCCGGGATACGGCTGATGCATTCCTCCCACTGTTCCTGTGTGATCTCGATCTCCTGCAGGGATGTAGGTAAGGCAACGGCTCTGTTCAGCGCATAGATCTTTTCAAATTCCTCATACTGCTGATCCACAAGAAGCGCCAGAAGGACGCCGAAGGCCACCACTTCGCCGTGCAGGTGCTTTTCCTCAATGACCGGATAAACGGTCAGCGCATAGAAAACCGCATGTGCCAGCCCGCTGTTATAATCCGGGGTGAAATCCTTGGTCAGGAAAATGGAGGCGATGCCCGTCGTCACGATGATGGCAAGGACGACCTGCTCCACCTCATAGGTGCAGAGTCCCTTTTTATGGTCCTCCAGAGCCTTAGGTCCATAGTCGATCAGCGGATCCCGGCACATCCGGCTGACAGCCACGCCCAGCGCCGTGAAATGCTCCAGCCTCTCCCCTCTGGAAGAGATCGTCGCCTCATAATATTTGGCATAGGTATCGCCGATTCCTGCCCACATATAGCGGCTGGGAGCCTTAGCGATGATCTCTGTATCGATAAAAGAGTGCATGACTGGCCTGACGAAAAAGTGCGGATGCAGGAAGGTCCCGTCCTCATTGTACATAATAGAAACCGACGTGCAGGCGGAGCAGTTGGAGGCGATGGTGGGAAAGGCAAAAACGGGCTTGTCATCCGTGATGCACAGGCACTTTACCGTATCCAGCGCCTTGCCGCCTCCCACGCCGAACACCATGTCAGCTTCCCTGTACAGCGGCAGCGCGCGCAGTTTTTCCACCGTTTCATAAGTGCAGTTTTCTCCATAGATTTCCTTCCCGATGATCGTAAGCTGTGTCCGTTCCGTATAGGCTTTGATCTTGTCATAAGCGGCGGCAAGCGCCTTTCTTCCTCCGATCACTAGAACCTTTTTCCCATAGGATTCGCATACCGGCCCGATCTTGTCGTAAATCTGATCCCCAATGGAATAGTTTGGCAGATGAACTTCATAGTTTTCCAGTCTCATGATACATTTCTCCTCTCTGATCAAGCTGCATGACGGATGCCGCGTTCTGCGCCGCGCCTTCCATGCCTTTTTATCGAACAAAAAAAGCCCCTGTCCCCACAAGATCAATCTGCAGGGACAGGAGCTGTTATCCACCAAAACTCCTGCGGTGCCACCCGGCTTGATGTATCGTTCCTTTTGTTTTTGATACATCCTCTCATGCATACCGACATATGCTTTCTTTGGTAACGGAGTCTGCTCTCCGGCTCGTCTACTGTCCTTTCAACTCGCCCTCAGAAGCCCATTCACTTCAGTTTTACATACTGCAATCCCACCGCCTGCAGCTCTCTGGAAAGCTCCTGCTGAAGTTACTTGCTCTTCCTCACTGGTTTAGCAAAACTTTACCACGATAAAGAAAGATTGTCAATGATTTCAACTGTTCTCAGTTGAAATGGAATTTATTTTTTAAGTTCTCCATGCTCCTGGCAAGGTCGGTGATACCATCCGGTTTGGGGTCGTCATTTTCTATGATCACCCACTGGACGCCTGTCTCCACCGCCGCATCCAGAATCTCTGTAATGGTATTTTTTCCTTCTCCAATGGCGGTCAGATCGTTTCCACCGTTGCCATCCTTCAGGTGAATGAGAGGAGGCTTATGAGCGCGGATGAAAGCTGCGGGATCTATACCGGCCTCATGTGCCCAGTAAGTGTCAATCTCAGGCAGGAGATCCACCTCCCTGCAATCTTCCAAAAGCCCTTCCATAATATACTTACCATGTATCTTGGCGGTAAATTCATGGCCATGGTTATGATAATAGAAGGAAAAACCATCCGCTTTCAATTTTCTGCCGATTTCGTTGAAAATCTTAACGGCTGTGGCATAGGCTTCCTCATCGGGAAATCCGTAGCCGGGAATGACGATATTTTTGCAGCCGATCGTCCGGTGATAGGCGATGGTCTCGTCATAGCGTTCGACCAAATCCTTCCAGCCGGTATGGGTGGACACCGGCACCAGTCCCAGACGGTCCAGATGGCCTTTCAGCTCTTCGGCAGAAAGCCCGCCAAAGCCTGCAAACTCCACGCCATCCAGTCCGAGCTCAGCTACCTTTTCCAGGATTCCTACAAAATCATGCTCCATCTCATGCCGCAGAGAATAAAGCTGTACCGCAACAGGCAGTTTCATCTTCTCATCCCTCCCTTTCAGTCAAAGAAGACCGGCTTTCCGGTTTTATCGGACTCATAAATGGCTTCCAGGATCTGGGTGACCACCATTGCCTGCTCAGGCTTTACCGTCAGCTCCGAGCCGGTCTTTATCGCGTTAATAAAGGTCTGAAGCTCCAGATCTTCCGGCCTGGTTCCGCCGCCTGAGAAGAAGGCTACGCCGCCTGCCTCAAAGGAAGGCTTTTCCACATACTGCCGGCCGTGCTTCACTCCGTTGATCCGCAGTCCGTCCGCCATATCCGCGCCTGCCTTGGTGCCGCAGAGGGTAGTCTGAGCCTCCCGCACATCCAGGGAGTTAAGAGCCCAGCTGGATTCCAGAGTGATCACCGCTCCGTTTTTCATGACGATATAGCCCATGGCGGCATCCTCAACGGTGAATTTCTCAGGGTCCCAATCTCCCCAGGCGTTGCCGGTATTTCTCTGACTTCCCAGCTTTTTAAAGGTATTGCCCACAACCATTTTAGGCTCGTAATTGTCCATCATCCACAGAGTCAGGTCCAGCGCATGGGTACCGATGTCGATGAGCGGACCGCCGCCCTGCTCTTCTTCGTTCAGGAATACTCCCCAGGTGGGAACCGCTCTGCGCCGGATCGCGTGGGCCTTCGCATAATAAATATCCCCAAGCTCTCCGTTTTTGCACACTTCCTTCAGATAAAGACTGTCAGCGCGGTAACGATTCTGATAACCGATGGTGAGGACCTTTCCGGTTTCTCTGGCGGCCTCTGTCATAGCCTTTGCTTCCGCATATGTTTTGGCCATCGGCTTTTCGCACATCACGTTTTTTCCGGCGTGCAGAGCTTCGATCGTGATAAAGCTGTGTTCCCTGTTGGGCGTGAGCACATGGACGTTGTCGATGGACTCATCTTTTAACAGCTCCTTATAATCGGTATAAACCTTGCTGTCCGGAGTGCCGTACTCCTCTTTGGCTTTGACCGCCCGCTCCTCGATGATGTCGCAGAAAGCGACCATTTCCACTTCATCGTTGCGGGACAGCGCAGGCATATGCTTTCCGTTGGCAATCCCTCCGCATCCGATGATGCCTACTCTTAATTTTCCCATTTTTGTTGCTCCCTTCTTTTTTACATAATTTATACCATACGGAAGTTATCCTTCCGTAGATTCCCGTATCACAAGACGGTGGGGGAGAAAAATCAGCTCTCCGCTTTTAGGAGACGCCTGAAACCGCCTGAGCAGAAGACGCGCCGCCGCCTCCCCCAGCTCTTTTCGTGGTTGAGCCACCGAAGTGATCCCCGGCCGGTACATCCTAGCCAGGGAGGTATCATCAAAACCGATAACGGAATAAGCCTTCCCCACCTGAAGCCCCTGCTCCAGCGCAGCGTGTATTACGCCGACGGCAATGGAATCCGCTACGGTAAACACAGCCGTAGGAGGCTCTTTCAGAGACAGAAAATGATGCAGGGACTCCTCTCCGTTATGAAAACCATAGGTCCCGCGCCTGATGTATTCCTCCCGGACAGAGAGTCCATATTCCTTCAACGCCCGCCGATAACCCTTCTCCCGCAGAATACTGGATTCAAACCGGTTGTTACTGTTCACGAGCGCCACCCGTCTATGGCCAAGCTCCAGCAGATACCTAACCGCTTCATAGGCCGCCTGCTCATTATCAATGGAAACCGCTCCCGCCGCCGAACCCTCCTGGTACTCGCAGCACTGCACTACCGGATATTCCAAAGCCAGCCGGTCAAACTGTCTTCTGGAAAGGCTGGTGCTGAAAAAAACAGCGCCGTCCACAAACCGGTCATACAGCATTTTCAGCTTATTCTTTTCTGACTCAGGGTTCCCTCCTGTGGTGCAGGTCAGAACCGAATAGCCGTTTTTTTCCGCCACCTCCTCCATACCGGTAATAATGCGTGAATAAAAGGGATTGGAAATTGTCGGCAGGATGACCAGGATCTTTCTGGTCTGACTGGTACGCAGGTTGCGCCCCAGGGCGCTTGGATAATACGTCAGCTGCTCCACAGCCCGGCGCACCCTTTCCCGGGTCTGCTCAGACAGCTGCTCCGGCGTGTTAAAATACCGGGACACCGTTGCCACCGATACGCCCGCTGCTGCCGCGACCTGCTTGATTGTTGCCATATTCCCCCTTCTTTCCGCTCTTTGTAATCGTTTACATGCGTAAGTTTAGCATACTGCAGGGAAAAGTCAATGAATCCGGCAAAGCTTTTTTCATTTCTCCATTCTGCCCAAATTCTCACTTGGATTTTTAGTCAGAAAAACCATTCTCCCTGTGCCTGCTTCAACAATTCTTCACCTCCAGGATATGCGCCATACATCTGCGCAGTTTCTCTGAATCCGATGCCGCGATAACAATACTGTCAGGACGGTTCAGGATACGGGAGATCAGAAGATTCCCTGTCCTTTCATCCACCGCTTCCGCAAGACCGTCTATAAACAGAAGATACGGCATTTCCCTGTTATCCTTTTTGACAGAAGCGCTGCGGTTCCGGCGGGACAAACAGATATAAAGCGCCCGCGCGATGCCGATCCTTTTTTTCTGACCGCCTGAAAGGGCTGCTCCCATTTTTCCCGCATTCCTTCCGATTTCATCCGGGTCCTTTTCAAAATCCTCCTTCAGCCCGGTCATTTCCATTACCTGATCCAGCCTTTCCCGGGAAAATGATTCTCCAAAGCAGATATTATCCCGTATGGAAATTTGAAAAAGCGCTGGAGAAACAGGAACGAATGCGGCTGGAACTGCGGAAAGCTGATCTGCGCAGAGCTGAAACAGGCGCTGCAGCATCCGGCTTCTGTCCGTCTCCCCTCCTCCGGAAATCAAAACGGATTCTCCCGGCCGGGCGGACAGGCAAATCCGTCCCTGCGGACCATCCACAGAGATCCGCAGGCTTCTGGATGTATACGTTAGGTTCTCTTGTTCCTCCAGAGGCCCTCCGCCATGCACCGTCTCCAGCCTCCACTTTGCAACCTCCGCCTGCCGGTGCCTGCGGATCAGACGTCCCACAGAATCAGGAAGAGAAGCGAGAAAAGCATAATAATATTCAAACATCACAAGCTCACCCACGCTGAGCTGTCCGTTTTGGAATAACGGCAGTGCTGTCAGAAGCACGATTCCAAGCACGAAGGCGGAAGAGTTTTCGGAAATCACGCTTAATACGCCGTCCAGAAGCCGGTCCCTGATTTCTCTGTCCGCCCGATCTTTACATCTTTCCCGAAACAGTTCCTCCATTTTTTCCCTGCCCATTATAAGGCGGAAGTATTCCATATGTCCAAATACATTTTCCAGAAATCCCGTCACATCTGCTGTAGATCTTCTTGCCTTCTCCCTCCAGGCGAGAATGCGGCTGTCCAGAAGCCGGAGCAGAAACAGGATCAAAAAGGCAGGAATCAGGCTGATGGCGGCAAACAGCGGATTCACCTGAAGCATCACTATGAGAATGGCTGCGCTGAGCGTCAGCCGGGGAAGCTGATAGTAATATTCCATCCGGCAGGAAACCAGATCCTCGCATTCGTTCCTGTACAGACTGATCGTCTCCCCATATTTCCAGCTTTTTTCATCTGTCAGTTTCTGATCCAGGACATGAGAAAGCAGTCCCAGCCTTACATTTTTTCTCATGCGGCTTTCCGCCTTTGCTTTCAGCCCGGCATTGATCTGCTTCACCAGATTGATAACGAGAGGAATTGCGGTATTCAGCAGGATCAACGCAAAAGGGGAAGCGATTCCAAGCGTGGTTTCCTTTCCTTCCAGAAGATTGAAAATGTCCTTTTTTGCCAGACCGCTGATCAGAAAACTCGTTGTATAGGTTATGATTTCAATTAAGATCACCAGGCCAAAAAAGCAGGCGTCTCTGCCGGAAAGCATCTTTTTTTTCATTGTCAGTCCTCCTGTTGAAGCGGCGTATCGCACGCCTGCCTTTGGGAAAGCGCCTCATACACCCTTCCGTTTTTCACCACCAGCCGCATATCTGTCCTTCCTCCGCTTCTTTTTCGGTGGGTGACCAGAAGGATGGTGGTCTTTGCAAACTCTTTTTCCAGGAGTCCGTCTATGACGGACAGCGTTCCGGGTCCGATCAGAGCATCAAATTCATCCACCAGAAGAATTCCCGGCTTTCTCAGAACAGCCGTTGTCCACGCCAGAAGCTGGGCGGTATCCGCGGTTATTTCCGCAGGCCGCAGCTTCTCCTCCAGTCCCTTAGGCAGACTGTCCACCCAGGCTTCCAGCCCTGTCTTTTTCAGCGCATCTCGAATTTCTTCTTCTGCAAAGCGAGAATCAAAACCGGTCACCTGATTTCTCACCGTTTCCTCCAGAATGGGAGGAGCCTGCAGGATATAGAACAGAAAATGCCGAAAGCTCTCCTCGTCATATTCCGGAATGGTTCTTCCCCCGATCCGCACTGTCCCCTTCTTAGGAGAACAGAAACCCGCTGCAAGCTGGAGAATGGTGCTCTTACCGCCTCCGGTCCGGCCTTCGATCTGCACGTGGCTTCCGCCTGGAACGAAAAAGTTCACATCATGCAGGACAGGCGCATCGGGCAGATATCCGAAGGAAACCCCTTTAAACCGGAGGCTGTTATCCTCCGGCTTGTGGGCAGAGAACGACGTTGGCATATCCGCCTTATCTATCATGCCCTTTTTCTCTCCGCCAGCCACCTCCCGGATACGCCGCAGGGCAGCGATCACCTTAGGCATGTCCGCAAATTCCTGTTTCAGATACCAAAAGGGGGTGTTCAGAAGCTCTGCGTAACTCAAGATGAGATACAGGCCGCCCAGCGTCAACTGTCCCTTCCCGATCAGATAGATCCCCAGAAAAAATACGAAGCCTTCCGCCATATTGAGAAGGGAGTAAAAGGCAGTGGCTGGAATATTTCCCCAAAAAGCAGCTTTTTCGTACCGCTTCTCAAGCATTCCAAATTTTTCTTTCATTATGTCCAAAACAAAATTCTGCTTTTTCAGCCCGGCAATATCTTCATAAGCTGCGATATCCTGGGAAAAATCTCCAAGAAGCTCATTTTCCATATCCCGCTCCTCTTTCCAGAGCCGGGCGATCGGTTTTTGCGTTTTCAGAAACAGAAGCAGAATTCCCACGGATAATATTGTGAAAAATAATCCAAAGGCAGGAAATCTCAGATAAAAAACAATGAGAACTCCCGCCACCGTCAGCAGGCTCCCGGCAACATCAATCATCATGGAAGAAAAGAAGCCGGACAAAAGGCCGATATCTCCCTCCAGCCGCTCCAGAAAGCTTCCCTGTGCGGACATTTTATGATACTGCAGATCATAGGAAAAGATCCTTCCAAACAGCTTCACCCGCAGATGATTGCACATATCCCAGGAAAGCTGTTCTCCGATACGAATATTGAGAGCGCTGACTGTGCCCTTCAGGAGCACTGCGGCGCAGTATCCCAGCGCACAGAGGGCAAGCGCAAAAAGCATGCCATTATCCGCCCCGCTGGCGGAAAAGGAAGCTCCTATTCCGGCAGCGGCGCCTTTTCCATCCGAAATCCCATCGATATAGACGCTGAGGATCTGCGGCAGAAGAAGCGACAATGCCGATTCAGCTGCAAGAATCAGCGCAAGCGCCAGGAATTTTCCCCGGTTTTCCAGAAACGGTTCCTTCATTTCTTCCAGTATTCCCCTGTTTCTCATCATTTTCTCCATTCCTAAGCGTCGTAAAATGCCGTTTTACCTGGCAGCTCTTTTAACGAAAAAATTCCCGCCGGGATCAGTTTTCAACAGTTTTCCTGTCTCCATTCTAATCCCCGCGGGCTGCGAAAGAAATCATGAGATTGATTATAATTAAAGTCGTGTATGCGGTACGGCCTGGTTTTACATCCCAAAATTCAAAATCAACTATATCGTCCAGACCGGTACAATATAGTTATCTCTGTCGATGACTCCAACCTTCGGCTTCATGCACACAACAGCTCCTTTTCCCCTTGGCACGGACGCTTTGTCAAGAAGAGAAATCTGGAATACCTGAGACCCGATGAGCCAGAATGCTCCCGGCTCATGATGAGAATCCGCATAAATCTTTATATAAGGGAACAGCTCCGGCGCATACTGTACTTCATCGATCAGGACCGGAGGCTTATGCGCCTGGAGAAACAGCTCAGGATCATTCTTTGCAAGGCTGCGTTCATTCAGATCATCCAGAGAAACATATTTCCGATCCGTAGTTTCTTCTTTCGGCTGATTTTTATTATAATTACATTTTAGCCGAAATTCTTTCTGTATATGCAACCTTTTTCTTTCAGTCCTCTTCTCTCAGCACCATATTCCTCACCTGGCCAACCGAAATATATCCGTCCAACAGGGCGCGCATATCCGTGCCCTCCGGTGCGGTCAGCGCGGGAATGCCGTCCTCTGTCAGTAAGAAGCTCCCGTCCGGCAGATCCTTTCTGACATAATGATCCTGATAATACTCCACCTGAGAGGGCAGGCGGTCCCAGAGGATCCCTTTGCCTTTGATTTTTTCCGGACTGCAGCCGGGAAAATTGACATTCCAGATCCGGTTCCTGGAAATCGGCATTTCCAGAAGCTTCTCCGTAATGGGAAGAAGGTATTCCTCCGCCGCTTCCCATACGTCGTTTCCCTCATTAGAAAAGGCGATAGCCGGAATGCCGTTGACCAGCGCTTCCATGGCCGCGCCTACGGTGCCGGAATACAGAATATCCACTCCGGCGTTGTAGCCGCGGTTGATTCCGGAAAAGACGATATCCGGCTTTTCGGGAAGCAGATAATGCAGCGCCACCTTGACGCAGTCCGCCGGGGTACCGCTTACGCTCCAGGCAGTCACATCGGATACCTGAAAATCCACTTTTTTCACCGTCAGCTCTCCATGAACTGTGATGCGGTGACTCATGGCGCTGCACTGACTGTCCGGAGCGGCCACTGTCACCTCTCCAAGACGGGATGCAAGCCTGGCGAGCAGGATAATGCCGTCCGCCCGGATTCCATCGTCATTTACCAGAAGGATTTTTCTTTTCTTGTTCATCCGCAGTTTCCTCCCGTATGCCCTGTGTATGTTTCATGCCTGTGATCGGATAGAGGAAGTTCCTTCCCCTATCCGATCACGCGATACGTACAGCTCACGACATAAATGCCGCTCGCTGTATTCGTCCGGTAAATAGCCGTTCATGCGAGCATGACGGCCGCTTGCCGGGCTTCTCGTGCAAAATTATTCTGACGCAGAATTCTTTCTCTTCCGTCCGTAGGTTTTTTCCACCACAGGGATCTCATCCTCTGATTTTGCGTCCAGATCATTCAGGTATTTTTTCGTTTCTTTTCGAATGACCGGAATGAGAAGAAGTACGGCGATCAGATTGGGAATCGCCATGAGCGCATTCAGGATATCGGCAATGGTCCAGACCAGATCCAGTGCCACAATAGGTGCGATGGCCGCCACCGCAACATACAAGATGCGGTAGGGGACCAACGCCTTATGGCCGAAGCAGTATTCCACACACCGTTCCCCGTAATAAGCCCAGCCCAGAACGGTGGAAAAAGCGAAAAGGATGATTCCCAGCACCAGTATCACCGGACCAAGATAGGGAATCTGGTCAAAAGCCAGAGTGGTCAGGGTCCCGCCGTTTCCGGCTGCCGCGATGTCGATCTCCGGATTTTTCAGGATGCTGGTGACCAGCACCAGTCCGGTGATGGCGCATACCACGACGGTATCCCAGAAGGTTCCGGTGGAGGAAACCAGCGCCTGGCGGACGGGATTCCTGGTCTGTGCAGCCGCCGCTGCGATGGGGGCGCTTCCCATTCCGGATTCATTGGAAAACAGGCCCCTCGCCACGCCATAATGCAGGGCGAGCATAAGCCCGCCGCCCACAAATCCGCCCGCGATGGAGCCGGGGCGGAAAGCCATCGTCACGATGGTCCTGAGTGCAGGAATGAGAAAATCATGATTGATCCCCAAAATGATGATACAACCGATGCAGTAGAAAAGCGCCATAAAGGGAACCAGCTTCTCGCACACCTGGGCAATGGATTTGATCCCGCCAAAAATGATCGCTGCGGTAAAGGCCGCAACAACAAGGCCCACGGGCCATACAGGGATTCCCAGGTTCGCTTCGCACACCGTGGCAATAGCATTCACCTGGGTGGCGCAGCCGATCCCAAAGGAAGCGAACGCCGCAAGAAAGGCAAAAATCAATCCCAGCCACTTCATGTTCAGCCCTCTTTCCAGCGCGTACATGGCTCCGCCCTGCATCCTGCCGTCCTTTGTCTTGACCCGGTATTTCACCGCGATCAGGGACTCCGCGTATTTGGTGGCAATCCCGAACACGCCGGTCAGCCAGCACCAGAGCACCGCGCCGGGGCCTCCCAGCACGATGGCCGTTCCCACACCGATGATATTGCCAGTGCCGATGGTGGACGCCAGCGCCGTCACCAGCGCTCCGAACTGGCTCACTTCCCCTTCCGCATCCGGATCCGGCGTAAAGGAAAGACGGATCGCCGTCCCGATCTTCTTCTGAATGCCTCCGGTACAGAATGTCATCACCAGATGAGTTCCCAGAAGCAGGATGATCATGGGCCAGCCCCATATCACTTCATCGATGACATTAATTGTGTTTACGATCGCTTCTGCCATTTGTCGTGAAATTCTCCTTTTCCTTTAGTATTTCATATAAATCGTGTATTCCGAATTTACCATAGCTTTTCCTGATGACGCGTAGTCCACGAGCTTTATCCTCTGTTTTTTCCCCTTTAAAAAACCATCCACACTGAAAACCATATCGTATTTGTCCTGATTTTCCGTTTTCACATGCGGATCTGCGACGTCGATCAGGATATCGTAGATATCCTCGTTGAGAGCGGAATCTGCCGCGAGGAGGATGCATCCGTAACACGCGGAGACGTATCTTGTCCCGTCAATTTCACATGGCTTAAAACATAGCTCCTGTTCTAACCTCAATACAATGGTATCTCCATCCGAAATATCTGTGGATATAAAACCGTCCTTCAGATCTGCCTGTTCTTCCATGCCATTCTTTTCCATGGCATATTTTTGGCACCAGACCGGTATACGCAGCTTCAGCTTTTTGTCCGTGCTGCCGGATATCCTGAATTCTATCGCGCCGTCATAAGGATATCGTGTCCTTTCTTCTATTTTTACGCTCCCGTCATAATAATCACAGTCCGTATAAAGCATGGGAGAAATGTGATGATCATCAGCGGCAAACAGACACTCGGGCAGCTGGCTGAAAAGACTGTATCCCCTATAGCGGCAGCAAAGATATACGGCATGCGTGCGGGAATCCGTATATTTGATCCCATAATTCGGCTGGTAATATGCGAAATCACTGCATTGCGCATCCATGGACCCCAAAATATGGTTATACAGGGTTTTCTCCATTGCATCCAGATAACATGCCTTCCCTGTTCTCCTGAAAAGCTCGCTGCTAAGCTCAAACCAGCCCACCGCAACACAGTTTTCATTGGGACGCACATCATATCCCAGAAACATGGGTTGATTCCCTCGGTCATTCCAGCATTCGCCCGTGCTTCCGTTGCCTGTTTCCCTGATCTGCGTATCGTTAAGCTCTTTCCAATACTTCTCACACGCCTGCAGGGCCGACGGATCGCAGCAGGCATCACCATAGATAAGCATGCCGATCAGGATTACAAAATTTTCGATCCCCTTCTTACTTCTCAAATTTAAAATGCTGTCAAATTCAAAGAAGTTATTGTCGGAATGCCTTATTTTGTCTGCAATATGCAGCATAAAATCCTTAAACTGCTCTTTCGGATCCACCTGGTATAAAACAGCGACAGCGATCAAAATACTGAGATTCTGCGTGCCGTTATTTGAGCCGTCGGTAATATCCCCCCCGCCGTACATGTAGTGATCCGCAATGTATGAGATGCATTTTTCGGACGCGGCAAGCGCTCTCTTATCCTGTGTGGCCTTAAAATAGGACACAAGCCCGTAAACCGTAAAGGCCTGATTCCATACGGAAAAACCTTCCCATTCCTTGCCCTTTATAAGCCCGCCCAGGTAACCGTCGCTGCGCTGATTGTCACAAATGCTGTCCGCCACGATTTCCGCTCTGTTCAGAAATTCAGCGTCCCCGGAATTGTTATAAAAGCGCACACAGGTATCCAGGTATTTTCCGGCAAATTCAATGTCTGCATAACCGCCGTCATGTTCACCGACATATGCCCTGGCATGCTTATCCGCATTGATTTTCAGAAAATTCTCTGCAAGAAGCGAATAACGCGTGCTAAGCTTAGAAGCGCCAAACTGTACTTTCATTACTAAACCCTCCCTATAAAGCCATTTTGTCCTCCGTACCATATTGTCAAGCAATCCTGTCAAATTGTCAACAGCCGCTTTGGCAAAATCAAAATGACGCCTGCCATTTCCTGCAGCGCAAATTTTGCCATTTCCTGCAGCGCAAATTTATCCTTGCCCTTCCGCAGGAAAGATGCTACAATCCAGATAAGCATAAATTTTCTATTTTAAGCCGTTCGGCTTTCGTCGGGACATTTCTTCTGTCCTTTCTGACGATATTTCAGAAACTCTATGCCGCATTCCCAAATAACATTACAAAAAACCGGCAGGAGCGACTGAAAAAAATGGTTTCTGCCGGAAAAAGCGGCGTTCTCCGCCGCCGGAAAGGAGCCTGCCTGTGAAAGAACACATCCCCAAAAACAGACAAAAGCGCGATGGAAGGATCGCCGGACAGGGCACGAAAAAGGACTCTGTCACAACACTTCTGTTCAAAACGAACAACGAAAATTTTGCTGAACTGTTCAACCGCATGATCCCAGACGGGGAGCGGATCCTGCCGGAAGAACTGAGAGACGAGGATATTAAGGAAACCGCTTATCTCAGGATCACAAAGGAGGGCGGCGGCACCTCCCTCGTACAGTACCGCGATGTGGTCAAAAGCATCGGAAACGGGAGGGTGTTCGCCATCCTCGGCATCGAGAACCAGTCAGAGATAGACTACGCCATGCCGTTCCGCGTGCTCGAGCTGGATTTTGTCAATTACGCCCGCCAGATACAGGTCATCCGGGACCGGCACGAACGGGAATGGAAGAACTGGAGCGGGCAGATGCATCTGCCGGAGGGCATCACAGCCGGGGAATACCTCGGCAGGTTCTTAAAGGAGGACCGGATAATCCGGTGTACGACGCTGGTCGTTTACTGGGGGGAGCAGCCCTGGGACGGCCCGAAAAGGCTGTCAGACCTTTTTCAGGGAGAAGCGGAAGCCGCCCATACGGTACAGTTGGACCTCAACCTTTTGGATGTCTGCCGGATGACGGAGGAAGAGATCTGCCGCTATACCGGCGAACTGCGTACCGTGTTCGGGTTCCGGAAATACGCGGAGGATCAGGAACAGCTCGGCAGGTTCATCGCAGACAATCGGGAATATTTTAACAGCGTTTCCGGCACGGCGGTCAATGCGCTGACAGAATTGACGCATTTTCCCCAACTACAGGAGATGCAGACAGCTAAATATCAGACAACACAAGGAGGATATAATATGCGTAACGGACTTGAAGGAATAATACAGGATGGGATTCGGAAAGGTCTTCAGGAAAGTCTTCAGAAAAGCCGTCAGGAAGGTCTCCAGGAAGGCCGTCAGGAAGGTCTCCAGGAAGGTCTCCAGGAAGGCCGCCAGGAAGGCGAAATGAAAAAAGCGAAGGAAATGTCCCGCTCGCTGTCCGCCATGGGAATGAGTGCTGAAACAATCGCATCAGCCGCAAAGGTCAGCGTCGAGCTTGTGCAGGAATGGCTTTCCTAAAATTGAGGTTGACAGAGCCCCCCATTTTGCTATATCTTATACCTAAACGCAGATAAAAAAACCTGTGAGAAAGAGTAGTAAGCATCAGCGAATGATACAGAGAGCCGCGGGAGCTGGAAAGCGGCGCAGGAGCTTTTGCTGAATGGACTTTTGAGGCTGGCCCGAATCGAGTAGGCGCCGGCGGGTATCCGGACCCGTTATCAGACCGGCACGCATGGCAGTGCGCGCATACGCGAGTATGGCAAAAGTGGACGTTATGTCAATTTGAGTGGCACCGCGATAATAAATGCAAGTTTATTACCGTCTCAAATCCCGGATCACCGGGATTTGGGGCGGTTTTTTACTGGAAAAGCGCTGTCAGGCGCAGGCGGCAGGCAGCCATGCATCGCAGCAGCGGCCAACTCACAACATTTCATCAAAAAGGCAGGAGATATGAGTATGGAAAAGAAAGAGAAAATCATTTTAACAGGCGACCGGCCCACCGGCAGGCTCCACGTGGGGCATTATGTGGGCTCTTTAAGACGCCGGGTGGAGCTTCAGGATTCCGGTGAATATGATAAGATCTTCATCATGATCGCAGATGCGCAGGCGCTGACCGACAATGCGGATAACCCGGAGAAAATACGCCAGAATATCATCGAAGTGGCGCTGGATTATCTGGCCTGCGGCCTGGACCCGGAAAAATCCACGCTTCTGATCCAGTCACAGATCCCGGAGCTTTGCGAGCTCACCTTTTATTATATGAACCTGGTGACGGTGTCCAGACTGCAGAGGAATCCCACAGTCAAATCAGAGATCCAAATGCGGAATTTTGAGACCAGCATTCCGGTGGGCTTCTTCACCTATCCCATCAGCCAGGCGGCGGACATCACCGCTTTCCATGCGACCACCGTGCCAGTGGGTGAGGATCAGGCTCCCATGCTGGAGCAGACAAAGGAGATCGTGCACAAGTTCAATTCTATTTATGGAGAGACGCTTACCGATCCTTCCATCCTGCTGCCGGACAACAAAGCCTGCCTGCGGCTTCCCGGCACCGACGGAAAAGCGAAGATGAGCAAGTCCCTGAACAACTGCATCTATCTGGCGGACAGTGCGGATGATGTGAAAAAGAAGGTCATGTCCATGTTTACCGATCCCGGCCATCTGCGGGTACAGGACCCTGGAAAGGTAGAAGGCAACCCGGTGTTCCTGTATCTGGAGGCATTCTCCACGCCGGATCAGTTCGAACGCTATCTGCCGGAATATGCGAACCTGCAGGAGCTGGAGGATCACTATGCGCGGGGCGGCCTCGGAGACGTAAAGGTGAAGAAATTCCTCAACAACGTCATGCAGGAAGTGCTGGAGCCCATCCGGAACCGCAGAAAAGAATTTGCAAAGGATATCCCCGCTATCTATGAGATCCTGAAAAAGGGCAGCGAAAGGGCGGAGGCCGAAGCTGCTGTCACCCTTTCCGAGGTAAAACGCGCCATGAAGATCAATTACTTTGAAGACAGGGCGCTGATCAAGGAGCAGGCGGAACGGTTTGCCTCGGAAGAGTGACGGAGAACGCGGAAATATTTTATCCCAGCGCCACATCCAGGATCATCATGATGAGGAAGCCTGCCATGACGCCCAGGGTTCCGATATTGGAATGTTCTCCCAGATGGGCTTCCGGGATCAGTTCCTCCACGACCACATACATCATCGCCCCGGCGGCGAAGCTTAACAGCCATGGCATCACCGGCTCGATCCCGCCGGCGGCGAGCACCACCAGAATTCCGAAAACCGGCTCCACGACACCGGAAAGGCTTCCCATCAGGAAAGCCTTCCAGGCCGGGATGCCTTCCTGTCTCAGAGGGAGGGAAATAGCCGCCCCTTCCGGAAAATTCTGAATGCCGATCCCCAGCGCGAGTGCAAATGCCGCCATCAGGCTGGTTCCCGCTCCCGCCTCCTGGGCGGCCAGCGCGAAGGAAAGCCCAACAGCCATTCCCTCCGGGATATTGTGAAGCGTGACCGCCATCACAAGAAGCGTGGTCCGTTTCCAGGAAGTGTTCACACCTTCCGGATGATCCGATCCCACATGCAGGTGCGGAAGGCACTGATCCATCAGAAGCAGGAACAGGATCCCAAAAAGGAACCCGCCCGCCGCCGGGATCCAGCCCACCTGTCCGGCTTCTTCCGCTCTTTCAATGGCGGGGATCAGCAGGGACCAGACGGAGGCCGCGATCATAACCCCCGCGGCAAAACCGAGGAAGATTCTCTGAATCTTTTCATTGATCTTTCCCCGGAACAGAAAAACCATGGCGGAACCGAGCGCGGTCATAAAAAAAGTAAATCCCGTCCCGCCCGCCGCCCATTGCAGTGACTGCAGCATATTCTTTTTCCTTTCATTTTCCTTTTTAACCTGATTCTGCGTTCCGGATTTTCTCAAACAAAGCCTTCGCTTCCAGAAGATCCCGGCATTTTCGGTATAACAGCGCTTCGATCTCCGGCGTCGGCTCCACCATGTCCGGAACCATGATGGGAAGCATTCCCGCCGCGTGCGCGCTGCGGATGCCGTTGGGAGAGTCTTCAATGGCAAAAGCCTTTTTAGGTTCCACGCCAAGCTGCCTGCAGGCGAGCAGGTAAATATCCGGCCTGGGCTTGCTGTGTTCCACCATGTCGCCGCCGATGACTTCCTGAAAATACGGGATAAATCCCGCCCGCTCCAGATGGCTTTTCACCGTTTCCAGTCTGGTGGAGGATGCGACTGCCGTTTTGATCCCCTTTTCCTTCAGCCAGGAAAGGATCTCTTTTACGCCTTTCTTTACAGGAAGGCCGTCCTGGTCCAGCTTTCTCTGAAACAGCGCCGAATTATGCGCCCGGAAAGCGTCGTAGGGAAAGCCGTCCCCGTACAGATTTCTCATGAGGATCCGGCTGTCCGTCCGGTTCAGGCCGATGCAGCCGTAAGCGCCTTCCCGGATATCCCCCAGCCCCATCTCCTCCGCCGTTTCCTGCCAGCAGGAAAGGCTCAGCCGCTCCGTATCAAACAGGACTCCATCCATATCAAAAATAACCGCATCCATTGTTCTTCCTCATTCATTTTTTTCTTTATTCCAACGCTTTCGTTCCCACAGGCTTCTTTTTTTCCAAAAGTACATCTGCCAGACGGGCAAACTGTTCCAGCGACAGCGCCTCTCCCCGCACATTTTCGGAAATTCCGAGCTCCCGGAGCGCTTCGGCGGCCTCCGCCTTGGTCACATCCAGCCCTTCCGCATTTCCAAGGCCGTTGGTCAGCGTCTTGCGCCTCTGATTAAAGGATGCCCGGATCAGGCGGAACAGAAACGCTTCATCCCGCACTTTTACCGGAGGCGTCTCGTACCTGGTCAGCCGGATCACGCTGCTTCCCACCTTAGGCGCGGGAATAAAACATTCTGCAGGCACGTGTGCCACGATCTCCGGTTTGGAATAATACTGAACAGCCAGCGAAAGCGCGCCGTACTCCTTGCTCCCCGGTCCCTCCTGCATCCGTTCGGCCACCTCCGTCTGCACCATAATGGTGATGAGATCGATGGGCGCATGGCTTTCAAACAGCTTCATGATGATCGGCGTGGTGATATAATAGGGAAGGTTCGCCACCACCTTAAAAGGCCTTCCTTCATTTTTTTCCCGGGAAAGCCGCGCGATATCCACCTTCAGGATATCCTCGTTGATCACGGTCACATTGGGATGATCAGCCAGGGTATCCCCCAAGATGGGGATGAGCGCCTTATCGATCTCCACTGCGATCACGGAACCCGCTCTTTCCGCAAGGTACTGGGTCAGGGTCCCGATCCCAGGCCCGATCTCCAGGACACAGTCCTCCTCCCCCACATCCGCCGCATCTACGATCGCCTCCAGCTTATCGGGATCCACAAGAAAATTCTGTCCATATTTTTTCTGAAAATGGAAGCCATATTTCCGCAAAATTTCCAAAGTATTTGACGGCGTTCCCAGTTTCTCCATATTTCCTCCATACCTAATCCGTTTCGATGCCAAAAAATGTTTTCGCGTTCCTACAGGTGATCTCTTCCACCTCCTGCGGCTCGATTCCCTTGATCTTTGCGATCTGCTGCGCCACAAAGGGCAGGTTGAGGGAAGAATTGCGCTCTCCCCGATAGGGAACCGGAGACAGGTAAGGGCAGTCCGTCTCCAGCAGGATACGGTCCATGGGAATATATTCCAGAGCCTCTTTGATCTTTCTCGCGTTCTTAAATGTGACAACACCGCCGATCCCGATCATATAGCCCAGATCCAAAAACTCCCTCGCCGTTTCCTTTGAATAAGAAAAGCAATGGATATAGGCGGGCCTTCCCGTTCCGTACTCCGATTTCATCAGTTCCAGGGTATCCGCCGCCGCATCCCTGGAGTGGATCACCACAGGGCGCTTCTCCTCCACGGCAAGGGCGAGCTGGGAGGCGAACCATTTTTTCTGGATCTCCCTCTCCGGCTGGTCCCAGTGATAATCCAAGCCAATCTCTCCCACTGCCACTACCCTGGCTCCTTCCAGCAGGCCGCGCAGCCATTCCATATCCTCTTCCCTGAGCTCTCCCGCATGCTCGGGGTGGATTCCCACCGCCGCATAAATATAGGGATATCTCTCCGACAACTCCAGCGTTTTCCATATGGAGCTTTTGCTCGCCCCCGCATTCACCACTCCCGCGATCCCCTTCTCCGGCAGGGACGTAAGCAGCTTCTCCCGATCCTCATCAAATGCTCTGTCATCATAATGAGCATGACTGTCAAAAATCATGTTACCTCCATTCTGCCATCTTTCTATCCGTCTCAGGTTCGGCAGCACAAGTTTAACATACCATACTTTTCAGTATTCTTAAAGCATCTGAAAAAAATTATAAATTTTTTCAAAAAAAGTGTTGCAAAATAAAATCAGTTATAATATAATAAGTTTCGCGCTGAGGAAGCGGTAAACAAAAGCCATGCGCCTTTAGCTCAGTTGGTAGAGCACCTGACTCTTAATCAGGGTGTCCAGGGTTCGAGCCCCTGAAGGCGCACTTGAAAGTACCGATTTTGGAGACGTATGAGCTCCGGGGTTGGTGCTTTTATTTTTGTCTGTGATCCTGCCAAGGCTGTGCACAGCGGCGACAGATGAACAATGGATAAAAAAAGCTTCCGTCCGGCGCTCATTCCGGTCAGAAGCTTTCTTTTTCAGCATCCTGATAACTCTTTTTTCTCCACCCTCACCCGGAATTTTTCCCTGAAGCAGGCGATTCCATAGCAGTAAACCGTGTGACTGTCTCACCGGCAGCCAGCATTTCCCGGACTTTTGCATCGGTAAATGCTTTCCTTCGCCACGCGCAGACATCCCGTCAGCACGGCAACAGCTTCCAATACATCTCCTTTTCCTGCCCGGAGAGTCTGTCGCTGTCCAGAAGGAAAAAGAACTGGCCCGTCAAGCAGCGATCTGTCACAGCCCAGTTCCAAAAAGACTTCAGCATGCTCATGTTCAGGGATTTGCCGGACCGCAAGGGAAAAGTACAAGTTCTTTCACCGGATTTTCTCCCTTATGGATGCCAAAGCTTCTCTTGTTGGAACCGCATTCCAGAATATATTCTCCATAGAATCCCCGGAAATCCACAATCCCGTCTTCATCCGCAGTCAGCTCCAGCTCAGTGTGCCAGATTTCTTCAAACAGCTTTTTCAGCATCAGCGCTGACTTCTTGGGCGTAAAATCCCGGTGAAACAGGCCGCCGGACGCACGGTTTTCTCCGGAGTTATAAGCTGTCCCCTCCACCGTATTCCAATACACGACGGATTCCATGGCGGGGATGGAGAACCAGATCGTATAAAGCTCCTTTAAGATCTGCGCCTGAATCTCCTCATCCTCCTGTGTTTTACCGAGCGTAGGGATGGTCACCTCTGTGATCTCCAGGGGCTTGCCGAGCTCCGCCAGGCAGTTCAGTCCTTTCAGGAGAAGCTCCGGATCCATGTTCTCCGTCCGCCCCTTCTTTTCTCTTTCCTCAATTGCTCCCATATAGTCAAATAAATGTGCCTGCATACCAATCTTATTGATCGGCGTTCCATGACTCAAAAGCATATCCAGCTGCATGAAATAAGGGCTTCGATACCCTTCCCGGCACAGGGTGTCTATCTGGTTTCCCTCATTGATCACCAGCTTATCCCCATTGAAGAACTTGGAAGCCTGGGCAAAGCACCATTCGATGATATCCCTTTTTCCTGTCAGCACCGAATTCTCGGTCCAGCCGGATTCATACAGCATCTCATTGGTCACTTCCACTTCGTAGAGCTTCCCGCTGTAGCGTGCCGCAATTTCCGCGAACCGTTTCTCATACAGCCGCTTCATGGCCGCCGCATCCTGTTTGGGAAGCCAGGCTGGAATGAATTTGTCATAGAAAAGGCAGTGCAGTTTGCCAGAAATACCTTTTTCCTCGCAGTAGTTCAGGCACAGGTCTGGAGCCGGACGCCTCCAGATCTTTTTGCTGTCCGACGCATATCTGGGTTTTCCTTCCTCCGGCTCAAGCTCCGCCCAGTAAAAAGGGATCGTCGCCAGGTTAAAATACTGTGCGAACATCTCCCGGTACGCCTGATTTTCTTCCTCTTTCTCAAACTCATCCAGCAGGAAAATATTTGCCCCATATTTAAAATCATGGGTCATCTGCCGAACCTTCACCTTCGCCCCTGCCAGAGGACGTCCGTCCTGCCCTGTCAGTTGTACGCGGCAGTTCCCTTTCCGGTACTTTTCAATATTCGCTGTCGTGATCTTTTCCGTTTCTTTTCGCTTTTCATCGAACAGCCCAAGGCAGAACTGTCTCTTTTCCTCTATCGAAATATCCATTTATCTTTTCCTCCGCTCTGATTCTCAAATGACTGCCACAAAAAAACTCCCATGCATTTGATGCGGCATATGTATCCAGTATCAATATAGCACAGGAGTTTTTCATGCTTCAGATATTGCTGTGGCTTTGTCGTCTATTCAGCTCAGCCGGAAAGTCAGGAAATGCTGTTATTCTGTGCCCATAGCCCGGTCCGCTCTTGCCTGTTCTGCCGCGATGATCTCATCCAGCCCCAGGTCCTTCAGATCCTGGATATAGGTATCCCAGTCGTCCATACTCCTCTCCCCGGTGATCAGCTTGCTCAGAAGCTCCTGGGAATAAGTGGTCAGATCCGTGGTCAGATCGCTCGTCGCGCTGATTTCTTCCAACGTGGGGAACGCCAGATCTCCCTTGTCATGAGGCGTCCGATCCCCCTGATTTTCCATGACTTCCGCACAAAAATCAGCTTTTCCGGTCGGGTTATTCGCCACGCCGTGATCGATTCCGAAGTTGGTCGTCCGGCTCATCGCCTGCGCGAGATCTCTTCCCAGCTCAAACCTGGGAATCAGATTATTTGCCCAGAAGGCGCAGCCCACAGCCGCATCCACGTTTTCAAATGTGGAATCGATGTCCTGCGTCATATTGCCTTCCTCGTCTTTCATATAATTGACTCCTTCGATTCCCCACTCTGTCACTTCCACGCCCTCATCGGAGCAGAAATAGTCCAGCATCTTGATCACGCCTTCTATATTCTGGCTTTCCGCAGGCACCACAAAATAGCTGGATCCCATCATATACTGATTTCCGCCTCTCCACAGCGGCGTCTGGCCTTCCGCGGCCTCAGCCCGAAATGGTACATACCAGGGATATTCCGCCCCTTCCGGCACCACGACCGTAGGCTCTTGCCAGGTCTGCGTCGCCCAGTCGCTGATAAACGCCACCCGGTTTTCCATCATGTAGCTGCTGGTCTGGCTGTCGTTCATCCGCAGGAGCCCGGCCTTATACAGCCGGTTCATATAGGCGATGTAATCCTTCACGTTTTCCTGATACCAGGGCGAGGTCACCGTGTTGTTATCCTGCAGGTTCACAAATGTCACATCCGCTCCCAACCCGAACCACTGCGCCACATCCGTGTTGAAATTGCTGTAGTTTAACCACATGACCTCATCGACCGAACCGCTCTGGTTCACGTCCTGCTCCTGGAACTGTGTGAGCACGTCGAACAGCTCCTCCGTGGTCTGAGGGATCTCGGCTCCAATCGCATCCAGCCAGTCCTGACGGATGCTCGCCGCCAAAGCGGAGTTTCCTGGTCCCCCTTCATAGGTATAGGTGGAAATTGGCTTAAACCAATACAGATTGCCGTCCTCGTATTTCATGTGGTTTCTCCAGTACTGGCCCGCTTCCGTCTCCATAAACTCCTTCAGCTCGCCGGCGGAATACTGTTCGATCGCGTCATCCAACCGCTGGATCTGTCCCTGGCGCATCAGGCTGATCAGCGTCTTCTCATCCAGCCCTGACACATTCACAAAATCATAGTTGCTGAACTCGCCGCTGGCCACCATGGTCTGGATGGTTGTCGTGTACTGGTCTTGCTCGATCAGCTCCAGCTCCAACTGCACCCCTCTGGCCGCCAGATCATCCACCACCTTCTGCCATCTCTGGCTCTTTCCGTCCGTATACCAGTCCTTCATCGTCATCGTCTGGCCGCCGTCTCCGGTAGCCTTACCGTTGATCCCCAGAATCTTGACCGTGATCAGCTCTCCGTCACTGCTCTGCGCCGCTTCACTGCCTACCTCCTCTTCTGCGGTCCCCGCTTTCGACGCCGCGGCCGTGCTTGCCGGCGCCTCCGTGCCCGATGCTCCCGTCTGTGCCTGACCGCAGCCGGCCGCGCCTATTACCAGCGTAAGGCTCAGAAGCGCTGCCAATACCTTTTTCATACCCATACTGCTTCTCCCTTCTTTGTTTTATAGTTTCTTGTATCCAAAGACCGCAGAACGCGGTTCTTTCCCGAAATAAATATCCCTTCCGGCGGATCTTGTTTCTTCCTTACTCCTTTAACGATCCCAGCATGACGCCCTTTACAAAATATTTCTGAAAGAACGGATAGGTGAACAGCACCGGGAGGGAGGTAAAGATGATCATGGCGTATTTTAGCTGCGCGTTGGACATCTGTCTGCGCACCATTTCCTCCGCCACCTCCGGGTCCATGGTAGCTCCCACCTGCTGGGTGTTTTCCACCAGGATCCTTCTCAGAAACAACTGCAGCGGCTGCCATTCCACCTTAGGCAGATAGATCATCGCCTGGAACCAACTGTTCCACACATTTACGATCGTGTACACCGCGATCACCGCCATGATCGGCTTCGCGAGCGGCAGATATATTTTCAGAAGTACCTGTAACACGCCTGCCCCGTCGATCCTGGCCGCCTCCCTGAGTCCCTCCGGAATGCTGCTCAGGAACGCCTTGGTCAAAATGATGTACCAGATGGAAAAGCACACGGGGATGATCTGAGACAGCGGACTGCCATACAGGCCGAGCTTCGTCATCAGTAGGAACGTGGGGATCATGCCGCCCCCGAAATACATGGGGATCAGCAGAAACGTATTGATGAATTTCCTTCCCAGCAGGTTCTTATAGGTAAGCGGGTAAGCCACCATCATGCTGGTCACCAGCATCAGCACCGTGGTCGGCACCGTATAAAGGATGGTATTCAGATAAGCCCGCCACATCTCTTCATTCCCCGCCAGAAGCTGATAAGCGGACAGGGAAAACCCTTTGGGGATGAGATAAGCGTCCATTTTGATCGCCGCCGCCGGTTCGCTGATGGATAATATCAGTACATAATACATGGGATATACCGTGATCAGAGCGACCAGACCTGCCAGCAGGTACAGGATCACCGTGATCACCGGGTTGCCTTCTCTTATCTTGTTTTTCCTCGCTGCCGCATGTTTTTGCTGCATTTGTTTTCCCTCCTACCACAATCCGTAGCCTGTCATTTTGTTGCTGATCTTATTGGCAATAAAGGTCAGCACAAACCCGATCACCGACATGAACAGGCCCGCCGCCGTCGTATAACTGTACTGTCCTCCCTCGATGCCGAGACGGTAGGTATAGGTCCCGATCACGTCCGCCACATCGTACACCGCAGGCGTATACAACAGCAGGATCAGATCGCTGTTGGTTGCCAGGATCCTGCCGATCGCCATGATCAGATTGATCGCGATGATGTTTGTAAGCCCCGGAAGCGTAATGTACAGACACTGCTGAAGACGGTTTGCCCCGTCGATCCTGGCCGATTCATACTGGCTCTGGTCAATGGAGGAAATAGTGGAAATATAGAGGATGCTACCGAAGCCGAAACCCTTCCACACGTTTGTGATCGTATAGATCGTAGAGAAAGCGCTTCCCACCTCTCTCCAGTTTCTGTCCTCCAGCCCGAATACAGCGCTTAAAAACCGGGAGATGATCCCTCCCTCATCGATAAACGAAAGCACCATGCCCGCCACTACCACGGTTGAGATGAAGTAGGGCATGTAACTGGCTGTCTGGATGGTTTTCTTGAATCTGGTCCGTTTGATCTGATCCAAAAGCAGCGCGAAGAGAATCGGCGCGGTGAATCCAAAGATCAGGTTCAGGATGCTCAAATGAAGCGTGTTCCTGATCAGACGCTCAAAATATTTTCCCTGAATAAATCTTTCAAAGTGACGAAGCCCGACCCAGATCACATCCTCCCCCCAGAAGGATGAACCTGGCATATAATCCTGAAAGGCAATGATGAGACCGAACATCGGCCCATACGAAAAGATCGCGATCAGTATAAATACCGGAATCATAAATGCATACAGTTTTATGTTTTCCTTAATGACGGCTTCTGTTACTACAATTTTTTTATTTTTCTTATCTCTTTTCCGCAACTCGCCCTCTCCTCTCCCTTGCTTATTTATGTATGATTTATATGTTTTCATTATATTTTTTGAATTTCTATGTTGCAATTTTAATTTTTTTAGATAATTTTTTAATTTTTTTAATACATTTAAAACAACCGTTTCTCTATCCATTAGGTAATTTTAATATTTTTAACTCAAGTTGAATTTTTTTAACTATGCGCGGCATGGAATTGACACCCTTTTTCATTTTTGCAAAAATATAGATAATGATTCATTCAGACAGGTTATGAAATAAGATAAAAGGATAGAATGGGGATTGATATGACAGATTCGTTTAAAGTTTTATTAGTAGACGATCAGCCCTTTGTATTAGAAGGACTGAAACAACAAATCAACTGGGCGGGTTTTCACGGCGTGATCTGCGGCTGTGTTTCCGATGGCAGGGAGGCTTTGGCCTTTTTGGAAAGCTGCCGCCCTGATGCCGTTATTTCCGATATCAAAATGCCGTACATGGATGGGATCGAGCTCGCTAAGAGCATTTATGAATCCCCCAGATTTTCCGGTATTCCGATCATCCTTTTGAGCGGTTACCGTGAATTTGAATATGCCAAAAGCGCAATGCAGTATCATGTAAACCACTATATCCTGAAGCCGGTGACGCGAAAGAAGCTGAACGAGCTGGAGGAAATCCTGACCCGGCTCTCTCTTGCCAGGGCCGCTTCCCACAAACAGCTTCTGGCGCTTTCTGAGGCTGACTACAAGAAAGAACTGATCGAGGCGCTGCGCCGGCACGATATCGACCGGATTGAAGATTTTTTCCGCAGCCCGCTTTACTGCGGCTGCATCAGCGGCCCCAACTGCAATATTATGGGCGGACAGCTTATTTCTCTCCTGTATGAGTATCTGGAGGAAATTCATTTTTCTCTGAAGTCCCTGCATACCTCACAGGCGCATACGCTCGACACATTTTATACCCTGCCCAACTCCGCCGCCAAGGCAAACTATCTGGAGAGCCTGTATTTTGATATCCTGAATCTGCTGATCCAGACGAAAAGCAAGAATGCAAGCGCCCTGTACCGTTTTGCGCTGCAATATATTGAGGAACATTACACCGAACCGGGCTTCTCCATCTCTTCCATGGCGGATGAGATGAATATTACGCTCGCCTATCTGAGCACGCTCTTCAAACAGAACGCGGGCAAAAATCTGAATAATTATGTGACCGAAAAACGGCTGGAAACCGCCAAACAGCTTTTGTCCTCTCCGAACTATTCCATTTCAGAGATTGCACACCGGTGCGGTTATGAGGATGCCGGCTATTTTTCTACGCTGTTCCGAAAAAAAGTCGGCGTAAACCCGACGGAATACCGAAACCTCCATCTATGATGAGATCGCTCCAGAAAGGAGAGCCTTGATGCGCAAAAAAATTTTTCTTGCCCTGTGTGTCCCAATTTCCGCCGTTTTTCTCATCTCTTATCTGATGCTTTATGGTATTTTCCGCAACATGCTGTTCACAGAGATCAGCAGGCAGCAGTCCAGTCTGCAGAAATACAATGAAACGATTTTTGCCAGCTACATCGATTCCTTTAATATGATTCCGTTCCAACTGGTCAATGACGAAACTGTCGGCGCTTTGATCAACACCGACAGCTCCAAATATCTGGATATGTTCCGCGCGCGGGAAGCGCTGCGCAAGGAATTCAACGGTTATTTAAACCAGCAGCTTTTTTCCGCAAATCTGGACTGCCGTTTTATTCTGTATCTGAGCGACCAGATTCCTCTTGCCGCTTACTGTGATTCCTATTCTCTCTCGGAAAATATCAAGACCAGAACCAGCCAGGTTTACAGCTCTCTTAGTGTTTCATCGGAAGACTGGTACAGCCGGACGCTTCTGACCAACTGGTCGCCCTATTTCTTTTTAAATGAAGAAACTAAAGAACTGTGTTATGCCTGCTGCGTCTGGAATTATTCTCTGGTTAATTCATCATCGGAAGGCATCGGCGTCGTAGTCATCGCCATTCCTGAATCCGCTTTTATAGAAAAACTGTCCCTGGGCACTCTCACTACCAACAGCAGTGTGATCCTTTCCAATGAATATGATGAGATCCTGTACTCCTATGGAAAGGTAACCTCCCTGCCTTTTTCGCTCCTGTCAAACGATCAGAGAGATTCCTCGGAGCCCTGCATGATCTCTGGGAAAAAATATATGGTCAATACAGCTTCCATAGAAAACGATCTCTTTCTGACTTTTTTTACACCCTATTCCGACATTACGGCCATGATACAGAAATCCCTGCGCATTTATCTGTTCTTTTCCATCCTGTTTTTTCCTGTTTTGATCGGAATCTTATACCTGATCACCCGCAACATCACTGCGCCGGTCATCTCGCTGGCACAGTTGATCGGCACCATAGACGATACCCGCAGCTTCGATATTCGCAGGCTTGACGCCTGGAAGGATAAAGAGCTGCGCATCCTCTGCCGCAGCTTTTCCGAACTGATCCAAAAGGAAAATATCCTGATTGAACGCATCATCGAGGAAAACCGCGCCAAGCGCACGGCTGTCCTTCACGCGCTTCAGGCGCAGATAAATCCGCATTTTCTGTATAATGCTCTGGATATTGTCAGTTGGATGGCTTTGGAGAAAAACGAGGATACCATCGCTGATATCGTATCCTCCATCTCCAATATGATGCACTACAGTATTTCTCAGCCGGACGCTCTCATTCCTATCTGCAGCGAGCTTGACAATATCCGGGAATTCATCCGCATCAGCCAGTTGGAACGGCCCGGTCGTATTGAACTTATCGTAAATGCTCCGGACGACCTGCTGTCCGGACAGCGCATTCCCAAATTTACGCTGCAGCCATTGGCAGAAAACGGAATCCTCCATAATCCGGAAATATCGAAGCTGTTGATCACCATTTCCATTGCCAAGCAGGGCAAAGCCGTAACGATCACCGTAACCGATACCGGTGTCGGCGCTGATCCTGACAAATTGAACGCCTTTCTGCGGTATGAGGAAACAGATCTTCCTGTCAGCAACGGTTTTGGCATCCGCAATGTCAATGAACGGCTGCAGCTTCACTACGGAAACGAAAGCGGGCTTTCCTACTTCCGTACCAAAGAGGGCTATCTTGCGGCTGTGGTGACGATCTGTTAGGATTTCTTCCCGGCATTGCGCGCTTCGATCCTTCTGCTCCACGCGTTTGCCGTGATATTGAATACCAGGACAAGGAGCATTAGCACCGCCGAAGCCAGGTTGGCAAGGGCCCGGTCCTGTCCGTTGATCTGAAGGTTCCAAATCTGGGTAGAAAGGGTTTCCGCAGGACGGAGGATATTTAACGGGCAGGTCGGGGAAGCGATATTCCAGTTGCCCCAGCGGAGGGTGCTGCCGGACCCGGTTGTATACAGCAGGGCCGCCGCTTCCCCGAAGCCTCTTCCCGCAGCCAGGATGACGCCCGTCATGATCCTCGGGACGCAGGCCGGCAGGACCACATGGAAGACCGACTGCCATTTTGTGGCGCCCAGCCCCAGGCTGCCCTGAAAATACCCTTCCGGAAGTCCACGGATGGCGTCCTCCGTCGTGGTGGTCAGCAGGGGAAGGGTGAGGATCGACACGGACAGAGCGCCTGCCAGCAGGCTCTTTCCCATTCCCATAAAGACCAGAAACACCAGATATCCGAACAGTCCGACCACGATGGAAGGCAGGGAGGACAGCGTCTCAATGCAGATCCTGAGGAATTTCGTCAGAAATCCCCGTTTGGCATAGACGGCCAGGTAGATCCCCGCGAACACGCCCACCGGGACAGAGCAGACCAGCGCCACAAAAACGAGATAAATGGTGTTAAAAAGCTGGTTTCCGATGCTCCCCTGACGTTTGAAGGCGAACATCTCCGGCCTGGCTCCGAGGAATCCGCCGATGATCACTTTGCCCGCGAATGCTGCCAGCAGCACCAGGAAGAATACGGCAACCGCATAAAATACGACTGTCATGAATCTGTCCATTTTTCTTGCCCGACTCATTTTTTTCTTCACTTTACTTCTCTCCCTTCTTGCCTTTTCCGGAAAGCTGATGGATCAGCGTGATGAAGAACAGCGAGATCAAAAACAGGAGCAGCGCCATCGTCCACAGCGCGGCCTTCAGCTCCCCGCCCTCCATCGCATTTCCCATCTGGGCCGCAATCTCGGTGGTCAGTGTCTTTGTCGTTGAAAAAATGCTTTTGGGAAGAGCCGTCGTCTGCCCGATCACCATTGCCACCGCAAGCGCTTCTCCGAACGCGCGGGCCAGTCCCAGGATCACGCCGGTTATGATCCCGGAGGAAGACGCCGGTATCATAACGCGCCAGATCGCCTGCCAGCGGGTGGAGCCGAGGCCATAGGCGGCGTCCCTGTATTCCGTCGGAACCGCCGCGAGGGCATCCGCCGATACGCTCGTGATCGTGGGAAAGATCATAACGGCCAGCACCAGACCTGCGGCGAGGACCGAATGCCCCACCTGACGGTGGAACACCGTCTTGATCGCAGGGACCAGGACCGTCAGCCCCACCCATCCGTATACGACAGACGGGATCCCTGCAAAGATCTCAACCACGGGCCGGTAAATTTTTTCCCCGAATTTGGGCGCGATCTCCGTCATGAAAATCGCGGAGCACAGCGCAAAGGGCGCCGCGATCACCAGGGCGAGGCCGCAGACCGCAAGAGAACCGGCGATGAAGATCAACGCGCCCGTCTTTCCGCCGCCTTCCGCGCTGTCCACGGGATCCCACTCGGCAGAACCAAGAAATTCCCACAGCGTATGCCTGAATTTCAGGAAGGTATCCGAGCCTTTATAGATCAGGAACGCGCCGATGATGATCGTAAGGGCGATGACAAAAATCCCGAAGAAGATCGAAAGCCCCCGCCAGAAATATTCATTATAAAACATTCTCTGTTTCTTTTTTTCCATGATGTTCATCCTCTTGATATAACGAACTCTTGATGCCAGGAACGTCGGGTGGTACGTACTTTTCTTACGGAAAAGGGAGCGGACTTATCCGCCCGACAAGTCCGCTCCCTCATCCTTTTCTCATTCCTTCCGGATCACTCAGCCGTCAGTGCTCAGTTACCGTCATTTTAGAAGATACGCCATATCCCAGTTTTTCCATGTTTGCGCCATATTCATCAGACATAATGTATTTGATAAAGGCATCGCACACCTCATTGGGCTCACCGTTTGTATACATATGCTCATAGGTCCAAACCGGATAATCTCCTGAGTAGGTATTCTCAAGCGTAGGCTCTACTCCGTCGATGGCGACGGTGGAAACGCCGGGATCACCGGTCAGGTAGGACAGCGCCACATATCCGATCGCGCCTTTGGTATCCTTTACATTCTGAAGAAGAACGCCGGAATCATCTGTTTCCATAGATGCGTTGGAAGCCTCTTCATTTCCATCCAGAGCATATTTTTCAAAGGTTGCGCGTGTTCCGGAGGAGGTAGGTCTGGTTACCAGCACGATATCTTCATCCGGGCCTCCCACATCCTTCCAGTTGGTCGTTTCCCCGGTAAAGATGGAAATCAACTGATCCTTGGTCAGATTCGTCACGCCGCCTTCTTTTACATCGTTGTTCACGATGGGAGCCATGGTGATGACGCATACCTGATGGTCAACCAGCTTTGCCGCCTGATCCGCATCCAGCTTTTCTTCCGCCGTCACATCTGAATTACCGATATCAACGGTTCCTTCCGCGACCTGCTTGAGACCTTCTCCGGATCCTCCCGCGTCAACGGTGATCGCAACATCCGGATACATCTCGTTAAAAGCGTTTGCCGCATCATCCACAAGGGGCTTCAGCGCGGAAGAACCTGCCGCCGTGATCGTGCCGCTCAGATCCTCCGGCAGGGAGGCTTCCTCAGAAGCCGTGCTCTCTTCTGCTGCCGCAGAACTCTCTTCCGCCGCAGTGCTTTCCTGCGCAGAAGAGCTTTCCTCTGCCGCGGTGCTTTCCGCTGCAGAACTGCTTTCCGCTGCAGAGCTCGACGCCGTCGTGGTGCTCGTCGTGCTGCTTGTGCATCCGGCAAGAAGCCCTGATACCATAAATACCGTCATAAAGGCTGCCAAAACTTTCCTTTTCATTTGAATGGACCTCCTTTAATATTTTGTCTTTCTTTTCTATCTCTGTTTCAAATACAGATTATAGAACGCATATGTAAAATACGTCATCCTGTGCATGTAAAGAATATGTAAATATTTATAAAAAATATCAATTTCTTTAAATGAAATTTAGAAAACAAATTTCAGACTTTACAGGCAAAAATTTACAGAAATAAATATCCACCCGCATAGCGGGTGGTTTTTCTTTTTCGGGCATAGCCCTAATACCTCTAGCTACGCACAAGTGCGTCTTTTATTGGCCTGCCAGCCACGCGTGGGATTACTTGCTACCCGTAAA
>DWYY01000060.1 GCA_019118445.1 Candidatus Eisenbergiella merdipullorum | reverse complement strand
GATCATTGCGGAAATCTCCTGCGGAGAATATTTCTTTCCGTCAATTTCCACTTTATAATCGCTGCCCATATGTCTCTTGATGGAAGACACTGTTCTTTCCGCATTCGTCACTGCCTGACGCTTTGCCGGCTCACCGATCAGTCTCTCACCGGTCTTTGTGAACGCGACCACACTGGGCGTTGTCCGGGAGCCTTCCGCATTGGGAATGACGGTAGGCTTGCCGCCTTCCATAACTGCCACGCAGCTGTTTGTAGTACCAAGGTCAATACCGATTATCTTACTCATAATATACTCCTCCATTCCGCCATATCGGCGGTTATCTTACGGGCCTGTATGCCCTTCCTTAATTTGCGACTTTAACCATGCTGTGTCTCACCACGTTGTCATGGTATGTGTAACCCTTCTGGAATTCTTCTGCCACGACGTTTTCGCCGAGGTTCTCATCCTCCACATGCATCACTGCATTATGGTAGTTAGGATCGAATTCCTGACCTACAGCCTCTATGGGTTTTACACCCATATTATCCAGCTCGGTCACAAGCTGTTTATATACCTTGTTCATACCCTGAACGAAAGCGCTGTCCTTTTCCTCCTCCGGGACGGCCGACAAACCTCTTTCAAAGTTGTCAACGATCGGAAGGATCTTTTCGATCACGCTTCTCGCACCGGTTTCGAACATTGCTGCCTTTTCCTTTTCGGTGCGCTTTCGGAAATTCTCGAATTCGGCCATCTGGCGCTTTACCCGATCCTCAAGCTCATCGATCTGTGCTTTCATGGCTTCTTCCTTCTTATCTTTTTTCTTCTTCCGGAAAAAGCCGTCTTTCGCAGCGCCGGACGCTTCCGCATCTACGCTGCCATCTTTTGTTTCTTCTTTTTCCTCTTCAGCCGTTTCCGCCTCTTCCGTTTCCTTTTCAGAAGCTTCCTCTTCGGCTTCTTCGAGGTTTCCATCCTCTACGGGAATCTCAACCGCGCCGTCATCTTCTTTTTTGGCTTCGGAAGCGGCTTCCACTTCTTCCCTGTCTCTGTTATCCTGATTTTCCATATTCAGCTTCACTCCAATCCGCGCGTCCGGTCAATCCGTCCGCCGTTCTATGTCTTCTTATACAAGGCATCCAGCTGATTCATCAGATTTTTCAGGACTCCGACCACTCTGTCGTAATCCATCCGCTTAGGCCCGATGATCCCAACTGTTCCCTTCATTCCTTCGCCCAGCTCGTAAGTTGCTGTAACTACACTGCAGTCCCGCATTGTCTGCACAGGCGATTCATTTCCGATATAAACCTGGATGCCGGTACTGCTTTCATCAGCCAGTGTTTCCTGTACGATCTGATTTAATGCCTTCTTCTCCTCAAATGCCGTGATCAGCTCACCGGCTTTCTCTTTATCCGCCAGTTCCGGATATTTCAGGATGTTGTTCGTACCGCTGGTATAAATCTCCAGGTCTTCATCGGCCTGAATGGCTTCCGCCACCGCATCCACGACCTCGCCCACCATGGCGCTGTGGATTCCCGCCTGCTGCTTCAGGTTGGCGATCATGCCCAGGTTGATCTCGCTCAGTGTTTTTCCGTTTAAATGCGTATTCAGCAGGAGATTCAGCTTCAGCATTGTTTCCTGATCCGGCGACTGTTCCACATGAAGCATTGTGTTCTTGATCACATTGCCCTCCGCCACAATGACCGCCAGGACCTGATGCTCATCCACCCTGGAAAGCTGGATGAATTTCAGCTTCGTCCCATGATAAAGCGGCGATGATATCATTGCCGCATAATTCGTGTTATCTGCCAGGAACCGTGCCACCTGCTTCAGGAGATGATCCATCTTATCTTCCTTCTCAACGAGCAGGCCTTTGAGGCCTTCCACCTCTTTGTCCTTTTCCTCCAGCATGCTGTCCACATAAAGACGGTAGCCTTTATCCGTAGGAATACGTCCGGCAGACGTATGGGGCTGAATGATGTATCCAAGCTCCTCCAGATCTGCCATCTCATTCCTGATCGTTGCCGAACTCAGATTCAGATCCGTGTACTTGGAAATGGTCCTGCTCCCCACCGGCTCACCCGTTTCCAGGTAATTCCGGATGATCGCATGCAGGATCTTCATTTTCCGCTCATCCAATTGTCCTTCCATCAAATGTCACCCCATTTCGAGTTGTTAGCACTCAACAAACAGGAGTGCTAACACCCTCTGAACATACATTATCACTTCTTATAACTATTGTCAATCTATTTTTTTTATTTTCTACGAGCCGCGCAGTCATTCGGGAAATCCGGGACGGAAAGCCGCTTGCGGATTTCCCGGCCCGGACTTTTCCGAATGAATATGTGGCGACAGCCACATAGCGAAAGGCCGAAGGCCTTGAGCCTGCGCGGCGTCCCCAGGCGCGGAATATGTCCCGACAGCCACATAGCGAAAGGCCGAAGGCCTTGAGCCTGCGCGGCGGACCCAGGCGCGAAAGGATCCTTATTCGCCGCACGCCCCATCTCTCCCGCCCGTCAAAGATTTCCCTCACTTTTCATCAAAACCGTTTGCGCATTTCTCCATCTCGGTATATGCTGTTTTTGTAACCATCTATAAAAACGTTCCGGCCGGAAAAATATAAAATTTTCCGTCAGCCGGGAACGCAGTTTTAAAAGGGGGGATTATAATAATGAGAAAACCCAGATCCTTTTTTGTGCTGGCTGCCGCAGCAGCCGCGCTCATCCTGTCCCTTTCCGCAGGGACACAGGTCAAAGCCGCTGGAACAGCAACGCTGAATTCCGCGCTGATCCAGGGAAACCAGGTTGTCGTAACAGGCTCCTCTTCTGTGGCTTCTGAGGACGGAGTCTTGCATCTGTATGCGCAGGATCCCTATGAGTCCGGCACACAGGGCGTCGAAGTCGCACAGGCTCCGAATGGAACTGCTTCCTTCAGTTTTCCTCTGAATAAAAACTCTGCAGGCAGCAACCTGTTCAAAAAGTTCACAGTCGTAGCGATCCAAAACGGCGTACCCACGGCGGTGTCCAATTCCGTGTACATCACGAATCCCGAAGCGTCCGCTGGACATACTGCGGCAAGACGAGACGGCGGGATCAAAGGAATCCTTCCCGCATCCCAGCTTTTGAATGCCGGTTATCTGAGCGATCTCGGCGTCCATCAGGCGACCTATAATCTTTTCCTGGGAAGGATCACGAACGGCGGCGGGATCGATTACCAGTACAACGGGAAGACCTACCATTTCAATGCGCAGGTTGTTTCCGAATATGATACCGTTGCCCGCCGCCTGAACGCGCAGGGCATCCAGGTCACCTTTATCGTCCTGAATGATCTTGGTGCAGATCCCACCCTGATCCATCCGCTTGCGCGGGACGGTGTGGCGGCCAATTATTACGCGCTGAACGCTGCCGATCCGGCCGGAGTGGAAAAGCTGGCTGCGGTAGCTTCCTTCCTGGGACAGCGTTATTCCGATACCGGTCACGGCACGGTCGATAACTGGATCATCGGAAATGAAGTCAATGCCAGACAGATGTGGAACTATATGCAGTCCTCTGATGTCAGCCAGTATGCTGCCGAATACGCAAAGGCATTCCGTGTCATGTACAACGGAATCAGATCTGAAAATGCCAATGCGCAGGTATATGTGGCCACCGACCAGCAGTGGGCTGTTGCATCCGATCCGTCTCGGTATTATGGGTCCCGCCCGTTCCTCGCCGCTTTCAACGACTACATCCGGGCAGAGGGAAATATCGACTGGCGGCTGTCCAGCCATCCATACAATGTTCCTCTCTATGATCCGAACAACTGGACGCCCACCGGAAATGCAACACACAGTCAGAGCTCCAGATATGTAACGATGCAGAACATTGATGTGATCACTGATTTCCTGTCTCAGCCGGAGCTGCTTTCCCCTTCCGGAAACGTGCGCTCCCTGAAGCTTTCCGAAGTGGGATACACTTCTTCTGCCGGCGAAGACCAGCAGGCCATTGCCGTAACTTATGCCTATCTTCAAGCGGTAAATAACCGCTATGTGGATGGCCTGATCATTTCCCGAGAGATGGACGAAGCGGTGGAAATCGCCCAGGGAATGGCAGTCGGCCTTCTCAATGAAAGCGCCCAGCCGAAAATGGCTTATGATTTCTACAAGCATGCCGGAGATCCGAACTATGTCGCTCAGGCATCCGCCATGGCAGGCGTAGATCTTACCAGCCGCATCACGGTCCGCTGAGAATGGATCATGCTTTTTGAAGCAAATAAAGTACCGCCGCACCGGCAAGCAAGCTGCCAGTGCGGCGGTACTTTATTTTAACTTTTATATTTTGAACAGATCAGATATTGAAGCTTCCGGTAACATCTCCGTTTATCACATAGTAAACGCTGCTTTCTTCAGGCTTCACATACAGCTCAACACTCTTGAAATCAGCCTCGTCTTTTCCAAGATCATATTTCCAGACATCCTTTGCGATCTTAACCAGATCTTCGGTGGAATAAGACTTCCCGGAAAACTGAACTGTCACATTCCCCTTTACCTCTGCACTCTTCTTCGCGGTTCTTCTGGCAGGCTTCACCTCAGCAGCCGCAGCCGTCTTGGCCGCAGGCGCTGCCTCTGCAGGAGCTTCTGTTTTTGCAGGAGCGGCCTTTGCAGCGGTCTTTCTCGTCGCAGTCTTCTTTACGGTTTCTTTCTTAACTGTCTCTTTCTTTGCAGCCGTTCTTTTCGGCGCAGCGGCCTTCTTTACAACCGGTGTCTTAACCTCTTCCGCTTTTTCAGCTACCTTTGCGCCGGCCTTTGCCGCTTCTTCTTTTGCGGTCACCTTTTCTTCCGATTTCTTCATTTCTGTCATAATTTTTCTCCTCCTTAGGAAACTGAATCTGCTTTCCTCCGATCCAGGTATGTGATCAACTTCCAAGCGCAACAAAGCAGGCTGATACCTGAATTATGAGGTCAGTTTACTGCAAAACCGCAAACTTGTCAACTTTTCTGCACCTTTTCTTTATTCATCTACGATCCTCTTTTGAAGCGGGAGCTCTATGGTAAAGCAGCTGCCTTTCCCCAGTTCGCTTTCCAGCTTGATGCTTCCATTATAATATTCCACGATATGTTTCACAATGGAAAGACCCAGCCCGGTACCTCCCATCTTCTTGCTTCGTCCCTTATCCACGCGGTAAAAACGCTCAAAGACGCGTTCCTGATCCTCCTTGCTGATACCGCATCCATCGTCCTTTACCTGAATATAAAGCTTTTCGTTTTCCGCCCAGACCTCCACCCATACGTTTCCGCCCGGGTGGTTGTATTTGATGCCATTGCTGACCAGATTCATGATCAACTCCCTCATCTGTTTCGCGCTGGCTTCTATGGACACCGGAGTGCATTCCTTGTGGAGCATCACCTGATAATCCGCCGCAATAGGCTCCGCGGACTCAAAGATTTCCGTCAGGAGAGGCCCGATCCGGACCGTGGAAAAAGTGACTTCCGCTTCCTTCGCTTCCAGCCTGGAGATCATGAGAATATCATTGATGAGATTCGTCATGTTATCCGTCTCTTTCAGGATGCGGGTATAAAAATCCTTCTTTGTCGCTTCATCCTGGATAAAGCCCTGGTCCAGAAGCTCAGCATACCCGCGCACTGAGGTGATCGGCGTTTTCAGCTCATGGGAAGCATTGCTGAAAAATTCCTGACGGATTTTTTTCTCCTTTTCCAGTTGGTCCATGTGGGCCTGTATCTCCGCCGCCATCTTCATTGTGGTTTCCGATATCACATTTAGTTCCTTATATTTATACCGTTTGAAGGTAAATTCCGGCAGTTCGCCGTGGACCTTCCCCATTTCCCGGGAAATCTCATTCAGGGGCGTGGTGATAGTATCGGAAAACCGGATCGCGATGATAACGCTCACCGCAAAGGCAATTCCCGTCCCCAGAAGCAGCACCGGAAAGATGCCGATCATATAATCCAAAACATTGGTATAAGGGACCGCCATACGCACCACAAAACGTCCGTTTGCAGATCGTGCCGCCACATAAAGCATGCTCTCCCCGAGGGACTCCGAACTTCTCGTATCGCTGCCCCTTCCTTCTGCGAATGCTTCTTTCACTTCTTTTCGGTCCAGATGATTCTCCATCACATCCGGATGATCCACTTGGCTGTCAGCCACGACCGTCCCGTCGGAAGCTATCACCGTGATCCGGGAGTTTTCATCCATGGCAGCCGCATGCAGCTTCTCCACCTGCTCCTGCAGGTCGCCGGCATAATCCAGCGCATAATCCACCGCATGAATGGTGTTCAGCATGGCAGACATATCATGCTGCAGCATGTTTTTTCCGATAAAATAGTAAGAAAAAGCGCTGCTGACTGCAAGAGCCAGCAGCAGGATCACAACAAATCTGAGCAGAACTGCCCGTTTCATAACAGTTTATTCCTCCGTCTCCTGCGGAACCACAAAGCGATATCCCACGCTACGCACGGTCTTGATATATTTGCTCCCCTCTTCTCCAAGCTTCTGCCTGAGCGTCCGGATATGGATGTCAAGAGTACGCGTCTCGATATCGGCTGAATAATCCCAGAGTTTATTCAGAAGTTCATCCCGTTCCACCACTCTGGAACGGTTATCCACCAGGTACATCAGCAGCTCATATTCCTTATAGGTAAGCACCACAGGCGCTCCGTTCATGCTCACTTCCCTGGCATCCGTATTCACGGTCAGACCGCCCAGGCTCACGATGCCCTCCGACCTCATATTCTGCCGTTCCGACACCCGCCTGAGAAGCGAACGGATCCGGGCTGCAAGCTCCAGCACTCCGAATGGCTTCGTCACGTAGTCGTCCGCTCCGCCGTCCAGTCCCACCACCTTATCATATTCCTTATCCTTTGCCGTCAGAACGATGATCGGTATATTCTTCAGATTATCTCCCCTCTCCCGGATGATCTTGATCGCAGAAAGCCCGTCCATCCCCGGCAGCATAAGATCAAATACCGCCAGATCAGGCTTCTCCTTCTCCAGATTCTCCAGCGCCTCCTCGGCCGTTTCAAAAGCCGCCACCTGATAGCCATAACCTTCCATCGCTATTTTCACCAGGTTGCGGATGTTCTCATCGTCTTCGATCACAAATATTTTCTGCATGCTTTTCTCTCCATTCAAATTTCCGAAAATACCCGATCCGGAGTCTCGGGCGGCAGCCCTCTCCTGCGATACGGAAAGCCTGCTGCGCTCTTCTTCCCTTCCATTTTAACAGCCCCGCCCGCATTATGCACCCTGATTGTGTAAAATGTATGTAAATATTCAGCCATGCGGCCGGAAATACGGCGTTTAGCCGCAGCGGGATTCTGCACAGCGGCATCGGGCTGGCATGGCTGCTCCCCGTGCGGACGACACCAGAAAAAAGGCCCGCCTCTCCTCTGCGCATTTTCGGGAAGAGAGCAGGCCTGCATCTTTACGCAATGGCATAAAAATAGAAAAGTACGAGGATTCCCAGCACAATGCGGTACCAGCCAAACACCTTGAAGTCATGCTTCCGGATATATCCCATCAGGAAGGAGATGACCAGCATGGAGACCACAAAAGCGGATACCATCCCCACGAGCAGAAGAATGATTTCCGAACCGGTAAAGGCGAAACCGAATTTCACAAGCTTTAAAAGACTTGCCCCGAACATGACAGGGATGGCAAGGAAAAAAGTAAACTCAGCGGATACCGTGCGGCTGACGCCGATCAGGAGCGCGCCCACGATGGTCGCGCCGGAACGGGAAGTGCCGGGAAATATGGCCGCGATGAGCTGGAACAGGCCGATGATCAGGGCGTCGCGGTAGGTCAGCGCTTCCATTTTTTTCACTCTCGGCTTTCTGCCCCGGTTCCAGTTTTCTATCACGATGAAGGCTATGCCGAACAGGATCAGCATGATCGCTACTACAGTCGCGTTGTACAGGTATGGGCTGATCAGATCATCCAGCAGCACCCCGTAGATCATGGCGGGCACGCACGCCACGATCACCTTGAACCACATCTGAAAGATATCTTTCCGGATGATCCCCTTTTTTCTTCCCCTGGCTGAAAAGTCAAAGGGGAAAATCTTATTCCAGAACAGGACAACCACAGCAAAAATGGCTCCCAGCTGGATGACCACGAGAAAGACATCCCAGAATTCAGACGAAACATCCAGGGTGACAAATTCATCCAGCAGGATCATGTGCCCTGTGCTGCTGATGGGGAGCCACTCTGTGATCCCTTCCACGATTCCAAATAAAACTGCTTTTAAAATTTCAATCATCACTGTCTCCCATAAAAGAAGAAATCAAAAATGCCGGAACGTCCTGGTCATCTCTCAAGATAAGCCATCAGCCTTTCATAGTTCTGTTCGGCTTCCCGGTAACCCTCCTCATAGAGAAGACGGAGCTTTTCCTTATCCTTTTCCACTCTTCCCACGCCGCTTGATCTCTGCGGGCGGATCACAAACGCCTGGCCGTTCTTCTCCTGCGCGGCAAGATAATCCAGCATCTGATTATAGACAATATGGCGATCCGCCATCAGCTCATAGACCTTGGGATAGTTCGCGTATCTGAGGCGTACCAGCGCCAGATGCTTCGCCGGCTTTCTCCGATATCCCACTTCCTTTGTAAGCACTACAACATTTTTCCGGTTCCCGTCCAGGATGGAATGCATGATCGGCACGCTGTCTGAAAGCCCTCCGTCCAGATACAGCTTTCCGTCTATCTCCACGTTCCGGGAAACCAGCGGCAGGGAAGCGGAGGCGCGGACCGCAATGATGTCCTTATGCATATCACGCAGCCTCAGGTATTCCGCCCGTCCCGTCTCTATATTCGTCACCACGGCAAACGCCCTGCCCTGGTAAGCGCTGAAGGTATCATAGTCATACGGGTTCAGACGGTTAGGGATGTCGTCATAGCACATTTTCACGCCGAACAGGTCTCCTGTCTTCAGAAGGCTTGAAACGCTGCAGTAATTTTTATCATCCAGGTATTCCACGCTGATATCATATGCCCTCCCCCTCTGCTTCGACAGGAAGCTGCACAGATGGCAGGCTCCGGCGGATACGCCGTAACAGCTTGAAAACTCGATCCCCTTATCCAGGAAAAAATCGAGCACCCCAGCGGTATAGACGCCTTTCATCCCGCCGCCTTCCAGTACCAGTCCCGCTTTATACATGATGTCTCCTTTCCGAGGCGCTTCTCTGACAGGAACCGCGTTTTTTCTACGCGCCGTACTCCGTCCGCACGAACTTCTCCAGCGCCTCCAGCGAACGGACGACCTTCCCGGTTTCGATGCAGTAAGCCATCCGGAAATAGCCCGGGCAGCCAAAGGTGTCTCCCGGCACGAGGATCAGGTCGTAGGCAAGCGCCTTTTTGCAGAACACGTTGGCATCCTCTTCCAGCGCCTTAGGGAAGATATAGAAGGTCCCGCCGGGACGGACGCAGGTAAAGCCCAGCTTCACGAGACGGTCATAAAGAAGGTTCATGTTGGTTTCGTAGACGGACAGATCCGCCGTCATATCGATGACCTGCGCCACGGCAAGCTGGATCAGGGAGGGCGGGCAGTTATGGCCGGTCCCTCTGGATATCTGGCCGCACATGTTCACGATCGTCTCCGCTTCCCTGCAAGCGGGATTCACCGCCACATAGCCGATACGCTCTCCGGGGATCGACAGAGATTTGGAGAAGGAATAGCAGGAAATCGTATTGTCATAATATCCGGAAATATAAGGCGCGGTTTTTCCGTCAAATACAATCTCGCGGTAAGGCTCGTCGGAGATCAGGAAAATGTCGTGGCCGTATTCCTCCTGCTTCCGGTTCAGCACACTGGCAAGCGCACGGATCGTTTCTTCCGAATAGACCACGCCCGACGGGTTGTTCGGAGAATTGATCAGTACGGCCGTCACCTTTTCATCCAGCATTTCCTCAAAGGCTTCAAAATTGATCTGGAAGGTGTCCGTATTGGCGGGAACTACCTTCAGGACCGTTCCGGCCCCTTCCACATAGGGGCGGTACTCCGGGAAGAAAGGCGCAAATGTCAGGATCTCGTCGCCCGGCTTCGTCACGGCGCGGAACGCATGGGCGAGAGCGCCTGCAGCCCCTGATGCCATAAATATATGCTCCGGGCCGTAATTCATTCCGAATCTCCGGTTCAAAGACGCAGCCACCGCCTCCCGCACCGATGTGATGCCCAGGCTCGGGCTGTAGCCATGGACCTCCATCGGGTCCTTTTCCTGAAGCAGCCGGATGCAGCAGTCTGTAAACTCCTGCGGCACGGGAACCGACGGATTCCCTAAGCTGTAGTCAAAGACGTTCTCATAGCCGATCTCGGCCCCTCTTTTCGTGGCAAATTCAGACAACGTGCGGATCACAGATTTTCCGCCCAACATCGCCTTATACTTTTCTGATATCATGGTTCATTCCTTCTTTCTTAAAAACTGGTGAAATCTGTGGGCATCCGGTAGACCAGAAGCGCTGCGATCGGGATCAGGATCTCGCAGACCTGCACGAAGAAGCTGGCGATATCCTCCGTGATCCCTCCGAAATGTTTAAATGCGACCCAGCTATAATACAGGAACGCGAGAAGCGCGCCGATGAGGCATCCGATCCCAACAGCCATGTTCCTGCGCAGCATAAAGAACACGCACAGGAGGGTATAGAGGACGAGGATGGCCGTCACGGCCGCCTTTCCCTTCCCGTCTTCCGGCACATACATGGAGCATTTGCTCTCCCGCGTATGAGGGAACCAGAGAATAGACAGGCCGTAGAGCGACCGGGAAAGGATAAATCCGAACGCCACCACCGGCCAGCCGTCAATGGGCATCTCGCTCCACAGCCCGACAACGATCAGGAAGTAACTGACACAGGTGATGATGGCAAAATAGCCGCTGTGAGAATCCTGCAGAATGTCCAACTTTCCCTTCCTCGTCTGATGGGAGGAAAGCGCGTCCACCGTCCGGAAGAAACCATCCATATGCGCGCCGCCGGAAAGCAGCAGCGGGATCATCACGCAGATCACCGACCGGAGCAGCTCGTAATCCAGCAGATAAGGATGTATGATCCTCCATTCTGAGATCAGAAATGCCACAACCGCGCCGACCCACGGCACAAAGCAGAGAAGATACCTCATATTTTCTTTTGTTTTCCCAATCTGGCGGGCCGGTATGATGGAATACATCGAAAACGCCAGACGGAAGCTGTTCCATACCTGTTTCATCTATTCACCCCGTTCTTTTACCGCTTATTCGATGACCACATCGTCCGCGTAATCCTCCCAGATCAGGCAGATCCAGGTTTTCCCCTGATTCAGCATGATCGGGTTTCCTTCCGAGTCCACATAATAGGCAGGATCATTGTCGGAATAGCGGGACCAGGTCCCTTCCGTCATCTTCCCTCCGGTGAACACCTGCACCTTCATCCCGTTGTCACCGTGCAGCTCAAACGCCAGATAGTCGTTATCATCCCGCACCTCTCCGTGGCAATACTGGAAGATCACGTTATCGTATGCGAGCTGGTCTCCCGTGCTCTCATCGATCTGAGGGCCTCCATACTGATAACGGTAATACTTCCCATCCTCTGCGTTGTATTCAAATCTGGCCTCGACCCGGCTGTAGCCGTTTTCCAGGTTGTTCTCCTTTCCTCCGGGATAAAGCACCGTAGCGTTCCCGGTCCAGGCATTCTCCGCCTCCTGTCCGTCCGCGGCAAAAGAAAATTTCGCCTTATGCGTATCGTGATAGGTCAGGCTGTAGCCGAACCTGTCAATATCCTTCATCAGCCCTTTCACATCAATGTAAACGTTATTCGGCGCCTTCCTTTCACTGGTGCGAAAGAAGGTGCTGGTCGCGGGATGATCGATCCCCGCCACAGCCCCGCTGATATTATCCACCCGGTCGCTGTTGATCAGGTCTCCCACATATGGCGTGGCCTGTCCGAAATGCGCGTAGATCGCGTCGTATTCCAGCGCGCAGTAGACAAAATAATCACGGCTGCTTCGGATGTAGCCGATCCGGTCCAGCTCCTCGTAATCCTCAAACAGGCCCATCAGCCTGGTGATCCGGCCTTCCACAGGCGCTTCATAAACGATGGCAGCATGCTCAATGCCGGTCTGAGGGCATCCTTCCTTAATATTGTTGAACATGACGGCGAGCGGACGCTCATCCACCTCTCCCGCATCCTCCGGCTCTCCCGTCAGGAAGCTGTGCTCTCCGTCATTTCCTACCAGAGCGCTGTTTTCCAGATTGGTCTGCTCTCCTGTTTCATCCGCCTCCGCCTGCTCCTGCGGCGTTATGCTCTGTTCCTCCGTCTGGACGGGGCTCTGCGTCTCTTCCTCCTGCGTCTGTCCGCATCCGGTCATAAGCGCCGCCGCCACAGCCACAGCGCTTATGACCGCCGTCATCCTGCGGCGGGCGGCGGATCGTCCGTTTCCGCTTAATTTTATCTTAACCATGTGTTTTCTCCTTCGTTCTCACCTCTACAACAACCTCAGACGGGCGCGGGACACAACCAATGCGTCCGCTTTTCCCGTCAAAGCTTTCCATATTGTACTGCGCCGCAGAGGATTCGTCCAGCCCTTTCACAATTTTTTAAGGAATCAGGCGGCATCTGCGCGCGATGCGCACGATGAGTTTCCCTTTTGGAAGCGCCTGAAGGTCCCGTTCCCTCACCGCGCCCATTTTGATGATCAGCACAAAATACAGGATCACAGCGATGAACAGAGCAGCCGCCAGGCAGACCACATTCACGGGGAGCAGCCGGTACAGGCCATAATAAACGCCAAATGCCGCCGCACCCATGATCACCGAAGCCCAGATGGGAATGCAGAAGGTCTTCACATATTCCTGCCGGTATCCAAGCTGTTTTTTTACAGAAATGCCGTTGAGGATACACATAAGAAAGGAATACAGCACCGTGGCGATGACCAGAGTATGAAGACCCAGGTCGGTGAACAAAAGCAATAGGACCAGCACGGCGGTCTGGCCAACCAGGGCGATCGCAGCGTTGATCACAGGCAGGTTCACCTTCCCGATCCCCTGGAGCACACCGTTCGTTATGGTGGAGATCGCATAAAAGACCACGCTGACGCTTAACCCCGCCAACAGCCAGGAAACCGTGTCCACCGACGCCTTCTGCGGATAGAGCAGCAGCACGATGGGCTTTGCCAGCACCGCCAGCCCCACAGCGGATGGGATGGAAAGAAGCATCGTAGTCTTCATCGCCGTGGCGATCTTACGATTGGTCTCTTTGATATCTTTTCTGGCATAGCTGCCGGACACTCCCGGAATGACCGCCGTAGACATGGCGGAAGCAAGGGCGATGGGGATATTTGCGATCTGTTTTGCCTTGCCGGAAAACAGGCCGTACTGGGTATAAGCGTCCGCTTCCGACATTCCCTTCACATATTCCATGATCCTTGTGTAAATGGTGAGGTTCAGGGAGCTGTTGCAGTTATAGATGAAGGTGCTCAGGATGATGGGCGTCACCATCGTGATGATGATCCGGTAAACCTCTCCCGTTTCCAGAAGCTCCCCGCTTTTGTCCCTGCGCACCTGTTTTTCGATGGCGGGGCGGTTCAGGATCAGGACAAACAGCATGAAAAGCAGGGCGATCAGAACGCCCGCCCCCGTACCTATCGCGCTTCCTGAAGCGCCATATATAGCCCTCGTGGTATCATCCTGTCCGGCCACCATGCGCATCAGAAGGACTGCGGCCAGGATACTGACCACCGCATTCAGGACCTGTTCCAGTATCTGGGAAAAGGAAGTTGGCACCATCGTGCCATGAGCCTGGAAATAGCCCCGCAGCACTCCCAAGATGCCCGAAAGGAAGATCGTGGGCGCGAAGATCCTAAGCACCGGCGCAGAATTGCCGCCCACCAGCACATTGGCGAACAGAAGCGTCAGAATGCTGGCAACGCCGCCGACGATCACCACGTACACGAGCGCACAGTGAAAGATCTTCCTGGCGTTCCGAAACCGTCTCAGCGCGAGCTGCTGTGCGATCACCTTTGAGATCGCGGACGGGATGCTGTAGGAGGACACCAGCAGGATGATGGTATAAATCTCATAGGCTGAAGAATAATAGCCGTTTCCCTCGTCCCCGATCACGTGGGCCAAAGGGCTCCTGTATAAAATTCCGATGACTTTGCAGATCAGCCCGGCAGCGGCCAGGATACCCGCCTGCATGACAAAGCTGCTCTGTTTTCCCTTATTTGCCATATTGTTCTCCATTTCCGGGCGTTTTTATGACCCTTCCGGCGGGCCTTACTCGGACAGGCGGAAGGAAAGCAGGATATCCAGCCGTCTCTCCACCACCTCATAGACAAAAATATCCGGCTGCTGCTCGTCGATCATGGCCTGTGTAAAGCAGCCGTTCCAGTGGGGCATGTAGCTGTAGGAGAAATTGGAAGCCAGCACGGGCGCTAATGCTGCCGCAAAGCTGTCGCGCACCATAAAGAACCTGCGCTCATCCGGCGCGTCAGACTGATAGATCAGCTCCGTGGCATCAATTGCCTGAAGCACTGTCATGTTATTGGTGGGATAGCCCGAAATATCATAGTTCACATCCGCAGGACGGGTCTTCTCATAATAGCTTTTCAGGTTCATCATGCCCGCCAGGTCATAACCGGAAAAATCCGTCTGCGTAAGGGTGAGCTCTTCCACCTCCGGGATCCGGATGCCCAGCTCCTCAAGGAGCGCCTTTGCTCCGATATAGCCTCCCAGCCAATTCCAATGCGTATCATAATGCCAGTACAGGTCATACGCATCCTTATATTCCAGAAGCTCTTGTCTGGGATAGACCACACGGATGCCGGCCTCGCGCAGGCAGTTTACCACCTGCATGGCCCTTGTCATCTCTCCCCGCTTCGTGATATAGTCCGGCAGGTTTTCGGAATAAATATCTTCCTTATTGGAAGGGATCAGGATAACGAACTCGATCCCCCTTTTTTCCAGATACTCCTTCGTGACAAGGCAGTTGTCCCGGATCAAGTCCAGCTCCTCGTCGGTATAGAGATTGGTCCCCTTATAATCCTCTATGCTTTCCTCTCCCGTGTAGAACAGCCAGTCGTCTTTTCCCAGCACCACGCTGTCCGAAGCGGAGTCGTCAAAAAGATCCACGCTCAGGATACTGTTCAGCTCGATGAGCTGGCTGCGGAACGGCACATGATCATTGAAATAGCTGTTAAACTGCGCAGGGAATGCCTGCAGGCTGTCGGAAAACCCTTTCAGGCTGTCAAAAGCAAGGGAGGGCATCTCAGAAAGCTGCCGGTTTTCCGTATTTTCCGTATTCAGATAGGGGCGGGCGAAGTAATATGCCGCTCCAGGGCCCAGCAGCATGAGTGCAAAACAGATCATCCATGCCGCCGCTTTTCCTTTTGTCATATCGATCTCCATTTCTGTAAAACAAATATGCTTTCCCAATGCGTTGTCAGAAATTCATGTACAGAAAAGCGCTGTAGGTACTGCTCACCATCGTCATGATGCTGCAGGCCAGCAGGACCATGCAGTAAACCAGCTCCGCCGCGCTGTTTTTCAGACGCTTTCCGACAATCTGCACGATGCCGCAGCCCAGAGCGGCGCAGACGAACACGAGCAGGGTGCGGTGGTTCACGATCTCCTGCAGAGCGTAGCCCGAAGCCGTATACATCCACGGAAGGAACATCCGCTTCAGATACTGAAGCGCCAGTGTCACATCTCCCGCCCTGAAAAACACCCAGCCGACGCACACCACCAGGCAGGCATAGATATGCTTCACCACCCGCGTCTTTTCCAGAAGCTTTGCCAGCCCCAGACGCTCTGCCACCTGAAAGACGGCATGGTACAGCCCCCAGCAGATAAAATCCCAGCTCGCCCCGTGCCAGAGCCCGGAAGCCATGAACACGATAAAAATATTGATATAGGTACGCACCTTTCCCTTCCGGCTTCCGCCAAGGGGGAAGTACAGATATTCCCGGAACCAGGACATGAGCGTCATATGCCATCTGCGCCAGAACTCCGTAATGGAGGAAGCCAAGTAAGGGTAATTAAAGTTCTCCGACAGGTCGAAGCCGAACATTTTCCCAAGTCCCACCGCCATATCCGAATAGCCGGAAAAATCATAATAGAGCTGCAGCGAATAGAACAGGGCAGCGATCCAGGCAAACCCGCTTGTCACATCTCCGATCTCCAGCCCATAGATGCGGTCCACGCAGACGCCCAGCATGTCCGCGAGGATCACCTTCTTCGCAAGCCCGTAGATGAAGCGCCGTATCCCTTCGCTCATCTTCTGAAGGCTCTGTCTGCGGCCCGCAAGCTGCGGCGCGAAATCGCGGTACTTTTCGATCGGTCCCTGCGTGATCTTAGGGAAGAAGGAAAGATACAGCGCCATGTTCAGGATATTTTTCTCTGCGGGGATCTTTTCCTTATAAAGATCGATCAGATAGGTGAGCGCCTGGAAGGTGAAAAAGGAAATGCCAAGCGGCAGCGCGATCTGGCGCATCTCCAGAAGCTGCCTGCCCAGCACGCGGTTCAGCGTGTTGGCAAAAAAATTAAAATATTTGTAATAGCCAAGGATCCCCAGGTTCACAAAAAGCCCTGCAAGAAGGAGCAGCAGCCTGGACGTCCTACCCGACAGGGCGCCCTTTTTGCATCCGAGCAGAAGACCCAGCGCATAATTGGCCAGGATAGATACCAGAAGCAGCCACAGATAGTCCGGCTGGCCCCAGGCATAGAAAAACAGACTTGCGATAAGAAGGAGGATATTCTGCAAGAAATTCCGCGGCAAGCCTCCTTCCCTGCGCCCGGCGTTCTTTCCTCCGGGAAGTCCCGCAAGCTTATCCAATATGAATACAATGGGCAGAAAAGCCCATATAAAGATCATCGAACTGAAAACCATGCCTTTTCTCCGTATCTATAATATAAAATGTCTTTTTCCCCGCCGTCTTTCTTATTATAAACGGTAATGATGTTTTTTCAAAGCCTTTTTCTTGCAAGTTCCCTATTGACCGTTTTGTATGAATCATGTATATTTGAGGTGTATTTTGTGTAAAAATCCAAGTCTATGATCGTTTTCCGCACAAATGAGGAGTTTTCTATGGATGTTTCATTTTCAGCCTTCCTGCAGGGAATGGCATCGAATCCTGTCCTGCTGATCACAGTGGTCCTCACCCTGGGTGTTATTTTCGTCAACGGCTGGACGGACGCCCCGAACGCGATCGCCACCTGTGTCACAACGCGCTGCATGAATGTCCGTTCTGCCATCATCATGAGCGCGATCTTTAACTTCCTGGGCGTATTTGTCATGACCCAGATCAACAGTTCGGTTGCTTCCACGATCAGTAATATGGTTGATTTCGGCGGGAATTCCGGCGAAGCACTGATCGCCCTGTGCGCGGCGCTCTTCTCTATCGTCGTCTACAGCGTGGGAGCTTCTTATTTCGGCATCCCGACCAGCGAAAGCCACAGCCTGATCGCCGGTCTCTCGGGCGCTGCCATCGCCATCCAGAGCGGAGTTGGCGGCATCAACATGGACGAATGGGCAAAGGTCCTCTATGGCCTAGTGCTCAGCCTTGCCCTCGGCCTGATCGCCGGCTGGGTGATCTGCAGGCTGGTGATGCTCGTCTGTCAGGAAATGGACCGCCGGAAGACAAACCGCTTTTTCAAGGGCGCGCAGATCTTCGGGGCTGCCGCCATGAGCTTCATGCACGGCGCGCAGGACGGTCAGAAATTCATCGGCGTCCTTTTCCTCGGCGTTGCCTTCAGCAGCGGCCAGAACAGCGTGGAAGGCGTGGCGATCCCCGTATGGCTGATGCTTCTGTGCAGCACGGTGATGGGCCTTGGCACCAGCGTAGGCGGGGAAAAGATCATCAAATCAGTAGGCATGGATATGGTCAAGCTGGAAAAATACCAGGGTTTTTCCGCAGATCTCGCCGCCGCGCTCTGCCTGTTATATTCCAGTCTTTCCGGCATTCCCGTTTCCACGACCCACACCAAGACCAGCGCCATCATGGGGGTGGGCGCGGCCAGACGCCTTTCCGCCGTCAATCTCGGCGTGGTAAAGGAAATGATGCTCACCTGGATCTTCACGTTTCCAGGCTGCGGCCTGATCAGTTTCATTATGGCAAAACTGTTCATTGCGATTTTTTAATTTGATGCAGCCGCCATACCGGCGGCGCACATGGAGGAAGATATGTCCAAGAAGCAAGACAGCATTTATTTCAACAGTTTTATCACCTGTACGGACTACTCCTGCCAGGCGGCTCATATGCTGGAGGAGACAATGGCAGACTTCAATGTGGAAAAGATGGAGGAACGGATGTCCGCGATCCATACGATCGAACACTCCGCAGATATGGAAAAGCATGCGCTCCTCAACACGCTGAGCAAGGCGTTCATCACCCCCATCGACCGGGAAGACATCATGCTGATGAGCCAGAACATCGATGAGCTGACCGACAAGATCGAGGATGTGCTGATCCGGATCTACTATAATAATATCCAGAGCATCCGCCCCGATGCGCTGGAGCTGATGAAGATCGTATGCCGCTGCTGCGAAGCCGTCAAAAAAATGATGGAGGAATTTGCGGATTTCCGCCATTCCAAGCTGCTGCATGAACAGATCATCCAGATCAATTCCATGGAGGAAGAAGCGGACAAGGCTTATATTAACAGCATGCACAGCCTGCACACCACCTGCTCCGATCCGATGACGGTCATGACGTGGAGGGAGATCTATTCCTATCTGGAAAAATGCGCGGATGCCTGCGAACATGTGGCGGATATCGTGGAAAGCGTTGTGATGAAAAATACCTGATACAGGTGCTTTAAGGCGGTACCCCCTTCAGGTAGTTACAGTCACATCATACCCCGCACAGATCCCTTACAACCTCTCCCGCCAGGATCAGCCCTGCCGCTCCCGGCACGAACACCACGCTTCCCGGAACCGCACGGCGTCCGGGAACGGATGTCTGTGCTTTTTCTTCCGGCAGGGCAGCCTTCCCGCTTCCTGCCTCCGGCTTTCTGGCCTCTTCTCTGGAATAGACCACCTTGAGCCGCTCCACTCCTCTGGCCTTCAGCTCCCGGCGCATCACACGGGCGAGCGGACAGACGCTGGTCTGATAGATGTCGGCGACCTCAAGCCGGGAAGCATCCAGTTTGTTTCCCGCTCCCATGCTGCTGATGACCGGAACGCCAAACCGGCGCGCGCGCAGGATCAGTTCCAGCTTGGCTGTTACTGTATCCACCGCATCCACCACATAATCCAGACCGCTGAAATCAAATTCCTCCGCATTTTCCGGCAGGAAAAAGCATTCCCTTGTCTCCACCTCCACATCCGGATTAATGGACAGGATCCTCTCCTTCATGACTTCCGTTTTATAGCGTCCTACGGTATCCATCGTAGCGATGATCTGGCGATTCAGATTGGACAGGGCGACCCTGTCGCTGTCCACCAGAAGGAAATGGCCGACTCCTGTTCTCGCCAGAGCCTCCACCGTATAGCCTCCGACACCGCCGATCCCAAACACCGCCACTCGGGCTCTTTCCAGACGTTTAACGCCTTCTTCTCCCAGAAGAAGTGCCGTTCTCGCAAACTGTTCTTTCATCTTACTCTCCATTCCTAATCGTCAGCCCTTTCAGACCGGATTCTTCCTATACTTCGCCGGGGTTGTCCCTGTCACCTGCCGAAACTGACGGTAAAAATGTACGGTTCCGGTATAGCCGCAGAGTCCTGCCACCTGTTCCAGCGTCAGGTCCGTCGCTGTTAAAATATATTTGGTGTATTCCACCCGCATCCGGATCAGATCCTGCTGAAACGGCATGCCAAAGCAATCTGTATACAGATGCTGAAAGTAGGATGGGCTCACTCCTATCTTCCCTGCGCATTCCCGGATATCGTGCTTCTGCGCGATGGAATTTTTCAGTTCCATCCTGAGCGCCTGCAGCCTTTCCCGATACGGATTCGGCATTTTCTCCAGCACCTCCTCCTCGCAGGAGGCAAACAAATGATTGAACAGCACGGTAAACAGCGCATCCACATTCTGTCCCGCATATCTGACAGGAGCAAAAGAAGTCTCCCACAAGATCTGCCGGATCAGCGCGGTACAGCTTCCCGGATCACGCACAGGAAAGGGCCGGTTGGAAATCCGTTTCAGCTCCCTCAGACGGGAATCCTCTTCCGCCTCAAAATGAAGCCAATCGTCCTGATATTCCCCTTCCGGGTTCCCATAGGAATAAGGTGTGCCGGGGGCAAAAATGACCGCATGTCCCGGCAGGACCATATAGCTTTTTCCGGCAATCTCAAACTCTCCGCAGGACCGGATCAGAAGCAATACATAGTTGGGAAGCCCCTCCGGCCTGGACATATGAAATGCGCTGGGGTGCGCCGCTCCACAGCCGCCCTGTATCGCTCGGTACATGTTTTCCTCTCTTTCCGCCGCATTCTTCCGATCTCTTTTCCTCGAAAAATCGAAAGCAGAATCCGTTACTTTTTTCATATTATAGGATATTATATTTTTTCAGTCAATCTTGTACAATAAAAGCATGATGCAGACGCTGCCCCATAAATCGGGAGGGCGGACGGCGTCTCTGAGTCCGACATAAAACGTTACAAATCACTTATGCCGCCTGCGGCGGCGGAAAGAGAGGCGGGAAAAGCTGCGCTTTTCCCTGGAAATTGGCTCTCGCCAATTTCTCATGATTTTATGCCGCCTGCGGCGGCGGAAAGAGAGGTAGGTATGATCACTGTGGAAATCAAGGAAAAGGAATGGGCGCAGAGCGTGTATGAAAAGATCTGCGCAAAAATGCTTGCGACAGCCGAGCGGAGCCAGCACAAAATTCCTTATACCGCTGAGAACGGGGTTTTTAACGACCTGAGTGAAACGGGTCCCTGCTGGTGGACAAACGGTTTCTGGGGCGGCATTCTGTGGCAGCTTTATCATGCCACGAACAACGAGCTGTACCGCAAAATGGCGGAGGAATTGGAGGACAAGCTGGATGCATGTCTGATGGATTATAAGGGAATGGATCACGACAGCGGCTTTCGGTGGCTGCCCACTGCTGTGGCTGATTACCGGCTGACCGGAAATGAAAAATCCTATAACAGAGGACGGCTGGCCGCAGATAACATGGCGGGACGCTTTAACCCGGCAGGACGCTTTATCCGCGCATGGAATGATTCAGGGGATGCCTCAAAGGCCGGATGGGCGATCATCGACTGCATGATGAACCTGCCGCTCCTGTACTGGGCATATGAACAGACGAACGACCACCGTTATCTGGAAATCGCCACTTCTCATGCGGATACGGCTATGAAATATTTTATCCGTCCGGACGGTTCTGCGAAGCACATCGTAGAATTTAATCCGGAAACGGGAGAATATGTCTGTTCCTACGGCGGGCAGGGCTGCGGGCATGGTTCTTCCTGGACCAGGGGACAGTCCTGGGCGCTGTACGGCTTTACTCTAAGCTATATCCATACAAAGAATCCGGAATATCTGGCCTGCGCAAAGAGGGTTGCGAACTATTTTTTAGTGAATACGCCTGATTCGGGTCTGGTTCCTGTGGATTTCAGACAGCCTGCGGACTGCGCGCTTGAGGATTCCACCGCCGCCGCGATCGCAGCCTGCGGTCTTCTGGAAATATCCAAGTATGTGGAAGGAAGGGAGCAGAAAATCTATCACGATGCAGCGATCACCCTTCTTTATACGCTTGATACGAAGCGCTGCGACTGGGATGTGAACCGGGATTCCATCGTCCAGAAATGCACGGCTGCCTTCCACGATGAGAAGCATGAGTTCCCCATCATCTATGGAGATTATTATTTCATCGAAGCGATCTGGAAGCTGACGGATCACGAAATTTTCATCTGGTAAACATAAGCGGATGCCCTGCACGCCCCTGTGCGGCATCCGCTGTCTAATTATTGATCGCCGTCTGCGGCAGAAAGGAGAACACTATGGCATTCAGGCCACAAACGCTTGATCATGAAAAAAGTCCCTACACCGGACTGGTACGGGAAAGCTGGATCGAAGCCGGAAAATATCTGCTGGATGGGATCTTTCAGAATATCGCTCATTTTGAAGACCCGATCGTTCTTCCGCGAAAGGAAACCGAGATCACCTATCCCCACCAAAATGTATCTCCGGAAAGACTGGAAACTGAGAAAAAGGCAGAGATGTTTGAGGGTCTTGCGAGAAGCTTTTTTATCGCGGCGCCTCTGATCCATGACGATCCCGGGCTGACCGTCTGTGGCTATTCCATGAAAGAATATTACAAGAGCCAGGTGCTGCGTACCTGCACGCCGGGCGATCCGGTTTCCGCAGGTACATATGGACAGCTTCAGGCATTGAATGGCAGCCAGCCCTTCCGCACTTATCAACAGACGGTCGAGACCTGCGCTCTGGTCATCTGTCTCTGGATATGCAGAGATGAAATCTGGGATACTTATACAAAGGAAGAAAAGGATGTCATCGCCGCCTTTCTGACCGGCTTTGCCCATGGCTGCACAGTGCCGCAGAACTGGCGTCTTTTCAATATGCTGGATATGGCGTTCCTTCATATGGAGGGCTATCCCATTGAAGAAGATATTATGCTGGACCATGCCCAGGCGGTGTTAAACTTCTATGTGGGAGACGGCTGGTATCGGGACGGACATTCCTTCGACTACTATTCTTGCTGGGCCTTCAACGTGTATGCCCCCATCTGGAACAAATGGTACGGCTACGAAAATGCGCCTGACATTGCGGCAAAATTTGAAGAACATTCCAATAAGCTGATGGAAACCTACGGAGATTTCTTTGACAGAGACGGCTTCACCAATATGTGGGGCAGAAGCAATATCTACAGAAACGCTTCCACCAGCGCTTTCGATGGAAATCTGTTTTTAAAGCATCCCGCTGTGGATCCCGGCCTTGCCAGAAGGATTTCCTCCGGCGCGCTGATGCAGTTTTTATCTAGAGATGACGTACTGTATAAAGGCGCGTTCACCCTTGGCTTCTATGGTCAGTTTTCTCCTTTGGTACAGGGATATTCCTGCGCGGAATCCCCCTTCTGGATGGGAAAAGCCTTCCTGTGCCTGCACCTTCCCGCAGATCATCCTTTCTGGACCGCCAGAGAAAATAACGGCACCTGGGAGAAGCTGAAACCGGGGGAGGTGAAAGATACTGCATTAAACGGACCTGCACTGTGCTTTACCAATCACGAAGCGAACGGAGAGACCATCCTTCGGACCGGAAAGGTAGTGAAAGCCCCAGGCGATATCCATGGTATGTGGAACTATGGGAAACTCTCCTTCAACACCAAGTATCCATGGGAATCCACGCCTGTTCCTCAGAAAGGCGAACCGATGGATGTCGGCGGGGTGGAAGCTCAGCAGTATGTGCTGAAAGATGTGACAACGGACACGATCCAAAACCCCAACGTTATTTTCTGGAGCTGTCAAAAAGACGGAGTGCTGTACCGAAGAGAATATTTCAATTTTAGTCTGGATATGGAAGAACAATGGATCCAGGCGATCAATCTGGCAGACTTTCCCGTCTCCTGCGGCATCATGCGGGTGGACAGGCACAAACTGTTCATGCGACCTGTTACCTTGACGCTCGGTTCCTATGGCTTCCCTGACAACGGCACGCAGATCATCCGGAAAAGCGAAGGAGCCAAACCGGACACGGCGCGGGCCATCATTCTGAAGGGAAAGGATTCCCAGGGGAAGGACAGGCAGATGGCAATGACGATCTACGACGGCTGGGAAGAACTTGACCTTATTACCAGTAAGGGGACCAATCCCGATTCCGAGCGCTCCATCATCCTCTATGCCTCCGCCTCCTTCCGGAAGCAGTACGGCGGCTACGAGCCCTATGTGATGATCTCCCAGGTGATCACGAAGGAAAGCGCGGAGGATTTCACCGATGAGGAGCTTTTCCCCATCCGTTCCATCTCCTACGAAGACGGGAAAAAGACCGGCGCCTATGGAACCGTTACCATCGAACTGAAGGACGGGACCTGCCGGAAGGTGAATTACGATGGGATCGAAGGGCATATGACGCTGTGAGGGGTCAAGAAGAAACAGCTTTTGACAGAACGTTTTCAAATCAGACAAAATGAGGCGTTCGGTTCACTGGCATATGCCAGACCGGACGCCTTTTCATTTTGATATTCGGTTTTTATTTACTGTAGCGCCTTCCTGAAAAATTCTTCTATTTTGTCAAACGGAATGATATCCATCCTGTCATAGAGATCAGTATGCACTGCGCCGGGTATGATCATCAGTTCCTTGTTCTCCGTATAAGGATTATCCTTGATCATATTGGCATAGGCATCCCGGCTGAAGTAGCAGGAATGGGCCTTTTCCCCGTGGATCATCAGGACCGCACTGCGGATCTCATTGATGTAGTGAAGGATAGGCTGGTTCATAAAGGACATGCACCCGGTCATGTTCCAGCCGCCGTTGGAGTTTAGGGAACGCGGATGATACCCTCTTTTGGTCTTGTAATAATCGTGATAATCCTTCACATAAAAAGGAGCGTCTTCCGGCAGCGGGTCCACCACGCCGCCGCCCAGGGCATAACTGCCGGTTTTGTAATCTTTCGTTCTCTGCGCGTTCAAAGCCTGCTTCTTGGCATATCTGGCATTTGCAGAATCCTCCGCGTCAAAATAGCCGTTGGCATTCACTCGGGACATATCATACATGGTAGAAGCCACGGTAGCCTTAATACGGGTATCCAGAGCTGCCGTGTTCAGCGCCATGCCGCCCCAGCCGCAGATGCCGATGATACCGATCTTCTCCGGGTCCACATTCTCCTGCACGGACAGGAAATCCACCGCCGCCTGAAAGTCCTCGGTGTTGATATCCGGGGATGCCATGTATCTGGGCTGGCCGCCGCTCTCACCGGTATAGGACGGGTCAAAGGCGATAGTCAGGAATCCTCTCTCCGCCATCGTCTGCGCGTAAAGGCCAGAAGCCTGCTCCTTCACTGCGCCAAAGGGACCGCAGACCGCAATGGCAGCCAGCTTCCCCGCTGCATTTTTCGGCGCATAAAGATCCGCGGCAAGCGTGATGCCGTAGCGGTTGTGGAAAGTTACTTTGCGATGGTTCACTTTATCACTCTTGGGAAAGGTTTTATCCCATTCTTCGGTCAGATTCAGTTTTTCCTCCATGTTAAAAACCTCCATTCTCTGTTTCCGGGATCATCTCCCAGTTGTTCTTATTTTATACCCTTGCCATTTCAATAGCAAATACCTTGTTTTTATTCTATGATATGCTTTACAGGCATATTATTGCTTTATATAATTAATCTATAAGACACACGGGAGATAAAAGGAAAACAAAACCAGAAAGGAGACCATACCAGATGGAAATTCGCGTGCTCCGCTATTTTCTCGCAGTCGCAAGGGAAGGAAATATCACTGCCGCCGCCAATTATCTGCATCTGACGCAGCCCACTCTGTCCCGGCAGCTCCGAGATCTGGAGGCGGAACTGGGGCAGCAGCTTCTGATCCGGAAAAGTCATCGGGTCACGCTCACGCCGGAGGGAATTTTTTTAAGGAAACGCGCGGAGGAGATCATCGCCATGGTTGATAAGACCGAAGCGGAATTTTTCTCCATGGAAAACACTATAACCGGAGATATCTACATCGGCGGCGGAGAAACTCAGGCCATCCGGCAGGTCGCAGACGTGCTGAAAGAGCTGCGCGACAGCTATCCAGGCATCCATTATCATCTGCACAGCGGAAACGCCCAGGATGTGACAGACCGGCTGGACAAAGGGCTTCTAGACTTCGGCCTCCTGATCCAGCCGGCTGACATCACCAAATACGACTATCTGAATCTTCCAGCCAGAGATGTCTGGGGAGTCATCATGCGCAAGGACAGCCCACTTGCCGCAAAAACGGAGATCGAGAAAGGGGATCTGATGAATGTCCCGCTCCTGTGTTCCCGGCAGGCGATCACGCCGCAGCGGGAGGGAAACCGGTTTTATGATTGGTTTGGAAAGGATTATGAAAAACTGGATATTGTCGCGACCTATAATCTGATGTATAACGCCGCGATCATGGTGGAAGCCGGCATCGGTTATGCCATCACGATAGACAAGCTCGCGAACACCTCAAAAGACAGCGCCCTGTGCTTCCGGCCTCTGCGGCCGAGGCTGGAATCCGGGCTCAATATCATCTGGAAAAAGTATCAGGTTTTTTCTCCAGCCGCGGAGCTGTTCCTGAAAAGGCTCAGGGAACGGCTGTCGGAAACAGCAATCCCCTGAGCTTTCATGTTCTGCTGAAAATTGATATCCGTATGGTAATTTACAACTCCACCGCCGCATAGTAACCGGTCGTGGAGGTATTGTAGATCGTTCCCGGCTTTTTGCAGTCGCCGATAAACAGGACGTCCTGCGCCAGGCCCTCAAAACGGGAAAGATATTCCTGATCCGGCCTGAGCCCGGTGGCAAGGATGACCGTATCGGCCTCCAGGAAGCTGCGGGTCCCGTTTTTATCTTCCACATACACTCCGTTTTCTTTGATCTCCACGCAGCGGGTGCCCAGATGGATGTGGACATTCTCTTTTTCCGGGAGATCCATGGGCTTTTTCTGGTCCAGATCGAGCGGATGGTTCACATAATACAGGGTGAAGTCCCTCTCATCGGGATAGTCCATCTTTTCCGCGCTCATGAGTTCGTCTGACATCTCTACCAGATCGACGGCCTTGTCCATGGAATGGAGATGTATGGTGGCTTCGCTTCCCACCATTCCTCCGCCGATAATAACAACGTGATCTCCCACTCTGTCTTCCTGTCCGTAGAGGTCGCAGCAATGCATCACGCCGGGCAGATGCGCTCCGGGTATCTCCGGATAAAAGTTCTTCGCTCCCACCGCGACGACGAGAGCGTCCGGTTCTTCTGCCTCTATCAGTTCGGGAGTTACCTCTTTATTCAGATATACCGTTATATTTTCACGCTTATTTACCTGACGGATCAGGTATTCCCTGTACCTTACGATATCCTCCTTAAAGCTGACATGATCCGCGTATTCCAGTCTTCCGCCAAGGCGGCCGCTCTTTTCACACAATATGACCTCATGTCCCTTGAGAGCCAGTTCATTGGCAGCCTGAAGTCCCGCAGGGCCTCCGCCTGCCACCAGGACCTTTTTCTTATGGGACATAACTTCGCTGGGCGGAAGCTGCTGGAACAGCACCCTTCGCGGATTCACACTGCATGTCCTATGGCCTGTGAAATTAACGCTTTCGCTCAGGCAGCGCAGACATCTGATACAGGGACGGATGTCGTCCGCATGGCCTTCATGCGCCTTTTTCGCCCAGTCATTGTCAGCGATAAAGGAACGGGCCATGGCAACAAGATCACAGGTACCGTCTGCGATCAGCCTGTCCGCCATTTGGGGATCGCTGATCGCGCCGATCGTTTCCACAACCAGCTCCGGCATTCTTTCTTTTACTGCTCCGGCAAGATAGGTATTCACTCCATGCCTCGTATACTGCGAAGGGAACAGATAATTGCTGGATTCCACATTATCCACTTTTCCCGCAGAACAGTGGATGATATCCGCATATTCGGAAAGAAGCCTGATGGAACGGAGGGAATCGTCCAGCGTCGCGCCTCCTTCCACCAGCTCGGCCACCGAATAACGTACCGAGATCAGCAGTTCCTTTCCGACAGCCTCTCTGATCGCCTTCAGGACCATCTGGGGGAAACGAGCCCTGTTTTCCGGGCTTCCGCCGAATTCATCCTCACGCTGGTTGGAAAGAGGCGACAAAAACTGTCCCAGCAGCCAGTTATGGGCGGCATGCACATTGATGATATCAAATCCTGTGAGTCTGGCGATGCGGGCGGCATTTGCAAAATATTCCGCCACTCTTTCCATCTCGCCTCTGTCCATGCCCACAACGATCTTTCCATCCGGCAGCACCCTGTCCATAGGCCCCAGCACTGTATTTCCTTCAAAAGGGGTGCTCATATGTCCGCCATGATTGAGCTCAATGCTCGCCAGAGCCCCATAAGCATGTACGTTATCGCTCATCAGATTGAGCACAGGCATCTGGTCATTATGGAGCCTGTCATTGAAAAAATTAAAGGCATATCTGAGCGCTCCTAGCTGGAAGCGGGGATCCACTCCGTAATGTCCGGTATTGACCACCGCGGCGCCGCCCCTTGCGAGAAGGCCCATGTACTGCGCCTGGTATTCCGAAGCATTGTCATATCCGTTATGGCCTGCCGTAACCCCATGGGGAGAAGCCTGAGCCGAGGCAACCACACGGTTCCGAAACCTTTTTCCTCCTATTATGATAGGGCTGAATAAGTGGGGATAAGGATATTCCTTCATTTTGTTCCTCATTTCCACCGCCTTCAGGCGGCATTATTCCTGATCTGCAAGTTCCTGGGCCTCGGAGATATACTGATCCAGCAGTCCTTCTTCCTTGATCTCCGCGATGCATTCATTGAAGAACTCTACCAGATCAGTCTTGCCTTTCTGAACTGCCGCGGCATTTCCTCCATCGCTTTCCGTCAATCCGATATCCTGTATCATCAGATCGTCATTCGCGTTTACAAACGGCGTTCCGGACATGACGTTGGTAAATACCGCGTCGATCTTCCCGTTTTTCAGCTCCAATACGAGATCCTGGGATTTTCCAAGCCCGATCACATTATCGGCTCCTACCGTTTCCTGAGCCACTTCAAATGGCATGCTTCCTGTCTGCGCGCCGACCTTATGTCCCTGCAGATCCTCGATCGTCTTGAAAGTATCCGCATCTTCCTTTCTGATCAGGACGATCTGCTTGTTCGTAAAGATAATATCTGTAAAATCAGCCGCCTTGCGTCTGGTCTCATCCGGCGTCAGTCCTGCCATCACGACATCCACGCCGCCCTGTCCGAGATCGATCAGCAGGGAATCAAAGGGCATATCCACGATTTCCAGCTCCACGCCGAGCTTATCGGCAAAATACTGCGCGATGGAAATATCAAATCCGACGATCGTATCCACTCCATCGATCTCCGTATGGAATTCATAGGGCGGATAATCGGCTGAAGTGCCCAGCACCAGTACTCCTGCTTCCTTGATGGCATCGATCGTAGGGGTATCTGCAGTCCCTTCTGCGGATGCAGCCTCTGTCGTTTCCGCCGCGGAAGATTCCTGCGTTTCATCCGTTCCCGCTTCGGGCGCTTCCGTACCGGCGGCTTCCTCAACGGCAGCCGTAGTCCCGGCTGTTTCTGCCACAGAAGCATCTGCGGTCTCCGTACTCTGCCCGCAGGCGGAAAGGCATAACATGATGCCCGCACATGCTAATAAAGAGAGCCATTTCGTATGTTTTTTCATAACGTTCCTCCTCTTGAAATATGAATTTTATATGACATTGATAACCTTGGAAAGAAACTCTTTGGTCCTGGGATTCTGGGGATGGCTGAAGATATCCTCCGGAGTTCCTTCTTCCACGATCAGCCCTTCATCCATAAAGAGCACTTTGTGCGCCACTTTCTGGGCAAATCCCATTTCATGCGTCACCACTACCATGGTGATGCCATCATTGGCAAGATCCTGGATGACCTTTAAAACCTCTCCTACCATCTCCGGATCCAGCGCGGATGTGGGCTCGTCAAAAAGCATGACATCCGGTTCCATGGCCAGAGCTCTCGCTATCGCAACCCTCTGTTTCTGGCCTCCGGAAAGCTGCGACGGATAAGCGGAAGCCTTATCGCCAAGCCCCACTCTTTTCAAAAGAGCCATTGCCTTTTCTTCCGCAGCCGCGGCGGCGGTCTTTTTCACCTTTATCTGGGAAATGGTGAGATTCTGCAGGACATTCAGATTGTTAAATAAATTGAACTGCTGAAACACCATGCCCACCTTTTGACGATGCTTATTTACATTAAAGCCTTTCGCGGTAATATCATTGCCTTCAAATATGATCCTGCCCGATGTAGGCTGCTCCAGCAGGTTCAGACAACGGATAAAAGTTGACTTTCCGGAGCCGGAAGGACCTATGACCGATATCACATCGCCCTGGTATACCGTTTCATTGATCCCCTTTAGAACCTCCAGGGACCCGAAGCTCTTATGAAGATCCTGAATTTCAAACAAAACCTTTTTATCGCTCACTCTTCTTCATCCTCCTCTCAAATATGTTGAGACCCTTTCCCAAACAGATATTAAGAGCGAGATAGATCAATGCGGAAATATAATAGCAGGGCAAAGGATTATATGTAGCAGTGACAACGATGCCATTGTTATACATCAGGTCACTGACGCCGAGATACTGGATGATAGCCGTTTCTTTTACCATTGTGACGAATTCATTTCCGATAGCCGGAAGAATATTCTTTATGGCCTGCGGAAGAACGATATAACGCATGGACTGTCCTGAGGTCATGCCGCAGGAGCGGGCCGCTTCCGTCTGTCCGTAATCCACCGCCTGTATTCCCGCCCTTATGACCTCCGCAACATAAGCGGCCGAGTTGATCGACAGGGCTAAGATACACGGAATCGCGCGGTCCAGGCTCACGCCTAAAAAGGTTCCTGAAGGATAGGGGATAAAATCCAGCTGATAGTAAACAATGTACAGCTGCACCAGCATGGGAGTTCCCCGGATCACCGTAATATACAGCCTGCTGAACCAATCGAAGGGTTTGAATCTGGAAAGCCGCATCAGCGCGATGACGCATCCGAGCACACTGCCCAGGATAACCGTTAAGAAAGCGACAACTATGGTCGTGCGTGTGCCGCGGAGAAAATATTCGTAGTATGTTGTGGCAATTTCATAAATATTCATTGGTAATGCTCCCGCCTAAGAATTCTCATGTCGTCTATTGTATATTTATTTACAAATGAAGTCAATAATCATTTCCTTGCTTTTGTTTGGCCATTATCAATTTTCTGTTTATGAATTATAAAAAAAGCTGCCCAGTTTCCCGGACAGCACCTTTCATACGGTACATACACACAGAGGCAGGCCGTTTGATCCAGGTCTTTGTCTTCCTCAACAACCAGAACATGTACCATCGAACAGACATCTCCTACTCCTTATCGCCGGGGAAAACGATGCCCGCAGCTTTCCGCACTGCTTCCACGGTTTCAACAGCAGCAAGCGTAATGTTGAGACGGGCCTCCAGAGACTTATGATCGCCGGCCTGAAGCAGTGCGTCCAGTTCCTTCACTTCATAATACCGGCGGTCAGGCACAGGCTGAAGATCTATGGTCCTGTCACTGTCTCCGGTCACGATGCGTACCTCTGCGATACCGTTGCTGCCATCCCTGATATAGAGGAATCCATTTTCCCCTTCAACCTGATAGAAATTGACGCCCCAGGTATCCTTTGCCGCGGCACATTCTGCAACAAAGCCGTCATACTGCATGTGCACAACACCGGAAGTATCAATTCCCCGATAAAGATTTGGAGAATAAGCTGCGGTCTGCGGTTTGCCGAACAATGCCACCGTCAGATAGACATTGTAATAGTTGATGTCCATCAGACAGCCTCCGGCAAACTGCGGGTTAAAAATGTTTGGCAGCTCCCCGGCCAGCAGTTGGGAATAGCGGGAGGATAGCTTGCTGTAGTTTGCGAGGACCAGTTTGACTTTCCTGAGCTTTTTCAAGCTATCGGTCACAATAGGATAATTGGGCAGGAAAGTCGTCGGGACTGCTTCCACTAGGAAAAGATGTCTCTCTTTTGCGAGAGTTATCAGTTCCTTTGCCTGATCGGCACGGGGGCAAAATGGCTTTTCACAGATCACATGTTTGCCGGCGAGCAGCGCTCTTTTGGTCTGCTCATAGTGCAGAAGATTCGGACTCGCAATGTAGATGAGGTCGATATCAGCATCCTCCAAAAAGGCCTCAAGATTAGTGTAAACCTTCTCAGCGCCGTATTTCTCAGCAAGAGAGCGCCCCCGGTCCATGGTCCGGGAATACACCGCATAAAGGCGTATCCCCCGCGCTTCTTTCTGTACATAATTTAAAATGCTGTGGACGATAGCGCCGGAACCGATAGTACCCATACGAAATTCATTCATTTCCGATCACCCGTATCCTGTAAAATTTTTCATAACTCACAACAGCGCCATCGCTACAGTCCCCGCCGTCAGGAGTGCGAGGCCGACGGCAGCCCTCCTGCTGAGTTTTTCTTTGAACACAAAGTAGGAAAATGTCACGGTGACCAGGACGCTCAGCTTGTCAACAGGAGCCACAATGCTGGCAGGGCCTTCCTGCAACGCGCGATAATAACACAGCCAGGATGCCCCGGTTGCCACGCCGGAAAGGCAGATGAACACAAGCTCCTTTTTCGGAATGGCGTGGACTTCTTTCCACTTTCCCTGCACGCCCACCATCATCCAGGCCATGACCAGCACCACGCAGGTCCGGATCGCCGTTCCCAGATTGGATTCCACGCCGGAGATCCCGATCTTTCCGAGGATGGAGGTCAGACTGGCGAAAACTGCGGAGCCGACAGCGTAAAGGAACCAGCCTCCTTTCCCTCCTTCCCGTTTCTGCGTTACATCCTTTTTCTCGATCATCAGAAAGATTCCCGCAGCGATCACGACAACCGCAGCCGCCTTAGGCAGGGAAATCCCTTCCCCGAGGAAGATCAGCGCTAGCAGGATCGTCAGGACCGTGCTGGATTTATCGATGGGGACCACTTTATTGATGTCCCCGATCTGCAGCGCCTGGAAATAGCACAGCCAGGATGCCCCGGTCGCCGCGCCGGAAAGGATCAGAAACAGCAGGGTCTTCCCGCTGATGGAACCGATCTGGTTTATGGAACCGGCCGTCAGCACCATGATCCATGAAAAGATCAGGACCACCACGGTGCGCACTGCGGTCGCGACAGTGGAATCCGTCTTCCGGATCCCGCATTTTGCGAGAATGGAAGTTACGCCCGCAAAAAACGCAGACCCCACAGCATAAAAAAGCCACATCATCTTTTCCTTCTTTCTCAGCCCGTATTATTTTCCAAAATATGCGGCAATCTCTCTCATCCGCTCCGTTTGGACCACATGGAAAGGACATCTTCTGTCGCAGTGTCCGCAGGAGATGCAGTCAGAAGCCTTTTTCTCCAGGCTTTCATAATGCTGTGCTGCCATCGTGTCTCCGGCAGCCGCCAGATCGTAATATTTGTTGATCAGTCCCACATTCAGTCCGGCCGGACACGGCTGGCAGTGATTGCAGTAGACACAGACGCCCGTGACATCCTTTGGGGTAAAGGTCCCGAGGATGGAGTAATCCTTTTCCCCCGGAGCGGCTTCCAGATAGCCCAGCAGCTTCTTCACCTCATCCAGATTCCGGATGCCGGAAAGCACGGTCAGCACGCCCGGTTTGTCCAGCGCGTACTGGATGCACTGGTACTGCGTCAGGGCTTTTCCAAAGGGAGAAGTCTCCGCGCTCAGAAGCTGGCCGCCGGAATAAGGCTTCATGACGGAAATCCCGACTCCTTCCGCCTCGCAGCGGCGGTACAGCGCCATCCGTTCGCCAGCACTGCCTTTCGCGTATTCTCCATGCTGATAATCATATGCCGCGTTGATGGAGAACATCAGCTGGTCGATCACCCCAGCGTCCAGGACCTGCTCCGCAAGCGCTGGAGTATGGGAAGAAAGGCCGATATGCCGCACCACTCCTGCCTTTTTCATTTCCAGCAGATAGTCCAGAACGCCGTTTTCTCGGTAGTCCCGCCAGTCCGGCTCCTCATCCAGGCAATGGATGAAGCCGTAGTCTATGTAGTCGGTCTTCAATTCCTTTAGCTGCCAGTCCATCTGCTTTTTGATCGTTTCCAGGTCCGTCGTCCAGCCATATTCTCCTGTTTCATAGTTTGCGCCGAAATGCACCTGGTAAAACATCTCTTTTCTCACAGATGAAAAAGCTGTCCCATAATAGCCGAAAGTCTTTGCCCCCGCCGTCGCAAGATCGGCATAGTTGATCCCCTTTTCATGGGCATAGACCAGCGCGGCGACCGCTTCTTTTTCCGGCGTATCCGCGATATAGCTCGTGCCCATTCCCAACACGCTGATCCTGTCCCCTGTTTTCTGGTGAACCCTGTACTCCACCTCATGTCCTCCTTGAAATATTTACGTTTCTGTTTTGATCCTCTGTTTTGTTCATTATAAATCACAGGACCATTTTAGTAAACACCGATAAAGGAAATCGTCGGGCATACGCGGGAGTCTGTAATCCGTATCACCAGACCGGTTTCGTGGTATGGTCAGGCGTATAATAGATGTTCATTGCAACTTCAGGATCAGCCATCCAGTTAAGGTACTTCATGCATGCTTCCGCTTCTGCATCACCGATGGTGGCAGGGATGTCCATTCCCAGCTCGTCCAGCCAGTCCTGACTTATCCCGGCGCCAATGCTCACTTTGACAGCCCTGCACGGGAGGACGGTAGCCAGAAATGGGTGAATTTTATTGATACTTACCGGCATGTGGACTGCATCCGCGGGATATCCCTGGAGACTTTTACGGCACACTATCAAAAGTGGTGCAGCCGCAGGAAGTACAACTTCAGCAGGTCAAAGGCTGAGGAAATCCATGGAAAAGCAAAGGAGCTTATCCCTGTACTTCCCAAGGACGCCTTTACGAAACGCATCTTCAAACAGGCGCTCGGACAGTTAAACGCCGTCTCACAGACTGTCGAACAGCTGCATTCCCTGATGAACGAAACTGCTTCCCTGCTTCCGGAATATCCGGTTGTCATGGCGATGAAGAGGGGAGGCCCGTCCCTGGGCCCCCAGCTTATGACCGAGATCGGAGATGTCACACGTTTCACCCACGAGGATGCCATCACGGCATTTGCCGGAGTAGATCCCGGTGTCAATGATCCCGGGGATATTCCCAGAAAAGCGTGCGCAGGGCTCTCGCTGCTCTTCCTTCATCAGACTAACCATCCACACATCCGTTTTTAAGGTCGGCATGAACTGGGACTTTTTATTTGCAGGCTTTTCATTGTTCTAAATACTAGGTTTATAGTACCCTTTTACTGTAATCACATCCACTCTTTTTTTGCTTATATATCTTTAAAATATTGCATATTTTGTTTTGTATATAGACTCCAATATGGGAAGGGAACTTTTTTTATTTTTCTGACACTTTCTCAAACGACATTCTGGCAAATGCCTGATCCGCCTTTTGCTGATCCATCAGGCTTGCCAGATATACCCCTGTATCCGAATCATCTACCAGAAACAGATAACCCACCTCAGGACCGGCCGCTCCATCTTTATAATAGTATGAAAGCATATTGTTGCTTTCCGAAAGGATCTGTACACCTGGTGTCCCCCGAATCATAGCTTCCTGTGCCTCATACTGATCCCGTGTTTGAAAAATACCCTGAAGGATTATCTCATCACCGTTTTTCACCAGAAACATTCCATCGTCTTGAGCAAGAGAGTAGCCCTGTGTGGTGTCCAGCGTCGTCCGAATACAGTCGCCTGTCTCCACAGCAAAGCTCATGCTTTGCGACGTAGTTACATTCCAACACCCGCCTATGCATAACAGGATCAGCAAAATTATGATCGTTGCAGTTCTGCCTGTTGTATTCCTTTTCATTTTACCATGCATAAGTTTCTCCTCTATTTTTTTATATCACCGCAGGGTCAGGGCTGCAATGATCAAGATCATAGCCGCTGCACGTCCAGTTGCCTGTTCATTGCATGCCTGATGATCCCGTTTTCCACCTATTATATAAAAAATCCCGGAAGCCACAGAAGGAACGCCGCGGATAAGAAAGATTGCTGTAACATTCCTTTTTCTCTTCATCCTGATTTTTATTCAAAGGATACTTTGCCTTTGGAGAGCTGAAACTGCTTCATCAAAACCTCTTCAAATTCTATCTGTCTCTCATCCTGATATCCCAGGGCATAGACCCGCTCGATCCCATCGTGGTTAAAAACATACGTCTTTTCCGGAGAATGGTA
>DWYY01000059.1 GCA_019118445.1 Candidatus Eisenbergiella merdipullorum | reverse complement strand
ACCACCTTTCTTTCTGAAACATACCATAAACTCTCAGAAAAATCAAGTTTATAGAATTCATGTTATAAACTTTTATTTTTCATGATTTTGTAACATCTTATAAGTGCATGACGAAACGTGTCGTCTGTACTTCGTTTTTGAGGATCGTGATAAAACAAAAAGCGGTTACCCGCCAGCCGGAATTTCTCCCACCTGCAGATAATCGCTTTTGTTTACTGATTTTTCAACATGGTCAGAAAGTACAGACATTTTATTTCTTCAAAAGCAAGCTCATCTCCATATACGGATCGATACACCTCCGCTATTTTCCTCAGAATCATGTCCAGTTCATTCCGTGTACACATTCTATCACCTCAACGTCTTTCTTCCAGAAACTTTCTCCTCAGCTCACAGATATCCCGCGGCTCCGGCTTCTCGCCCTCTCCCTGATACAACGCCGTCAACCAGCTGCAGAAAGCCTCTCCTTCCGCGTCCAGCCGCACATGCCGTCTGTCGATTCCGCCCTTTTCGGCAATCTCCCTCGCCAGCCCTCTCATCTGCTTCCAGAATCTGTAGTAGGCTCCTTTCAGCTTCACCATCCTTCCTGCGGCATCCTCGATCACAAAACCCTCGATCCGCTGTCCTCTGTAAGTATAATCTTTCCCATTCACCTGTCCGTACCAGTCGGCAAATGCCTTCCAATCCGGAAGCACGCAGGCCAGCTCCTTATGCTCCACGCCAAGCCGCTCCGCCGTTTCACGCATCTGTTCATAGGAATACTTCTCATACTCCATACAGTTGCAGACGATGTCCAGCAGGATCACCCGGCTTTCCGGATATTCGATCACATGGGGATCATGCTCCATGTCCACACATTCAAAGACCAGTGTTACCGGATGGGCCTCCAGATAGTCTTCCATGCGCCGGATTCCGTCCGTCCCGGCTTTTTTCCGCAGAAGCTCCCGAAACCACAGGGCCGCGATGCCCTCCGGGTCTGTTTTTGTGGTGATAAAAAGCGATTCCTTTTCTGTATCCCAGGAGACCAGCCCAAGAAAACCGTTTTCCTTCACATAACAGCTTACCGGGAACCGGAGGTTCTGCTGCAGCGCGCTCCATCTCGTCTCCGGGCGTTCTCCGATATTGAAAAACTTGTTATAGGCTCTGGCAGCCACACGGTTCTGTACGGTGTCCAGATACAGCCCCCGCGCCTGAATGGTACGTTCGTTCCAGTCCTTCTCCCGAAAGGCTTCTCTGGTAAAGTTGAACGAAGAGATATTCCCAAACCGTTTTTCTGCCACAGCCGGGTCCGCCCGGAGCTGGATCACCGCATCCTCTACCGCCTGCTTTTCCCGAAGCTCCGGCGTGAGCCAGACCGGATTTTTGATTTCCACCGGATGAATCCCATCGCCGTCCACCTGGACGCATCTCAGAAAGCCTCCTGTCTCCACACCTCCTTCCAGGTTAAACACTCGGTCGTTCATGCGCACCGGCTGGCCGGATGGATTCCGGTGTCCGAATATCTGATAATTGGAAGCCGGTGCAGTCTTCTCAAAAGTTTCCACCGTCCGGTCTGCGTCCGCGTATTCCCCGGTTCCATTAATCATCTGCTCCGTTGCCACGAGAGTCAGGTTCTCCGGCAGGATGCTCAGTCCTCCATGGGTGACCAGAAAATCCCTGTCCCCATAGCTGTAGTAGGCGCACTGGCCGAATTTCCGGTACAGACAGCGGACTTCCTTGGGATCGATTTCCGCCTTCTCCAGCACCCTGCGGGTATGCAGCCGAAACTCCTTTGACCTGCCTTCTCCGCCTTCCGCCCAGTCCCAGAGGGATTTTTCATGGTTTCCTTCCAGCAGAAGCACGTTTTTCCTTTCCGCTATGGAGATCAGGAAGCGGATCACCTCCGCGTTTTCTATGCCTCTGTCGATATAATCTCCAAGAAAGATGTAAAATTCATCCTCCTTCATCCCGCCCTGTCCGTTCAGATACTCCTGCAGAACGGTATAACAGCCATGCAGGTCTCCGATGTGGTGGATTCTCCGGTATCTGGACAGGTCAATTTTTTTCAGCCATACCCGTTCCAGTTCCTCGGGCCGGATGACAGCAATTCCAGAAGGAATTTTCTGACCGGGAAGGCCGCGGTACATCCGCTCGACCACCTGCTCCGGCACCCTTTTCAAAGGCTCACGGCTCAGGTTCCTGCGCTTTGCTTCCTCCAAAGGAACCTGAGTAAAGTCTACGCAATAAACTCTATATCGGTACTCCTCGCACAGCTTTTTATAGCGCCGCAGTTCTTCTGCCCGGATGTTCGTGCTGTCTATTACGGTAAAAGCGCCGTGCCGCATCCGTTCCTTCAACATCTGGAGAAAAACCTTCCAGACCGTATTTTCGCTGTTTCCGCCGATGCACTCCGTCCCGTCCGCCTGCAGAAGCGGACTGCAGCACAGCAGACGGATTTCATCCGGGCATAAGGCATAGGGCTTCAGCCCGTTTTCTTCTATCCATGTGGACTTACCGCTTCCGGGAACCCCACGCATGATAAGCAGTGTTCTCATCTTATATTCCTCCATTCTTCCGAATAAGCGCTTTGCTTACCATATATCCGTATCCCCATCCGCTTGCCTTTTCCTCATTCCGCTCATCCGCTTCATCCATAAACTCTGCGGCGCTGAGAAGATTTTCATGGATTTCATAAATCCCATCGAGCGAAAAACTTTCTATCACATAATCACCGATTTCTCTCTGTGAGAACAGCCTGTTGTATTCCTTGTGACATAACCTCTCATTCTTCCGCACCACAATCCTGTAAAAATAGTCTCTCAGCTTCTGCGGTTCATACCAGAAACGATAGTTATGCACTTTATTGTATGCATTAAGCTGCTTCTCGATTTTCAGCCATCTTCCAGGCTTCATCATACAGGTATGGCGGCATAAGACCAGATTAAAATTTGTCAGCCTGTCTTCCGGCTTTTTCATAGGTACATAGACAATCGCCCCAGGGTCGCGGATCAATATGGCGTAGGCCTTTGCAAGCGTCCTGGCTGCATCCGCTGACAAATCACGATCATAGGTATCTTCATGTATCCCTGCATAATACAGGAAACACTCCTCCAGATACGGAAAAACAACCACTTTATAGACGGAACCTTTCGTTCTAACTACATACTGGTCATAGCTGCACCTGATTTTTTCCTTTTTATCACGATCAAAACCTTCCGGCCAGTTTTCATAACTGAGCGCAGTTTCATACTTTCCAGGAAATACATACCTCCACATATTTGATTTCTCCTTTTTCCTGCTTTCAACTTTTAATGTCACTTTTCACTTTTTATCTCTCCCTCATGCCTTGAAATTGTAGACAGGCCGAAGCATTTTCCTTATTCTTACGGTTTCCTCCATCTGTTTCATGATTTCCTCCGCGTTCCGATAGGCAAAGGGTGCTTCATCCAGCGTATCTCTGGAAATGCAGGTGGAATAAATTCCTTTCATTTCCCGTTTATAATCGGATACGGTAAAATGCTCCTTCACCTGATCCCTCCGATACACGCGCCCGGCTCCATGGGGCGCGGAAAAATTCCAGTCCGGATTTCCCTTCCCTTCGCAGAGAAGCATCCCCTCTTTCATATTGATGGGAATCAGAAGCCGTTCTCCCTGCTGTGCGGATACCGCCCCTTTTCTCAGAAGCAGCGTTTTGTCCGGCAGCTTTGCCACATAGTTATGCACCGTATCAAACCGGTCAATGGCCTTCCACTTCATCCCCTTGCAGATTTCATCCAGAATGCAGGCCCGGTTAAGGACGGCAAACCTCTGAACGATCTCCACGTCATGCAGATAAGCTTCCAGCTGCTCTCCTTCCAGAAAGCTGACAGGATGGGGAATCCCCTTCTCCCGGCAGACCTGATATGCCAGGTTCTGATAATATTCCGTCACCTCTGCTCCCAGGTGTCTGCTGCCGGAATGGACAGCCAGATAATGGCCTCCTTCTTCATCCCGGTCCACCTCGATGAAATGATTTCCTCCGCCCAGCGTTCCAAGGCTCAGGAGTGCTTTTTTCTCCTGAACATGCCGGAAACAGGAAAGTTCTTCCAGATGTGCCTCTTCTCCATAACGGTGGATTTCCCGGCGGATGGCAGCTCCAGACGGCACCCGCTCCCGGATCACCGCGTCCAGTTGTTTTCCTTCTATTCTTTTCGTTTTGAATCCCACGCAGGATACGCCGCAGCCGATGTCCCCTCCCAGCAGGTAAGGGATCAGTTTCTCTCCCACCGTCATGGTGAGCCCGACCGTTCCCACCTTCCCCGGATGAACATCCGGCATCACGCGGATAACGGCGTTTTCCGCCGTTTCATTGTCGCAAAGCATCTGAATCTGCGCTGCTGCGTAATCCTCGCAGGTGTCTGAGTAAATTTTCGCCTCCGCGAATTTTCCCTGAATTGTTTTCATATCCTGATAAATCCTCTCTTTGTCTTTAAAAAAGGACGCAGAAAAGGCACCCCAACAAAGAGGTGCCTGACATCTTATCTGATCGTCTCTGGTAAATCTAATGGAACCGCCCGTATCTGTGCCTTCGTCCGGTCAGATCCATTTCAAAAGATAAGAAAGACTTCTGCGCCTTTTTGTCGTCCTGAATGAAATAAAGTTTTTGTTGTGATGTGTTCCTGTCATGGCAGTTGTCCTCCTTTCTTCGCCAGTTGTACAGTTACAGTTTAAAAATAGCATATCAGCAGGCGGCTGGCAAGACCCTGCCGCCTATGATTTTCTATTATACTGATTTGGATAGACAGAATCTGTCTATCTTGATTTTTTCTGACCTGTGCACATCCATTTTCTTTATGCGCGGCGTTACATGACATGTTCCGCCATATACATCCCGACGGCTACCCCTGCCAGACAGCAGACAACACTCAAAATGATATATACAGCCGAAAGCCTGAAATATCCCTGCTCCAGCAGATTGTAAGCCTCAAGCGAGAATGTGGAAAATGTTGTAAATCCTCCGCATACACCCGTTTTCAGGAACAGCACTGCGTTCTGCGGCAGATTCTTTCTTGCGGAAAGGCCGGCAATGATACCGATGGCCAAAGCTCCTATAACATTGATGAACAGCGTAAGCAGAGGAAACCTTCCCTTATAAGGGATCAGGCTGATGGCATATCTGAGCATGGCGCCGACTGCCCCTCCCGCTCCGACGAATAATAGTCCTGTCATATTGATCACCCTGCCTCTCCATTCGGCCAAATGCGCTCCTGTTTTTCTCATCATATGCCAGATATCCCAAATGGATCAGATAGGTGAGCACATCATCCTTGTTTGCAAAACTAGTCATATCGTTCTGAAAAGACCCCGTATCCACTTCAACAGAAGCTCCGGAAAGCATTTCAAATCTTCCCATCTGTTTCATCCCCTTCCGCGGATCATTTGGCCTATCCCGCAAGCAGCCATTCCGTGATCCGGTTGCCCTTTCCTGGCGTTTTTTCATAGATATTGACGAAATCCCATCCCGTCGTCCGCTCCCGAAAGGCCGGATACAGAAAACCATATTCCGGCTGCCCCGGCTCATAGCCGTCAAGGGCAGGACCCATGACACAGATCAGATAATCATAGACCTCCTCCGAGCCCTCCAGCCATTCTCCGTCCTGTCCCTTCACAGGGACGTCATAGCTTCCATGAAAAAGGAAGCAATAGGAAGGCGTCCCCTGCAGGAAGCGTTCTCCCAGAAGCTCATAGAAAATGTCCGCCAGCGCGTCATTTTTCAGGCCGGAAGCCTTCATCCCATCAAACAGCTGCCACAGGCCGCCGGGTTTTCTCGAAGATGCGCTTATCCTGTGATCCTTCAGCTGCTCGTTCGTCCGGGAAAACAGGACAGTTTTTGCCAGCTCCAGATTTTTCTTCAGCTCCGACGGCTTCAGATGGAGGATATTTTTATTAAAGGTTCCTTCCACATATCCATCTTCATCAAACCAGGCTCCCGCGATTCTGTCAACGCTGGAACGCGCGGGAGTCAGCCGTCTTGTCAGTTCCAGCATATCATTTCTGTCGATCATATTTTTTCTCCGTCTCTGCAGCGATTCAATGCTTTGATATTATCTGCTCAGGATCAGTTTGACCCCTTCGATCAGATCAGGGCTGAACCCATCCAGTTCATCCATCGTTATGATTCCCCGGCCTATAAATGCCGCAATATCCCAAATTGCGTTTGATTTTGTCACATTCAGCAGAACGCCCGGATTCTTCTTATCTTTTCGGATCCGTTCTTCCAGCTCCCAGAAATGGTCAGACGCATTACCGGGGGCGCTCAACAGTTCAATATATTCCTTTACCAGCCGCTCCATAAAGTGTTCCTGCCACTCCGGAAGTCTCTCACGGTACAGCTTCCAGTCTTTTTTCGAAATCTCAACCATCACAGTTTCTCACCCTTGTTTTCCTTCCGTCCTTTTTCATGCATAAATCTTCCTTTAATGCTATCCGAAGGCTCCCCAGACTGTAAACACCCGCCTTCATCAGGATTTCGGCGTCATTTGCCGTAATATTCGGCAACGTCTCCGGGCTCTGATCCAAAAGCTCTGCCTGCTCCAGCTTTCCGTCTGCAATCAATTCTTTTTTCTCTTTAGCCACCAGTTTCCCGATGGAATCCATTCGCCCCTGGTACCCTTCTGTGATCCATCAAACACATTTTGGATTCTGAAGCTTACGCATTGCTATTTTATGAAGCTGGCTGCATCGGCAGCGGGAAAGACCAATTTGCTCTCCAATCTGCGCTAACTTCATCACCTGTTCATAATGCAGGCGGACTACATCCTGCATTGATTCTTTTAACTGACTGATAACAAACTCCAGTCCTCGCATCTGATCCGCCGTCAGGGCTTCCATATCCAGCTGCAGCGCTTTTAATAGATTTGCCGGATAATGAACACTCTTCTTTGTTTTCTTCTTTAGAGGTTCCTCTCCCGGCCCGACACCAACAACTTTTCGAATCTGTTCAACTGTCGCGCTGGGATACTTGTCCATCAGCTGCCTAAAAATCCGTTTTCCCGATTTCATCGGTTCTTCCGAATACGCCAATGTAACAGATTCATAACCCCAGATATGCTCCGGCTTGCTGTAAACAGCCACATCCATCCCATACTCCCGGCCAGCCTTATTCTTCTTCCGGCGGAAATCCCGGATACAGAGGTAGGTCTGCATCTGCAGCCGGGTTATGGTTCCCTCAAAATTTTTCTCTCCGCCTTTTCCAAATCCTGCTTTTTGCTTCACCTCAAAGGAATACAGTTCGTCTTCCTCCTCAAACAGGTCCATAATCTTCTTCTGCCGAATAGATGCCTTTTCATCATCCCAGAGCGCATCAAAATCATAACCGTCACGCCGGTAATTTACAAAATATGGAAACCATGCCAGGGAAATAAATCCGGCTTTTCCGGCAAAGAACCTGCCATAGGCGACTTTTTTGCTTCCGGCAATAATTTTCCGCCATTGCCACGGATCCCGAAGGGAATCATCCGACCACCAATTCTCTGGAACCGTTCTCTCCTCCAGCGAAAACCCCGGTATTTCATTCCTGAATAAAGGGAGGAACCCAATCTCATTGATATATGAAATTGCCTCTTTTACGGTATGAATACACCCCGGGGCATCTTCCGCGACACCATGCATGATCCAGGTATCGGATTCTTTGGCCATCTTACAATACTCCTTTTATTTCTCCTGTCGGCTTTTCCATATGCTTCAGTCCTACCCGGCACTGCTTCCGGAAACAGGCAATGCCATAGGCCAGAATGGTTTCCATTCCCTCTTCCCTCAGTCTGGCGGCATAATCCTTTTCTTCGATCTGTTCGATTGCCTCATGGCAGGCTTCCTCCAGCTTCCCTTTCTCCGCATATTTCATCTCGATGACAATGCCAATCTTTTCCGGAAGGATTTCGATCATGATATCTGTGTATCCCTCTCCGCTTTCCAGATTAGAAAAGACGTTCCATTCCGTCTGATACCGCAGGATTCCCAGCAGGAAGCCGTGATAAAAGTTTTCCTTTAAATCCTTTCTGACCGCCGTGTCCCGGATGCTCACTGTCCGCTCCAGCCAGGAGGTAAAGATACTCTCCACAACGGACGGCTCTCCGTCTTTCAGCGCTTCGCAAAACCGGTCAAGCTCCGTCGTGTCCTTTCTGACTACCGCCTGCATCCAGTCCTGAATCTGATTTATGAAAATCTCCCGGATTTCTTCGTTGGGAATTGCCAGCCTGATCAGATTCCTTCGTCTGGGATCCGGCCTTCCTGCCTGAGTCAGATAGCCGGTCGTGAAAAGCACGCTCCAGACGTTTTCTTCCGAAGCGTAAATATCCCGGTAAGTCAGTTCATTCCTGATCTCCTTCAAAACCGTTTCCCCGGCGATCAGACGCTCTATCTCACTGCGGGTTCCCGCAGAAGCTTTCTCCAGCAGATGCCTTACAATGTCGTTGCCGCTGGTATTGATCCAGTAAGGCTCCGGGTAAAGCGTCGGATCGTTCCGCCGTCTGTCCGCATAGCTGATCACATCCCAGGGGCAGTAAACACTGACATTTCCAAAACGGTATCCGTCATACCAGGCTTTGACATTCTCAAAGGATTCTTCGATTTCATAGTAATTCAGGAGTTTCCTTACTTCATCATCGCTGAAACCGAAGTACTCTTCAAACTGCACGTCCATGATTGACAGAACATTCATATTATTCAGGCCGGTAAAAATGCTCTCTTTTGAAATCCGAAGACATCCGGTTAATACGGCAAAATACAGGCTGTCATTGGTTTTCAGCGCCTGTCCGAACAGATTTCGGATCAGAAGGATCATTTCATCATAATAGTCCCTCTCATTCGCCTTTGCCAGCGGTACGTCATACTCGTCGATCAGGATAACGACCTTCTTTCCGTAATGCTTTTCCAGCAGCAGGGAAAGCGTTTTCAGGCTTGCCTGCAGGACAGATTCTTTCATGATGAAATCTCCGCCCTCTCCCACACGCACCAGCGCACGATATTGATTTTTTTCATTTTCCGTCAGCCTGTCGCTTTCCTCCAGGAAGGCAAAACGCATGGCTTCTGTTCCGATCACTGACCTCAGCGCATTCATAGCCTTCTGGAAGTCCGATTCCTCCACATTCTTCAACGTTATTGAAATCACCGGGATCTGTCCCATGTATTCCTCACAGACTGCCTTTTCTTCGGATATTGCCAGACCATTAAATAAGGACTTGTCACAGCCGATTTCAAGGAATGCCTTCAACATGCTCATGTTCAGCGACTTTCCGAATCTTCTCGGCCTGGTAAACAGGTTTACTTTTCCCCAATTCCGGAGCAGATTACGGATCATTGTCGTTTTATCCACATAGTAAAAATCTTCCTTTCGGATTTTTTCAAAGTTTTCTATTCCGATGGGAAGTCTTTTCTTAAAACCATTCATCGTTTTGCGCTCTCCTTTTCCCAGGCACTGCATAACGGACAGAGAGGGCTTTATCCCGTAAACTGTTGCCTGTCCTTATATTTTTGATTTTACCATCTGCAGTGTTGGATGGCAAACCATTTAAAAAAGCCGGCAGGATTTCTGTCGGCTGTCCGATTTTCTCACCACCGCATCCCGCCTGTTCAAGCTGGATATGGTGATCACCTCCATCCTCATCCTCTGCGTGATCGCCATGGGGCTGTATCAGGTGATCCAGGGAGTGGAGAAGTTTTATAAGAAAAGACTGTGAAAATATTTTCCTGCCGGGGCA
>DWYY01000058.1 GCA_019118445.1 Candidatus Eisenbergiella merdipullorum | reverse complement strand
TTACCGTACATGAGCATTAGCACCGGGATTGTCGTTGCCATAGCCCTCAAGCAGGTTGATCGCACCCCAGATGCCAAGACCGGCACCGAGCGCAATAACCAAAATCTTCAAAACATCAACTGCGGAAGTGAAAAATTCCATATTGTTATCCTCCTGAATCTGAAATCATGAATTTTGGTACAAAAAATCCCTCCGTCACACCGTTGTTCCGGTCGGAGGGTTACTGTTGTAGGTGAGCTTCCATTGGAAATATTCCTCTTCTGAAATCTCGCCAGCTTCATATCGGATCTTCATGTTTTCCCATTCCCTTATACAGTCATATATGTCACCACCACCTTTCGATTCTTCCATCCAAAAGAGAGACTGCATGAAATCATTTTTAGAAATGCAGACTCTGGAAGAAAAAACGGCAGGCTGTACACAAAATACGTCTGCCATTTTTATAAGCATCTGTTCTTTTGGAGTACGAACTCCGCTTTCATACTGAGCAATGCGAATGTCTCCATGCGCACCAAAGCCCAGTATATTTCCCAGCTCTTTTTGTGTCATTCCACGAAAAAGGCGTATTTTTTTGATACGCTGTCCAATGGTCATAGGCTACACCTTGCTCCTGGCAAACTCCCGATACACCTTTTCATTTCTTGCCCGAAATGCACCTACAGCGCCTGTCGCCGCCAACTCAGGATAAGTTGCCTGTACCTTTTGCCTGCTACGCCTGACGGTTTCAAACGCAGGAAATCCTTTCTGTTCCAGTTTCATCAAAAAATCCGGTACTGAAAGATGATGCAGGTCAATGCTTTTTTCCGAAGAATAATATCTGAGCACTTCCAGATACAGAATATTGTCGCTGTTTCGAGCTTCAACATTCTTTTCCAGAATCTGTTTCACCAATGCTGATACCGTTTTCAAATCTCTCATCGGCTCTGCTCCTTTCTGCTTACAGCTAATCCGCATCCACCACAACAAATTCATCATCGGCTTTCAGCCGCAGGCGATGACTGAGATATTTCTCAATTTTGAACTCGTTTTTCTTGTCGTAATCTGCGGTCAATTTGAAGTTTGGATGCTGCGTAAGGTCATATTTATCCGACAAAAACGGGCGTACACCTCTCAGCTGTAAGATACATTTACTGCCATCCAGTACGGCAAGTTCATCGACCGAAGCAAGGTCTTTTCCCAATTTTTGAAAATTCATGCCATAAGATGGACTGTTGCCTCTGGTATTTGATGTGTTGTACATATCAATGGTTTCTTTTCCAAGCGCCTGATTCAGCTCCTTCAGAGTAGTCGGTTCCGAGCCGCCCAGGAAGATACGAGAATCCATGTTGCCAATGATGGTATCAGCGTTGTCCTTATAGATTGCCTTCAGCTGAGATTGTGCCTGCAATACCAGACAGGCGGAAATCTCTCTGGAACGAATTGTGGCAACCAGTTTTTCCAGATTCGGAATCTGACCGATATTTGCAGCTTCATCAATCAGACAGCGCACATGGACAGGAAGCCGTCCTCCATACACGTCATCCGCTTTCTCACACAGCAGGTTAAACAGCTGCGTGTAAATCATGGAAATGAGAAAGTTAAAGGTGCTGTCTGTATCCGACATGATAAGAAACAGCGCTGTTTTCCTGTCTCCCAGTGTGTCCAGCTGCAATTCATCGTAGGCAGTCACATTCCGCACTTCCTGAATATCAAAGGGAGCCAGCCTTGCGCCGCAGGAAATTAAAATCGACTTAGCCGTTTTTCCTGCCGCCAGCTTGTATTTCTTATATTGGCGAACTGCAAAATGGTCGGGTTTCTTCTTTTCCAACGCTTCAAACATCATATCAACCGGATTCTGAAATTCTTCGTCATCCTCACGCACTTCCATTGCGTTCAGGAACTCAATCAGAGTAGAAAAATTTTGTTCCTCTATGGGCGCTTCATAATGGATATAGCCAATCAAAGCACAGTAGAGCAGTGTTTCCGCTTTCGTCCAGAACTCGTCCCCGGCTTTTCCATCCCCCTTTGTGTTTGCAATCAGCGTTGTCACCAGCTTCAGAATATCTTTTTCAGAATGGATATACGCCATCGGGTTGTAATGCATCGACTTTTTAAAGTTGATGGTGTTGAAAATTTTAATGTTGTAGTTATTCTCCAAAAGAGCATTGCCGCATTCGCTGACGATACTTCCCTTGGGGTCTGTGATCACATAAGAACTGTGCATCTGAAGCAAGTTGGGCTTCAACCAAAATCTGGTTTTACCGGAACCGGAGCCGCCGACGATCAGAACATTTTTATTTCTGGCATTGGCAGGATTTTTCGGGCGGTTGCTCATCATCAATCGCTCCGTTTTTGTGAGAATGATATTATCCTCAAACTTCGGAGCCATGAATGGTTCAATATCTTTGGCAGTTCCCCACCGGGCAGAGCCATACTCTACATTGTGACGATATTTTTTTGCGTTTTTTCCACGCAAATACACTGCCAATCGCAAACCGGCTCCGCAGACGATGCCAATAAGCAAATCAAACGGGTGTAAGCTGGGCAAAGGATTCCCAAACGCCGCTGGAAGGGTAGAAAAAAGGCTGAGGATTTTAGCGGAACTGTCCGCACCCTCAGCCACACGCCATGCTTCTCCGAAATTTGTTGCAATCAATCCCACAATAAAATAGGGGATATTCAGAATCAGGAGTTTTTTTATTTTTTTAGAGTCCATCACAGATCACGCTCCTGTTTCTTTTCCCGAATCTTCTTCGGCACTGACGCTACCAGATTTTTAAACTTACTAAGCTGTGCCAGCACACTCGGTTTCCTATCCTTCGTCATCGACCTTGCCTGATGTTCCTTGCAGATGGCATCCAGCGCATCGGCATCCTTCGCACGGACAAAAACAAAATAGCGGGGCGGATCAACCGTCTTATCCTTCCGTACCGCAAAATCCACACCATACTTTTTGGCAAGACGTTCAAAGTCTTTGATGCCTTCTTTTTCAATTTCCGCATTGGCAGCACCCTGATTCTGCCCCAACAGTTTTTTTACCGACTGCTTTCCATGCACAGCCGGATCTCTTCCTTTTTTTGCCTTGACTTTTTCACGGTGCTGCAAATATTTGCGAATACCTGAAATAATCGTCCGCAGAGTCAGTTTGGTCGTACTGATTGCCAGATTGACCGTCCTATTTTCCACTTCTTCCTGCAAAGCAATCTACCTCCTTCCTCACACGATAGCGAGAATAATCCTCAACGGTCTATTCCCTTGGATTTTTGCTTCTGCTTCCTGGGCTGTTTATCAGGAATATCATGACTTTTCTTAAATTCTGCAATCCCTTTGGGATCAAATTCTTTTAATTTCTCCAAATCAAACGCCACCACAGAATACTTTCCAAATCCCTGTTTAACGGTATATGGCAGCACTTTTCCCAGTTTATTCTCTTTGATGAACGCTAACAGGTCTCTGCTGATGTCACCGTTGATGAACGCTTCATTCGGCTCCAAAGAAAAAGCCGGAAGATTTACTGTCATATCAGCAAATGGTTCCGGTCCGTCTTCACCATGAGAAGTGATTCCAATATAAAGCCGATCGTCGTATTGATATTCTCCAATATGCAGCGATACTTTTTCTTCTCCCAGTTCCCATTTAAAGGGTACAATTTTCAAATTTTCATCCACTGTTTCATCCTTTCATTTTATCGAGACACATCTTTTTGATCGTAATACAGATTCCCTCTGGACACTTTGGCATGACTGAGAATTTTGATATGCCCTTTTTCCTGATTCTCCAGACATTTTTCATATCCTGCCTGTGTCAGATACAGCCGGGTTCTTTCGCCTTTCCATCCAACCGGGGAATCATTTGTGAGAACATCAAAAATAATCATATGACGGGTATCATCGGCAAATCGCTCCAGACCCATATAAGAATGTCCGTGATATTCTTTTGCCCCAGCTTTGATCCGCATTTCTTCCATCAATTCTCCAATCGTTTTCCCTGCCATCTCGTATCCCCCTTAAAGAACATCCCTGTCAGGACTGATTTTCTGCGGCATGGTTTCCGCTTTCCGTGGAACATCCGAAGATTTCACCTTGTCATCCGGCAAAGGCAACGCCATAACGCTGCGTCCCATCCGTACAAACATTTCCGGCTGGTGAAATTCCTTTTCAAATTGCTCCATCAATTCCGGGGACAGGGAAGCGAAATCTTCTTCTCCCAAACCGACTACCAGAAAATCACCGGCGATAATGTCATAAATCTGCCCGTTATCATCCCGCAGCGCCCGGTTCAGCTCGCTTCCATTTATCTTGCCTTCCTCATTCACCACGAGAGCAACTTCTTCATTGAACGGATAGACCGCTTCAATATCACCGCCCACAGCTTTCTGCAAATCTTCCAGTTCACCGCCAATCTGAACAGCCTGGGGATACATTCCCGGTTTGACCAGAAGAACATCCATCAGATTCTTCTGATCCTGCACGATCTCTCGTTCCGCTTCCGTATCAAAGGTAACCCCTGCGAAATTTTCGGAGTCCAGAACATATTCCGAATCATAATATGCCTGTTTTACTTGTTTTTCAGCTTCTACAAGGGAAGCGGCTTCCACTGTTACAGTCTTTTCAAACATTTCTGTGATTTTGACATCATATTCTTTCAAAGCTTTCGACCTCCGTTTCTGTTAGATATAGAAAAAGCGACCATCTACAAACCTTACAGTTCATAAATAGTCGCTTCGCTTTCCCATTGAGGAATACACATATCATCCAGTTCTTCCATCAGGCTTTCAGGAGTGAAGAACAGGTCATCTCTTTCTTTCAGCAGCTTCACAATGGAACGGTATTCCGTTGTGTAATAATAGTCCTCAGATTTTACAACCATACTGACATTGTGTACTATTGCGAAACTCATGTCTTCCAACAGCCACAACTCCCGATTATAGGAAGTATCCACCATATCAAAGACGCTGATTTCCATATCGGTGTAAAGCAGGCAGGCTCTCTGCACAAACAATTCCTTGCCACGATACTCAAATCCCCGGTCAAGATTGGTTCTGATTGTGTACTCGTAAGGCGTTCCCACCTTATCTCTCAGAGCCATACAGATTTCCGGCAGGCACAAAACTTCACTGCCGACTTCCTCCTCGTCATACGCTTCATAATCCTCCGGCTGGTACAGATCAAACAGCCATTTCAAAGCATCGCTCATCTCTTTTTCAGTAAACATCCCTATCCTCCTATCGCTCCATAGATTTCTCACGTTTTTTCTGCCACTGTTCCAGCAGTTTAATGATGGTATCCTCCATCTGCTTCGGCGTATAGGACTTCGGAAAATATTTCCGGAGCACATCATTTTTGATGGTGACCTTATCCAGCTCACTTTTCTTTTCTTCGGACATAATGGCACACATGGCGTCCAGACTGCATTTTCCTTCCTGGCTGAATTTCTTCAATCGCTGTGCCTGCGACAGGGAAGGAGTAGCCTGAGCATAGTCCATCGCTTCCAGAAAATCCTTCTGTTCTTCTTTTTTCAGGTAGGACAGCTCTACCGCCGGATTGAAAGCGATTTTCTTTTCGTCTACCATATCCAGCAGTTCAGGAATCAGTTCTGTCAGACGGATATAGCGGAAAATCTGATTTTTACTCTGTCCGACCTGTTCCGCTAAAAGTTCACTGGACTTCTTCCCAGCAGACTTGTTCCCAAGTTGGGAACAAGTTAAATCAACTCGTTCACCTTGATGGTTCATCGCTTCCAGCTTCATCTTATAAGCAAAAGCTCTCTCGCTCGGCAGAATAGTTTCCCTTTGCAAATTGGAGTCCACCATCAAAATCGTAGCGGCATCATCGTCCATTTCCCGCACAATTACCGGCATGGTTTCTTTTCCGGCAAGCTCTGATGCATGATGGCGGCGGTGTCCTGCAATCAGCTCATAACCGCCTTCCGGACGGGGACGGGCAATCGCTGGTGTCATAACCCCAAACTGTGCGATGCTCTCCACAGTTTTCTGCATGGCATCATCGTCCAGTACCTTGAACGGGTGTCCTTTAAATGGATGGAGTTCAGAAAGAGGAATCTCCTGTACCCGTTCCTGCTGGGCTTCTTCCCTTGACTGGTCAGTCTGGAAAATATCATCGTAGCTGCTCAAGCTGATGTTTCCGTTTTTTTTCGGCATTGTGAAGCACCTCCTTTGTCAGTACCCGATAGGCATCCGCCACCTTGCCTTTGGGATCATGCTTAAAAATACTGGTTCCTTCCGCACTGATTTCCTCTGCACGGACAGAACGGGGAATATCTGTCTTATAAACTTTGAGCTTCCCGCCATAGTTTTCCCGAATCAGGCTGCTGATTTCTTTTGAATAATTCGTGCGGCTGTCCACCATCGTCAGCAGGATACCTTCAATTTTTAACTTCGGATTGATTTGCCTGCGTACCTTATTGATCGTCTGTAAAAGCTGTTCCAGACCTTTTGCCGGAAGATAAGCCGCCTGCACCGGAATCAGCACATTGTCAGCCGCAGCCAGTGCATTGACTGTGAGCATCCCCAGAGAAGGCATACAATCCAGAAGGATAAAATCATAGTTCTGTTTCACAGTATCCAGGTATTGCCTGAGAATGGTTTCCCGGCTCATGGCATTCACCAGAGATACCTCCAAACCGGATAATTCGATATTGGCTGGCATCAGGTCAACACCTTCCGGGTGATGCAGAATACCTTCACCCGGAGCAATCGGCTGTTCAAGCAGGATTTTCCCCATCATATCTGACAGGGTAGGAGAGAGCTGATCGGGAACAGGATGTCCCAGGCAAATGGTCAGCGACGCCTGTGGATCGGTATCTACCAGGAGCACCTTCTTCCCCTCCATTGCAAGACCAACGCCGAGATTCTCACAGGTTGTGGTCTTGCCCGTCCCGCCTTTTTGATTCACTACAGCCATGACCGTTGCTTTCGACAATTTCTTCACCTCTCCTTCGTTTTTCGTACTTGTTCAATCTTCATCACCTCCCTTCAGCCCTCAGACAGATCATGCCGCACCAGTGCGTCAAAATATCCATCTATTGTCAGGATAGAATTATATATTGCTGCAAGCAGATACTGTTTGATATTGCGAATCTTCGTTGTATTTTCCTTAAAGCAGTCCATCACAAACTTAATATGCTCCGAATTAAGCTTCATAAAACGACTTCTCACAATCTCTACTGGTTTATCATCGCCTGCAATACGAATCTGTTTTCTTTTGCTGCACATGGTTTCCACAATCAGAGCTACAATGGAATCCAGCAGTTCTTTATCATACGGATAATTTTTGTAGAGGATTTCAATCTCAAGATGTTCAAAAAAATATTCATGATAGTATGAGTAATCCCCATCCGTTCCGTGTTCCATTCCGAAATCTCCGGAAGGAAAGGAAAGATTCATATTATTATCATTAAGATTATTTTTATTAGTATTATTACCGTGTCCTTTTGACATTTCCAAAGATGTCGGATTGCCATTTCCAGAAGTGTCATTTTCACACTTCAAGAAGTGTTCTTCCTGATTGCTCTGTGGAAGAATAAATTTTTTCATATAAATCAGGTTCGGTTTCCCCAGCCCCTGCTTCTTCCGCCAGATGAGATTCCCCTTTTTCTCAAGTTCTGCGAGCAGCTGAATCGCTTTCTTATTCCCACAGCCAAGTGCTTCCATGATGTCTTCAACCGTATAGATGATATAAACTCTTCCGTCTTTATCAACCCATCCGTTTTTCCGGGAAATACCCATACGATCCAGAAATAAGCCATACAGCAGTTTTGATTCCGCCGACAGGTTGCGATACCGTTCATTGGTGAACAGAAGTTTGGGAACCCGGTAAAAAGCATATTGTTCAGATTCCTCAATTCCAAAGAATTCCTCATACATTTTTCACGCTCACCACCTCTTTCGGCGGGAAATTTTCTTTCTTCAGCGGTGTCTTGCGAATTGTGCTGTCCCTGATCTGATAGGGACATCGTGTGTAATAGCAGAAGCGATACCGCCAGCGTGGCTGAAAGTATTCGCACCTTTTACATTCTTTCGGATACTGATAACGGGAATATTTTTTTCTCCTTTGCATCTTCTTTCACCTCTCTAACCCTTGATGCCAATCTCACGCATTATCTGTTTTGTACACCATCCAATACAGGGATGTACTCGTCCGTAAGGGCATCCATCACAATCGCTTTTTTCTTTTTCCGGTTCAAAAATAATAAAATAGCAGTTCTCTTTTCCGAGAGAGCAGCCCTGCCTTGCATTTTTCCAGAAAAAGCACAGCGAGCAATCTTCCGGCTTCTCCGCAGCATATTTTTTGTTACTCACAATCGCTCCTCCTGCCTTCCTTTTTTATTTTGGGTAAAAAAATAGAGCGTTTACCCTTCCCCATAGGGGGATGAATAAACGCTCAATGTAACATTATGTTTGACAAGTTATTCCAGAAAGCCTATCTTGTAAATAGAGATACCAGCTTTTCAGCTCATCCGGACTCTTAATCCGGTAAGCGATGAAGTCGGAATGCCGACCAGATACCAGCCAGTGTCTCCGCAGGCATATTCAATCCGTGTAGGCTTCCAACGGTTGTTTACGAACACCTCCATACAGGTGCCGCAGTGTAAACCTCCGTAGTATTCCTCCAGATTAAAACGAACATCCATGCGATCCGTTTTCTGGTCATAAACCAAAACCCCTTGCTTCATTTTGAACCTCCATTCTTTTAATCTTAGTTTCACCATGTTTACGGCAACCTAATCAAATCAATGGGGTTTTGACCTGAAATCTTGGACAAAAATCAGCGAAAACCCTTTGTTTTCAAGGTTTCTAACCGTTGCCCTTATTATAACTGGTTAGTCTATCCTTCTGACAATTCCTGTTGCTTTCATATAAATAATTCCTCCGTCTACTGTACTTTCCAAGTCTGGAAATAGTATCTGTAAATGGAGGAATTTTATACCTGGATCATTTGGATGTGGAGACGAATTTTCTGACTCCTGAAATAATTCTTTAAACTGCCCCAGACCTCTAATCGTCAGGATATCCGGAGAAACTTCCGAGTAAGCCAAGTACCTTCATACATTCCACCTACAAAAGCAACGCAAACACCACCGTCACGATCCCGCAGATCCCGATCGCAAGCCCGCTCATCGCGCCTTCCGTCTCCCCGATCTCAATGGCCTTGGAGGTACCCACCGCATGGCTGCAGGCGCCGATGGCGAGACCTGCCGTCATGGAATCCTCCACTTTGAAAATACGGATCAAAAAGGGCGCCAGGATGCTCCCCATGATTCCGGTCAGAATGACCGCCACCACTGTGATGGAGGAAAGTCCTCCATGGCTTTCCGCAATGCCCACCGCGATCGGCGTGGTCACGGACTTAGGGAGAAGGGAATAAGTCATGGCCTCATCCAGGCCGAACAGGCGGCAGAGGAGAAATACGCTTCCCATCGAAGTCAGCGAACCGGCGATACAGCCAGCCAGGATCGGAAGCCAGTTCCTTTTCAGAAGCTCCATCCTCGTATAAACCGATACCGCCAGACAACTGGTGGCAGGAGCCAGAAACATGTTGATGATGCTTCCCCCCTTATTATAACTCTCATAGGGAATCTGAAACAGCAGCAGAACGCCGCATACCAGGACGATGGCAATGATCAGGGGATTACAGATCACCAGACCTGTTTTTTTCTGAATCCACACGCCGATGGAAAATGCCGCAATGCTGAGGGCAATTCCAAAAAACGGAGAAGCAAGCAGTTCAGACATATTCCTGCCCCCCTTCTTCTGTTTTCTTTCCCGTTTTCTGACGGCGGTTCATCAGGCAAAGCACGCCCCGGATGGTCCAGGCAGTCACCGCGAAGGTGAGGACCGTGGTTAAAAGGCAGATCAGAAGCAGCTTTCCCACATTGCCCGCCAGCACGTCAAAATAGTTGACGATGCTCACTCCGGCTGGAATGAAGAAAAAAGCCATGTTGGAAAGCAAGAAATCCGACTTTTCCCGGATGTGCTCCACCTTCAGCACTCTACAGGCGAGCAGGACGAATAAAAGAATCATTCCGATCACACTGGCAGGAAAGGCAAAAGGCAGAATGGACTCCACGATCTCGCACACCCAGCACAGCGCAAAAATGATCCCAATCTGATAGATGATCTTCATAACTGTTGTTTCCTCTCATAAGACTTTTGCATAAATTTACCACTTTTTCACCATATTGACAATCCTGGATTCCATTTTCCGCACAATTCCCCTCTGTTTACATTTTGATGATTTTTTTCTAAAGCAGCCGTGATATAGTATTTCTGAAGCCGGTCTTGTGCCTGAAAGAGCTCAATACCCGGACAGAAAGGAGGACAACAGATGAACCGGATACTGGTAATTGAGGATGAAGAAGCGATCTCCGAACTGATAGGAATGAATCTGGAAGCGGCAGGCTATACGGCAGTACGCATTCTGGACGGTATCGCCGCCCAGAAATGGATCGAAGCATACCGCCGACAGCGGTCAAAGGATGCGGGCGAACAGATCGCCTTAGCTCTGGTGGATGTAATGCTTCCAGGCAGGGACGGCTTTGCTCTTCTGGAGGATTTAAAACAGACCGGAATCCCGGTGATCTTTCTGACCGCAAAATCGGATGTGGCAAGCAGAGTCAACGGGCTGAAAAGTGGAGCAGAGGATTATATCGTAAAACCCTTTGCCGTGCTGGAGCTGCTGGCACGGGTAGAAAAGGTTCTGGAAAGGACCGGCCGGGGACGAGATATGCTGTGTATCAGAAATGTGAAAATCTTCCGGCGGGAGCATCGAGTGACCAAAAACGGCGTTGAGATCGCTCTGAAGCCCATGGAATATGAACTTCTGCTCCTTCTCGCATCAAACCGGAATGTGGCCTTTACCAGACAACAGCTTCTTGATCAAATATGGGGCGGAGATTATTTCGGAGAAACACGCACGGTGGATGTCCATATTGGCTGCCTTCGCAGAAAACTGGACTTTCATGACGTAATACGGACCATTCCGAAAACGGGTTACCGGCTGGAGGATTGATTATATGAAGCTGAAAACAAAATTAGTAATGATCACTTCCTTTGTCCTGTTTCTGATCTCTATTCTGTCCGGCACAGCCATGATGACGGATACCCTGCGTTTTCACGAAAAGCAGACTGTGGAAAGCGGTAATGCCCAGCTTACCGCAGCGGCCAACGCTATTGGGGTCCAGGCGGAAAGCAGCGGTATCCTGGAATTCGGTGAAGCGACCAGAACAGCCTATTTCCGATTTCTGCTGGATAAATATGATGCGTCCCGTTTTCTGCTTCTTGAGAACAACAGCGTATTGTGCAACCAGACGGACTATGAATTTGTGGATGGCGGAGAAGAAGGATGGAACAATGCTCAAACCCGAACCATCATACAAAAAGAAGGAAAGAGACGGCTTCTGATCTGCGGCCGGAATATTCCCATGGAAACTACTGATGACTTTTCCCTTGTGATGATTCAGGACATTTCCGGGATCTATCAGGACGCCTTGAGGCAGATTCCGGTTCTGGCTGCCATATGCCTGGCAGCATCCCTGACAGCCGCAGCTCTGCTTTCCATTCTGGCCGGCAGACTGCTCACTCCTCTGGAACGGCTGTGACAGAGCACTATCTCTGCGGCGGTCTATCCTATAGCCTGTTGACCGTCAATGCCTGTGACGGAACCGTGATCGACCGGTCGCTGGGATATTAAACCAGATCGACATTCATCCCTATCTGACACATCTTCATCGTCAAAAGCGCCGCCTCATGGCTTTCCGGCGTTACGCCAGCGCAGCAGGCCGGATCCACGCTGATCCTCGTTTCCGGCAGCCTCGCTTTCAAAAGAAGCGCATTGGACACCACACAGATATCCGTACACAGACCCACCAGCTCGATCTCAAGCTCCTCCCTCTCGTTTTCCCTGCACAGCAGGTCAGCCAGCTCCAAAGAGGCGAAAGAGGGCTTGTCCACGATCACCGCATGGGGCATGGCCTCCTGAACCTCTTTTCGTATCTGCCAGCCCTCACTTCCCCGGATGCAGTGAGGAACGGGCAGGTTCCTCCCTTCGTTTGTTTCTAGATAGTTGTTTTCATGGGTATCTCTCGTGGCATAAATACAGTCCGGCGGGTATTTGCCGATCTTTTCCAGCACATTTCCCACGATCGCCTGCGCTTCCTTCGTCCCCAACGCCCCGTCAATGAAATCGTTCTGCATATCAACGACCACCAGTACCTTTTTCATACGTTCTCCTTTCCGTGGATCTTCCCTGTTCAGATCCCTTTTCTGTGTTTTCCTCAGGCCGCACCCGGCGCGCCGTCCTCGATCTTCAAAAGCTTCTCCATATCGGACAGCAGCCCCTCCGTCAGCGTCAGAAGCTTCTCCGCATCCTTCTCCACCACATTTTCCCTGGTGTAGCGAAGCAGGAAATAGGGGGTTCCCTTCGCCGTAAAGGTCAGGGAAGAACCATACAGCCGCAGCAGGCCGGGAATATTCTCTACCCGCAGGAGCGCGTCCGGCCTCAGCAAAAGCTTCAGCTCCCCGCCGCGTCCTTTCACCTCGGTGATATAAAGAGAATGAGCTTTCACCCGGATCAGGGCGATCCGCAGCAGGTTCTCCACGCAGATGGGCACCTCTCCGAAACGATCCAGAAGCTCTTCCTTCATGTCTTCGCTCTCTGCAGGCGTCTCCACACTGGCGATCCGCTTGTAGATGTCCAGCTTCTGCTGCTCATTCATGATATAGACAGGCGGGATATACGCATCCGCTTCCAGCTCCACCGTAGTGGCAAAATCTGCCGTGCGGGTCTCTCCCTTCAGCGTCCTTACCGCATCGTTGAGCATCTTGCAGTACAGGTCGTACCCCACTGCCTCCATGTGTCCGGACTGCCTCTTTCCCAAGAGGTTTCCCGCGCCGCGGATTTCCAGATCCCGCATGGCGATCTTGAAGCCGCTTCCCAACTCCGTGAATTCCCGGATGGCGGACAGACGCTTTTCCGCCACTTCCTTCAGCATCTTATCCCTTTTATACATCAGAAATGCGTATGCCACCCGCCCGGAACGGCCCACGCGGCCGCGGAGCTGATAAAGCTGTGAAAGGCCAAGCTGATCCGCATCGTGGATGATCATGGTATTCACGTTGGAAATGTCCAGTCCTGTCTCGATGATGGTGGTGGATACCAGTACGTCGATTTCCCCGTTGATAAAATCATACATGATCCGTTCCAATTCGTGTTCCTTCATCTGCCCGTGGGCAAAAGCCACGTTCGCCTCCGGCACCAGCTTCTGGATGGACGCGGCCATATCAGCAATGGTGTTCACCCGGTTGTAGACATAGTATACCTGGCCGCCCCTGGCCAGCTCCCGCACGATGGCTTCCCGTACCATTTCCTCATTATATTCACAGACGAAGGTCTGGATGGGCTGCCTGTCCCCCGGCGCTTCCTCCAGCACGCTCATATCCCGGATGCCGATCAGGGACATGTGCAGCGTGCGCGGAATGGGCGTTGCGGTCAGCGTCAGCACATCCACATCCTCCTTCAGCTTCTTGATCTTTTCCTTATGAGCAACGCCGAACCGCTGCTCCTCATCGATGACCAGAAGCCCCAGATCCTTGAACTGGACATCTGAGGACAAGATGCGGTGGGTGCCGATCACGATGTCAACCAGCCCCTTACGCAGGTCTGTCACCGTTTTTTTCTGCTCTGCGCTCGTGCGGAAACGGCTCATCAGGTCAATGCGCACAGGAAAATCCTTCATCCTCTGGGTGAAGGTATTATAATGCTGCTGAGCCAGAATAGTGGTCGGCACCAGAAATGCCACCTGTTTGCCGTCCTGCACCGCCTTGAAAGCCGCGCGTATGGCGATTTCCGTCTTGCCATAGCCCACGTCCCCGCAGATCAGGCGGTCCATGATCCTGTGGCTTTCCATGTCCTCCTTGGTAGCGGCGATGGCGGAGAGCTGATCCTCCGTCTCCTCGAAGGGAAACATCTCCTCGAACTCCTGCTGCCAGACAGTGTCCTTGCCAAAGGCAAATCCCTCTTTCTGCTGCCGTTTTGCATACAGCTCCACCAGGTCCTTCGCCACCTCGTCCACAGCGCTTCTCACCTTCGATTTGGTGCGGGTCCATTCCTGAGTGCCAAGCTTGTTCAGCTTGGGCGTTTTTGCGGCATCCCCGGATGCATACTTCTGGATCACATCCAGGCCGGTGGCAAGAACATACAGATTTCCCCCGTCCCGGTAGGAAATCTTGATATAATCCTTGACGGTGCCGTTCATCTCCACTTTTTCAATTCCCTGATAAATGCCCAAGCCGTGGGTCTCATGCACCACATAGTCTCCCACCTTCAGCTCGGCAAAATCCTGTATCTTCTGTCCCTCGAACTGTCTGCGGCGCTTCTTTTTCTTCTTCTGGGCACCGAAGATATCGCTCTCCGTGATGACCACGAATTTCAGCAGAGGGTATTCAAAGCCCCGGCTCACATGGCCGTAAAACAGCTCCACCTCTCCGGGCTGCACTTCCCGGTCCCCATCCTCGCTGTAGAAGCTGGCAAGCCCCTCCGCCTGCAGATCCTCCGCAAGCCGTTTTGCCCGTGTTCGTGAGGGGGACAAAAGCAGCACCCGGCTGCCGTTTTTCTTATACCGCTTCAGATCCGCCGTCAGCGCTTCAAAACTGTTGTTGTAGGGGGACATGCTTTTCACGTTCACGTCAAACCGCTTCTGCGGGGTGATGAGCGCGTTCCGGGTATCCATGGCCGACAAAAGCACCGTTCTCATGCCGGAAAGAAAGGACGCCGTCTGATCGCAGCTGTACAGAAGATCCGCCTGGCCGGGCAGGATATAGCCCTTCTCCAGCCTGTGGCTCATGCTCTCCCGAAACTCCATCTCCACCGCCTGTCCCTGTTCCTTCAGCCTTCCCGGCTCATCCAGGAACACACAGGTATACTTTTCCGGAAAAAAACGCAGAAAGGACACCGTATCCTCATAAAAATAACGGATATAGCTCTCCAGGTTCGCCGCCTGCATCAGTTCCTGAACCTGTTCCTCCAGCTCCTTTGTCTGCCGCATGATCCGCGCCGCTTCTTCCGTATGGAAGTCCTTCCGCAGCTTTTCGGCAAATTCTTTTGTCTCTTTTTCGATTCTTTTTAAGCCCGCAAGCTTCTGCTGCCTGTCGAGGACCATCTCCGTCGCCGGATAGATATCGATCATAGACAGATTTTCCACGCTTCTTTGGCTTCCCAGGTCAAAGGAACGGATGGAGTCCACTTCATCGCCCCATAGCTCGATCCGGTAAGGATTTTCCTCTGTCAGGTCAAATACGTCGATGATGCCGCCGCGGATGGAAAACTGCCCGGGCGCTTCCACCTGCCAGTTTTTCTCATAACCCATCCGGGCAAGCTGCTCTGCCAGTTCTGCCTCGTCCACATGGCTGTCAGAATCGATATGGATCACCGCATCCGCAATTTCCTCCAGCGTTACCTGCGGGCTCATCAGCGCGGCAAACGTGGTCACGACCGTGACCGGCCTCCCCTCGATCAGCCTGCGCAGCACCTTCATCCGGTCCGCCACAAGCTGGTTTCCATGGATATCCGCCTGATAGAAGATCAGGTCCTTGGCGGGATAAAGCACCGTGTTTTTATCATAAAAAAGATATTCTTCATAAATTCCCCGTGCCCGCAGATCGCTGAAGGTGACGATGACCTTATAGAGAAAATCCTCCCCAAACCCGCTGATCAGATGAAGCTTCTGGGAATCCGTGCAGCCCGTATAGCCGATGCTGGCTTTTTCCTTCTTTAAAAGGGACTGGCCTTCCTCGAACTCCGCCAGTTCCTGAAGTGGCGCCGTTAATGCCTTCATTCCTGTTTCTGCTCCATTTCTTTCCGCTTCTGATTATACCGGTTCATCGCCGCGTCCGGTCCTTCTGTCAGGACCGCCACAGCCGCATCCGCCGCCTGATGGATGCTTTCATCCATGACCTTTCTCTCCTGCACGGAGAAATGCCCCAGCACATAATCCGCCAGATCCCGTCCCGCAGGCTTTTCTCCCACGCCCACCCTAAGCCGCATGAAATCCTGCGTACCCAGATTGGCAATGATATTCTTCAGCCCGTTATGGCCTCCCGCGCTTCCCTTTTTACGGATGCGCAGCTGCCCCACATCCAGGCTGATGTCGTCGCAGATCACCAGAAGCTGCGTTTCCGGATCTTCCTTATAATAATCTATGATCTCCCGAAGGCTTTCACCACTCAGATTCATATAAGTCAGGGGCTTTGCCAAAAGCACCTTCTGCCCCTCGATCACTCCTTTTCCCACCAGCGCCCGGTGCTTTCTGTCGATCACCCGGATACCATAACGGTCCGCCAGAGCGTCAACCACTTCAAAGCCCACATTGTGTCTGGTATTTTCATATTCCTTTTTGGGATTTCCCAAACCTGCAATGATAAACATTTTTCCTCCATATTAAAACGCTTTGTGCCAGGGCACGCGCGAAAAGCCGTTTCCATCTTCTGCGTCTTTCCAGTTTAAGCCATAAAAACAGGTTCTGTCAATGCCGCGGCCGTGCTGCAGCACTCAATCCCTGCCGCCCAAAGCGCTCCTGCAGAATACATATAGGTCTTTTCCCGAATATTCTTCCCGGTATTCATACCCCAGCCGTTTAAAGTCCTTCAGCCCTTCCGGCGCCAAAATCCTGTTTTCCGCCGCAAAGCGCACCATTTCCCCGCGGGCCATTTTGGCATGGGTGCCCTTCTGGATCACAGGCAAAAAAGCCCTTTCGGCTTCTTTCAGGACATGGCCCGCGTCTGCCTTTCCCTGCTCTTCCCCGAAAACGCAGGTCACATACCGCATTTCCTTTTCCAGATATTTTTCCACACAGACCGCATACTCCCTGGACGCCAGATTCACAATGCAGTCCGTCTCTGCGGCCAGATACTCATACAGGCTCCGTCCCCAGAACGCGTACAGACTGCCTGCCTCCGACGCCTTCGCCTGCATCTCCAGCCGATAGGGAACCACCCCGTCCAGCGGCCGCAGAATTCCGTAAAAGCCTGACAGAATACGCACATGCTCCTGCACATAATCCCACTGCCCGTCCTCAAACACCGCTGGTGCCATGTACTGATACTGAATGCCCTCATAGGAAAGAAACGCCGGAGTCAGATCCTGCTTCAGCTCCGTTTTCTCCAGCCGCGTATACGCCTCCTGCGCGATTTTATCCGAACACTTCCACACTGCCTTCATCTCGGAAAGGCTCTTTTTTCTCATCCAGTCCAGAAGTTCCTGCGTTCGGTCCAGATAAACTGGAAGGCCGGCGGGCGCAAGGGTATCCGTATCCATTTTCATTTTTTTCGCCGGAGATATGATAAAATGCATTTTTAAATTTTTACCTCCATACCTAAGTGTTACGCTGAGACCGCGCGCAGAAAATTCCAGACAGCAGGACTTTCCGACAGCGCCTGTCAAATCCTTTCGGCCCCGGCCGCGCAGCAGGCAGCATGTGCGCGGCAGAGACGCGACATGTACCAACGCTTTTCTTTTTCTCATTCCAATGCTATACTTTCCAATGCTATACTAACTTTTATCATTTTTTTGAAAATAACGCAAACTATTTCTCTTCCCGGACAGTCTAATAGATGAAAACAGGAAATGACATGCCGCCCTGCGGCGGCAGAAAGCGAGGCGGAAGGCGGCCTGGCGGCCGGCTTCCTGCAAGAATCCCTTCGGGATTCTTCCTGAATTAAAATGCCGCCCTGCGGCGGCAGAAAGCGAGGAATATTCATGACAGCAAAACAGTTTGCCCGGCGCATGGAGGAATCCCAGGCAAAATTCTACAGGCTGGCATACTGCTACGTCAAAAACGAACATGACGCGCTGGAGATTCTCTCTGAGGCCACCTACCGGGGCTTCATCCATTTGAAGCGCCTGGAAAAGCCGGAATTTTTTGACACCTGGATGAGCCGCATCATCATCAACTGTGCCTGCGATCTTCTGAAAAAACAGAACCGGTACGATTTTCAGGAGCCTGACGACTCTCTTCCCGCCAGGGAAGAGGACCTTTCCGTGGATGACAGGCTCGATCTGTACCAGGCGCTGGACACCCTTTCTCCGGATGAAAAGTCCCTGATCATCCTGAAATATTTCGAGGACAGGAGCTTCCGGGAAATCTCGTCCATCCTGAAGCTTCCGGAAAGTACGGTGAAAACCCGGCTTTACCGCATCATCGGAAAGCTTAGGGCCGCCATTCTTGCCTGAAATTCAAGAAAGGAGCGCATTTGTATGAATAAAGGAAAAGAAAATTATCAGAACATTCCCCTGCCGGACGGTCTTTCCAACGCTGTCCAGAAGGGTATAAAGAAAGGAAAGAGACATATGGAAAAAAAATGGATTGCTGCTATCGGTACACTTGCCGCCGCCTGTGTTCTGGGCTTCGTCGTTCTTAGGGTTCTTCCCGCTGATCTGCGCACACCGCAGGAGGGCGATGCCGCATCCCAGTCACGTATGGTCCCTTCCGACGGACAGACGCCGGAAGCTGCGGCATTCACCGCCGCAGAAACTGCAACTGATGATTCTACTGAGCCTGCTTCCCCAGAGGATCCTACCGCTGCTGTGGAAAACACCGCTCCGTCTTCCATCCGGGTTTATGGAACGGTTACGCAGATAGAGGATGGACAGATCCTGCTGGAAAATGACGAGGAGGGTGCAGCCTATCCTCAGGTCCTTCTGAACCTCACGGAGGATACCCTCATCCTCTCCGGCACGGACTGCAGTGAAAGATCGCTTTCCGATATCGCTGTGGGAGACACTCTGTGCGCGGACATCAGCCCGGCCATGACCAGGAGCATCCCGCCCATGGCAAACGCCTTTGCGGTGTTCTGCGAGATTCCGGAGGACGCCGCGGTTCCCGCCTATGCGCAGATCACGGATATCAGCACCGGCGACGACGGTTACCTGCGCATTACCACCGATCAGGACCTGATCCTGATCCCCGGTGAAGACACCTCCGTTCTTTCCCTGGACGGAAGCAAGACCCTTTCCGTTTCCGACCTGGCAGCCGGAGATACCATCCTCGTCCGCTATTCCATCATGACCATGAGCATCCCGGCGCAGACCAGCCCGGAGGAAATACGTCTTGTGGCAAAGGCTGATGCTGCGGCGCAGGATTCTTCATCAGCCGATGATTCCTCCGCTGCAGCGGCAGAGTCCGACGCATCTTCTTCCATCCGCGTAACCGGAACGGTAACGCAGATCAAAAACGGCCAGATCCTTCTGGAAAATGACGAAGAAGGCGCGGCCTATCCTCAGGTCCTTCTGAACCTCACGGAGGATACCCTCATCCTCTCCGGTTCGGACTGCAGCGAAAAGGCACTTTCCGATATCTCTGTGGGAGACACCCTGTATGCGGACATCAGCCCGGCCATGACCAGGAGCATCCCACCCATGGCGAACGCCTTTGTTGTGTTCTGTGAGATTCCTAAGGACACCGCCGTTCCCACCTATGCGGTCATCACGGATATCCAGACCGGAGAGGATGGCAGCGTCCGCATTATCACAGATCAGAATCTGATCCTGATTCCGGATGATGCTGCCGAAGTCCTGAGCCTGGACGGAGACACGCAGCTTTCCCTTTCCGACCTGGCCGTCGGGGATGCCATCCTCGCACGTTTCCAGGTCATGACGGCAAGCCTGCCCGCACAGGCGAATCCGGAGGAAATCCGGGTGATCGGCGGGACAGATGAAATTCAGTAAATGACTGAGGGGGGAATCTGCATGGACCGGAACAACGGAAAAATACTCATCGCGGACGACGACAGGGAGATCCTGGACGTTCTCCGCATGCTGCTGGAAGAGGAAGGTTATCAGGTCATTGCCGTCCAAAACGGAGAGGAAGTTCTCAAACAGGCGGATGACTCGGTGGAGCTGTATATCCTGGACGTGAATATGCCGCTGATATCCGGCTTTGCTGCCGGCGCCGAGCTGAGGAAACGGACGTTTGCGCCCATCATCTTTCTCACTGCCTATTCCGGAGAATCCGACAAGACGATCGGATTCTCCGCCGGAGCGGATGATTACATTGTCAAACCCTTCTCCAACGGCGAACTTCTTCTTCGGGTGAAGGCCCTGCTGCGCCGTGTGAGAACCTACACTCCCGCGGTAAAGCAGCCGCCTTTGCAGGAAGAAGGGCAGGGAAAAATCCGGTATCAGGATCTGGTTCTGGATACAGACAGCCAGTCCGTGAGCCGGAACGGGGAAATGATCGGACTTACCGTCACGGAATATCAGATCCTGGAGCTTCTGCTGACGCATCGCAGAAAAATTTTTTCTTTGGAAAACATCTATCAGAGCATCTGGAAGGAAGAAGCCGTGGGCGACGCCGCCATCATGGTACATATCAAAAATATCCGGAAAAAACTGGGGGACAGTTCCAGAACCCCCCGGTATATCAAGACCGCCTGGGGAAAGGGGTATTATGCGGACTGACAAAAAAAGCGGAGTTCAGAAAAGGAGACGGCTTGCAGGGGAAATTCTGGAATATCTTCTGCTTTCCCTGGCCATATCTGCATTCACCTTCTGTTTTCTCTATTTTACCTCCGAATCCATGGCAGACACTTACCTGGCAGGACGTGACGTGGTTCTGAGTCCTTCCGGGCAGACCGTGCTGGGAGTCTGGCTGCGCAGCATCTGCCTCACCGCTTCCGTCGTCCTGTTCCTGATCCTGTTTCTGTTCCTGCTGGGGCAGAGAATGGCTTATCTGCTGAAGATCATCCACGGCGTGGATGACCTGCAGGCAAGCCATATGGACGCTTCCATTCTTCTGGAAGGAAATGACGAGCTGACGGAACTGGCAGAAAAAATCAACGCCCTGGCGGAATCGGAACGGGAGCTTGACAGAAAAGAACGGCAGATGAAGGAAGAAAGAGACGCCTGGATCCGTTCCCTGTCACATGACATCCGCACTCCCCTTACCTCCATGATCTCCTATACACAGCTTCTGGCAGACAGACACAGCCTGAGCGAAACAGACATACGTGATTATATTCATCTGATACAGGCAAAGACCGAGCAGATCCGGGAACTGACCGACCGTCTGTCCGGACGCAAAAGGCAGAATCCGGAAAAGGTGGAGCACATCCGGCTTTTGCTGGAGCAGCTGGCCCTGGAATGGGAGGAAAGCCTGGAGGGACATTTCTCCTGTGAAGCGGATTTTTCCGGTCTTACGGATTTTTCCGGAATGGCGGATATCTACGCGTTTCGCCGGATTTTCGACAATCTGGCATCCAATACGTTAAAATACGCGGATCCGGCACAGCCCGTAACGCTTACTGTTACCGGCAAAGAAAACCTCATGATTATCATCCAGAAAAACGGCGTGAAAAAATACGACAGCAGCCCTGAGAGCACCGGGATTGGCCTGGAGAACATCCGGCGCATTGCGGCTGACTATGACGGGACGCTGGAAGTCCGCCGAAGCCGTGAGGATTTCTCCCTGGAAATTTCCATGAAGATTCCCGCCTGTCTTTAAATCTTCTTCAGAATGTCCTCGAAATTATCTTTATAATATCATGCTAAGATAAGACCATAAAAAGAAAGCGAGGAAAAAGATATGGCATTAGGAATATTAATGATCCTGTTTGTGACAATGAGCCTGATCAGCGCGGCGGGCCTGTCCCTTCTGTATCTGGTAAAAAATCCCGGCGTCCGGAAAGCCGTTTTCTATGTGATGGCGGCGTGGGGCATGCTGACAGCTGTGATCAGCGCCACCAGCCTTCCGGAAAACTACCTTATAGAAAGGCTCATCGCCTGGATGATCGGTTTTATCAGCGTGGCAGGCGTGATCGTATATATCCGCTCCGCACAGGAAAAAGGCCGTCTGATCGCACGCCTTCTCGTCACCGCCTCCGTAGTGCTGGGAATTGTCAATCTGTTTCTGCTGTGACCGACGGCAGCAAAAGAGGGCTGCACTCCCTCTCATACGAAAAGCGTGCAGCCCTGCAGTTTGAATTCTTCAATTTTCCGATCGATCCTCTCCGGGGTGATGCCCAGTTTTTCAGCAAGACACTGCTTACACAGGAACTCCTTCGCTCCCCGGTTCACGAATTTCCGGTACGCCCCGATCTCGTTATAGCTCAGATCCCTTCCGCACTTGATACAGACGGACATTACAGATCTACCACCTTTGCTCGGTACACTTCACAGCCGAAAGGAGGCAGCTCACGGATCACCGTGGAGTTGTCAACACGGAAGTTTTCACCGGTCCAGACCTCGTGCATATCCAGCGTCTTTCCCGTGGAGAATCCCAGGCCGAGCTCATCCAGGTTAAAGCGGGCGGCGCCCTTTTCTTCACCCAGGTTGAACAGGCCGATGGCAAGATCGCCGTTTTCCAGCTGACGGGAATAGATGATCATGTCGTTTCCTGACCAGACACCGTTCAGTTTTACCGGCTGACGGCAGGCTCTGTCCTGATTGATAGCGATAAGCTCCTCGTTGCAGAGGATCTCCTTCGTCGCCTCGTTCATTTTTCGGATGTCGCAGCCGATCATCAGCGGAGAACCCAGGAGCGCCCAGATGGAAAAATGGGTCCGGTACTGGGTGTCCGTACAGCCCTTCAGGCCCACATTCCCTTCGCCGTACATTCCCACGATCAGCATATCCATGTCGTTGAAGCAGCCTACGCCGTTATAGGGATGCAGCTTTTCCTGCTGTTTCGTCAGATCCTTCACAGATTCCCAGGTATCCATGATATCTCCGGTGGAACGCCACATGGAAGCCGACGACGTCTTGATCCATTCATGAGTCTGGTCGCTTCCCCAGGAGCAGGCAGAAAACAGGATGTCACGTCCGCAGTTTTCCAGGGCAAGGCCCATTCTGCGGTACAGATACTGACCGTGGATGATGGGACTGTGATAGCAGTAATCATACTTCAGAAAATCCACGCCCCACTCCGCAAAGGTCGCCGCATCAATGAATTCATGCTCAAAGCTGCCCGGATAACCCGCACAGGTCAGATTTCCGGCACAGGAATACATACCGAATTTCAGCCCTTTGCTATGTACATAATCCGCCACAGCCTTCATTCCGCTCGGGAATTTTTCCGGGTCCGCCACCAGCCTTTCCTTTTCATCTCTTGTTTTCAGGGACCAGCAGTCATCAATGACCAGGTATTCATATCCCTTTTCCAGCAGCCCGTTATCCACCATCGCATCCGCCGTCTCCCTGATCAGCGCCTCATTGATATTTGCCCCGAAGGTGTTCCAGGAATTCCACCCCATGGGCGGTGTCAATTTTACCATAATACCTCCTTTGCCGACTCTGCGGCGTGAAAATGAAAATTTGCTTTTTTGATTTCATTCCGATGGTTTCATTTTATGTTTTTCTGCATTTCTATTCTATATTGTTTGTTGCATATGATTGTCTTTTTGTTTCCTTTCCGGGCAAAAAGGGGCCGTCTGTTGATGACAGCCCCTTACGCTTATTCTTTTCCTTCTTCCACAACCTTCTGAATGAACGCATCCAGCTCCTGGCTTCCCAGATCGCCGTCGTCCCGGCTTCTGACAGAGACATTTCCGCTTTCTTCTTCCTTCTGGCCAACGATCAGCATATAAGGAACCTTTTCCATCTGGGCGCTGCGGATCTTGTAACCGATCTTTTCATCTCTGTTGTCCATCTCGCAGCGGATGCCCGCATCCTTCAGCTTCTTCAGGACTTCCTCCCCATAGCCGAAGAATTTCTCGGAAATAGGCAGGATCTTCACCTGGACCGGAGCCAGCCATACCGGGAATTTACCCGCATAATGCTCGATCAGGATGCCGATGAAACGCTCGATGGAGCCGTATACCACGCGGTGGATCATGATCGGGCGGTGCTTCTCGCCGTCCGCTCCCATATATTCCGCTTCAAAGCGCAGAGGAAGCTGAAAATCAAGCTGAATGGTGCCGCACTGCCAGGTCCTTCCCAGGGAATCCGTCAGATGGAAGTCGATCTTGGGCCCGTAAAACGCGCCGTCGCCTTCATTCACCACATATTCCCTTCCGGTCTCCTTCAGCGCCTCGCGGAGCGCATCCGTTGCGAGCTCCCAGTCCTCGTCGCTTCCCATGCTGTCCTCCGGCCTGGTGGACAGCTCCACATGGTAGGAGAATCCGAAGCGGCTGTACACTTCATCGATCAGACGCATGACGCCCTTGATCTCATCCGTGATCTGATCCTGGGTCATGAAAATATGGGCATCATCCTGCGTAAAGCAGCGCACGCGCATCAGGCCGTGAAGCTGGCCGGATTTCTCATGACGATGCACCAGGCCGAGCTCGCCGATCCTGAGGGGCAGATCGCGGTAGGAACGCGGCTGGGATTTGTAAACCAGCATGCCGCCCGGACAGTTCATAGGCTTGATCGCATAGTCCTCTCCGTCGATCACCGTGGTATACATATTATCCCTGTAATGGTCCCAGTGGCCGGAAGTCTCCCAGAGCTTACGGCTCAAAATGATGGGAGTGGAGATCTCCTGATATCCCTCTCTTTCATGCAGCTTTCTCCAGTAGTCGATCAGGATGTTCTTGAGCACCATTCCTTTGGGAAGGAAGAACGGGAATCCGGGGCCCTCCTCCATCACGGTAAAGATGCCAAGCTCCTTTCCCAGCTTGCGGTGATCCCGCTTCTTCGCCTCCTCGATCCTGTCCAGATACTCCTTTAACTGCTCCTTATCCGGGAAGGAGGTTCCGTAGATCCGGGTGAGCATCTTGTTCTTCTCGCTGCCTCTCCAGTACGCACCAGCCAGGCTTGTGAGCTTCAGCGCCTTCACGTATTTGGTATTGTCCAGATGCGGACCCGCGCACAGATCCACGAATTCTCCCTGCCGGTAGAAGCTGATCACCGCATCCTCCGGAAGATCCTCGATCAGCTCCACCTTGTAATCCTCATTCCTCTCCTTCATGAAGGCGATCGCCTCATCGCGGGAAAGCGTGAAGCGCTCCAGCGGAAGATGCTCCTTCACGATCTTTTTCATTTCCTTTTCGATGGCGGCAAAATCATCGCTGGAAATGGGCTCCTTGAATTCAAAATCGTAATAGAAGCCATCCTCGATCGCCGGCCCGATCGCCAGCTTTGTGTCAGGGTACAGGCGCTTTATGGCCTGCGCCAGGATATGGGAAGTGGTGTGGCGGAAAGTCCTCGCCCCTTCCTTATCCGTAAATTCCTGCTCTGCTCTGCTGCCGTCCTTCAGAATCACATCCATTTTCATATTCTCCTTTCCAACAAAAAACACCCTCAGAAAAACAGCTTCCTGTTCTTCTAAGGGTGCGGTCATCAATTCCTGCGCATGACGCACGGTTCCACCTTAACTTTTCTCTTCAGATTCTTTCAAATCCTCATCCTTAACGCGGATCCACGTCTGTAATTCCGGAACCGGCCCTCTCAAAGGATCCTTCCATCTTACAGCGGCTCCGGAGCGGTCTTCCCCATACCCGGCATAAAGGAGCTTCCAGCATATGCCCCTCTCTCTGGTCTATGCCCGCGGCAGGCTACTCTTTCCTTCACAGCCTTTGCGATATCAGTATACTAGCATCCGCAGAATTGAAAGTCAACACTTTTTTTCAGACCCGTGGGTCGTTTCATGCCATCTCGTCCGGCTCCGTCAACGCCTTCTCATATCTGTCCAGGATGATGTTCTGGATATTTTCTCTCGTCGCCTGATTGATCGGATGCGCAATGTCCCGATATTCGCCGTCAGCGGCTTTCTTGCTGGGCATTGCGATGAACAATCCCTTCTCGCCTTCAATTACCTTTATGTCGTGTACCACAAACTCGTCGTCTATTGTAATAGAAACGATGGCTTTCATCTTTCCTTCCTTGGTGATCTTACGTACACGCACGTCTGTAATCTTCATGTGAGGTTCCCCCTTTTATCTTTAGATGACATACCTTTCGTTCTTTTCAACCACGATCTTGATTCCATCTTCGCCTTTATAATAGGTATTGGCCCGGATCGTATCCCGGCTCTCTACGATGCAGTTTTCGATATGTGTGTTGTCGCCGATATATACGTCATTCAAGATAATGGAATTCTTGATATAGCAGTTATTCCCGATAAAGGATTTTTTGAAGATCACAGAATCCTCCACCGTTCCATTGATGATGCAGCCGCTGGAGATCAGGCTGTTCGAGACCTTGACGCCCACATTGTACTTCGCGGGAGGAAGATCATCCACCTTGGAATAGATGTCCGGGTACTGATGAAAGAAATAGTTCCTGATCTCCGGCTTCAGGAAGTCCATGTTGGTGGCAAAATAGTCTTCCACCGAAGCGATGTTACGCCAGTACTCCTTGATCTTATAGCCGTAGATACGCTTCTGGTTCTTGTAGCGGATCAGGATGTCCTTGACGAAATCATATCTGTCCTCCATCGCGCAGCGCTCGATCATTTCGATGAGGAGCCTTCTGCGGATCACATATATGCCGCAGGAGATCGTATTGGATTTCGCAACGATGGGCTTTTCCTCAAATTCCTCGATCCGGCTGTCCTCGTTCATCTTGATGGTTCCATAGCGCTCCAGATTGGTCCCGGCAGGCATTTCCTTGCAGACGATGGTGATGTCCGCCTTCTTATCGATGTGATACTCCAGCACTTTGTTGTAATCCATCTTGTATACGCAGTCGCCCGATGCGATGACCACATAGGGCTCATGGCTGCTCTTTAAAAAGGACAGGTTCTGATACATGGCATCCGCCGTCCCTCTGTACCAGAAGCTGTTGTCCGCCGTCACCGTGGGGGTAAATATGAACAGGCCGCCCTGCTTGCGCCCGAAATCCCACCATTTGGAAGAATTCAGATGCTCGTTCAGGCTTCTGGCATTGTACTGGGTGAACACGCCCACCTTCTGGATATGAGAGTTGGTCATGTTGCTGAGCGCGAAATCGATGCTTCTGTAGCTGCCAGCGATCGGCATTGCCGCAATGGCCCTTTTCCTGGATAACTCTTTCATTCTGTGATTGTTGCCGCCGGCCAAAATAATTCCTATCGCTCTCACTTTTCCTCACCTGCCTTAATCAAAGATTTGCCTCCGGGGAGAACCCCATCCGGATAATCAGCGCTTTCGGTCTCGCCGAAAACGACGGTATTTTTCCCGATTGAAATGCCCTTAGGGATCACGCTCTTTTCTCCGACGGTAGCGAGTCCGCTGTTATAGATATGGGGCGCTATATCATTTTCGACTTCCTCGCCGATCCCTATCTTCACATCGTCCCCGATCCGGACATTCTCGGCAACAATGGCCTTATTCAGCTCGCAGCCTTCTCCGATCACCGTATTGTTCATGATGATGGAGTCCCTGATGACCGTATTCTTGCCGATCACCACGCCGCATCCGATCACGGAATTGTAGATCTGACCGGAAATCTCACTCCCCTCACCCACGATGCTTCTCTCGATCAGCCCTTCTGAAGAGACGTACTGCGGCGGGAGGATCTCGCTCTTCGTATAGATCTTCCAGTATTCTTCATACAGATTGAACTCCGGCACAATGTCGATCAGCTCCATATTGGCCTCCCAGTAGGAGCTTAAAGTTCCAACGTCCTTCCAGTAACCGTTAAACTCATACGCGTACATCGGTGCGCCATTCTCATGGCAGTAGGGGATGACATGTTTTCCAAAATCCAGGTTAGGCTGCTCTGACTTTGCGATCAGGGCTTCCTTCAGCGTCTTCCAGTTAAATATGTAAATTCCCATCGAAGCCAGATTGCTCCTGGGGTTCGCCGGTTTCTCCTCAAAATCGGTGATCCTTCCGTCCTCATCCGCGATCATGATGCCGAACCGCTTCGCTTCCTCCATCGGCACGGGCATGACCGCGATCGTGCATTCCGCATTATGCTGCTTATGATAGTCCAGCATGACTTCATAATCCATCTTGTAAATGTGGTCGCCCGACAGGATCAGGACATAATCCGGATTATAGCTCTCCATATAATCAATATTCTGATAAATCGCATTCGCCGTTCCGGTATACCATTCGCTATTCTCGCTCCTCTCATAGGGAGGAAGGACAGTAACGCCTCCTATATTCCGGTCCAGATCCCACGGTATGCCGATTCCGATATGCGTATTCAGCCGGAGGGGCTGATACTGCGTAAGCACCCCGACCGTATCCACTCCAGAGTTGATACAGTTGCTCAGCGGGAAATCGATAATGCGGTACTTCCCGCCAAAGGATACCGCCGGCTTTGCCACCTTCGAGGTCAGGACTCCCAGCCTGCTTCCCTGACCGCCGGCAAGCAGCATAGCAATCATTTCTTTCTTTACCATGTCATCACCTCATGTTCCTGCATCACGTATTGCATAGATTAACATATATTACGTAAGAAGATTATAACACACGCTTGTACAAAAGTGAATAATTATTTACAGTCTCTTTCTGTGAAAAGGAAGCAAAATTAGTAGATATTTTACATATTTTTTTCTCCGCAATACCATGCATTGTGTGTTTTTAATAATTTTCTTCGACGTCATCTTCCGCATTTTTCTTGTATTTTCAACAAATACTCCCGTTTTTTTCATGAAATTACGTTTTCTGTTCTTCATTTTCCAATTTCCTATTGGTTTTTTTATCCGCAGTGCGTATAATACATATCAGAGTCAACACGGGAATCAGAAAGGAAGGTCATCCTTATGTCTTATATATATCAGGTAGATTTCAACCATCCGGTCCATGTCTATTTCATCGGCATCGGCGGCATCAGCATGAGCGGCCTTGCGGAAATCCTCCTTTCCGAAGGCTTCCGCGTCTCCGGCTCAGACTGGAACTGCTCCCCTCTGACAAAACGTCTGGAAGAGCAGGGCGCCCTCATCCACTATGGCAGGCCGCAGAAGGCGGAAAATATCGAAGCTGACGTGGACCTGGTCGTCTATACCGCCGCCGTCCATGAAGACAATCCGGAGCTTATGGAAACGAGGCGGCGTGGTCTCCCCAGTCTCACGCGCGCACAGCTTCTGGGACAGATGATGAAAAATTATAAGCTTCCCATCGCGGTCAGCGGAACGCATGGGAAGACCACGACCACCTCCATGATCGCGGAAATCCTCCTGTCGGCGAAGACCGATCCCACCATTTCCGTGGGCGGCGTCCTCAAAGATATCGGCGGGAACATCCGCGTGGGCGGCTCAGAGCTTTTTCTGACGGAAGCCTGCGAATATACCAACAGCTTCCTGAGCTTTTTCCCCAAGATCGGCATCATCCTGAATATAGAAGAAGATCATCTGGACTTTTTTAAGGATCTTGCGGATATCCGTTCCTCCTTCCGGCGCTTTGCCGAACTGATCCCGGAGGACGGCCTTCTTATCATAAACGGTTCCATTCCAGCGCTCTCCGAAATAACGGACGGCCTTTCCTGCCGTGTCGTCACCTTCGGAAACTCGCCGGAGGATGACTGTTACTTCACGGATGCGGCACATGATGAAGAAGCCCATGCTTCCTTCACCTTTCACTGTGGAGAAAAGCAGCTTCCGGTCCGCCTCAGCGTTCCCGGCGTGCATAACATCCTGAACGCCACAGCCGCTCTCGCGCTGGCCGATCACCTGGGGCTTGACATGAAGCAGGCAGCGGAGAGCCTGCATGATTTCCACGGAACTGACCGCCGTTTTGAATATAAAGGCACCGTCGGGGGCGTCACCATCATAGACGATTACGCCCATCACCCGACGGAGATCGAAGCGACCTTGAAGGCCGCCGCCGACTATCCTCACAAAACGCTCTGGTGTGTCTTCCAGCCGCATACCTATACGCGCACAAAGGCGTTTTTCCATGAGTTTGCAAAAGCTCTTTCCCTTGCCGACAGGGTCATTCTGGCCGATATCTACGCAGCGAGGGAAACCGATACGCTGGGGATCAGCTCCGCCCTACTCTGCCAGGAGATCAAAAAACTGGGAACGGACTGCCATTATTTTCCTTCTTTTGATGAGATAGAAAAATTTATCCTGGAAAATTGCACCCCCGGCGACCTGTTGATAACTATGGGGGCGGGAAACGTTGTAAACATTGGAGAGGACCTTCTCGGACAATAGTTATCCACAATATCCACATTTTTCATGTGTATGAATGATGTGGATATTTTTTTATCCACAATCCCTTTTTACCTGGACTCTACAAAAACATCCACATTTCCACAATATCCACATTTTTGCGGAACGCCGCATGGGACCGGGTTTTTCAGCAAAATGACGGTTCCTTTTTCCGGGGGCGTATGATATAATTCATTTGCTTAAAATATGAGGAATTTTACATACGGAAAAACAGGTGAGATTATGGGCTGTCTGAAAATCTATCAGGATAGCTGCGCCGATGTTACCATTGTGTCCAACCGCTTTATCGACGAGTTCATGCCGCAGGCCAATGACGCGCAGTTAAAAATATATCTGTATCTTCTGCGTTCCGTGAACGCAAGCATGCAGAGCGCGGAGCGGTCCCTGGATATATCAGGGATCGCCGATACGTTCAACCATACGGAAAAGGACGTGATGCGCGCGTTGAAATACTGGGAAAAGTGCGGCGTGCTCCTGCTGGAATCTGACGCGGCCGGAAATCTTACCGGGATCCGTCTTGTGGACCTGTCCGAAAAGCAGGCCGCTCCGGCGAAGTCCGTTCCGGATCAGAAGAAAACGTCTGCACAGGAATCCGGACCGTATTCTAAGCCTTCTTATTCACTGGATGATCTGAAGGCGTTTCAGCAGAAGGATTCCACCGCCCAGCTTCTTTTCATCGCGGAGCAGTACCTGGGAAGGACGCTCAGCCCTTCCGATATCAAATCGATCCTTTTCTTCTCGGACAGGCTCCATTTTTCCGACGATCTGATCGATTATCTCCTCCAGTACTGCGTGGAACGGGGCAAGAAGGACTTCCGTTACATGGAGAAGGTCGCCATAAGCTGGGCGGAAGCCGGCGTCAGCACGCCTGCCGAAGCGGAAAGGCAGGCCGGGAAATATGACAAGACAGTCTATACCATCATGAACTCTCTCGGCAAGACGAACGCTCCCACCAGACGGGAAGCCGAATTCATCCGCCGCTGGAGAGAAGAATACGGTTTTGAACCTTCCATTATCATGGAAGCCTGTGAACGGACCGTTCTCGCCACAGACAGGCACCGATTCGAATACGCGGATAAGATCCTTTCCTCCTGGAAGGAATCCGGCGTGCACCATCTGTCCGATATCACGCGTCTGGATGAAGGGTTCCAGAAGGAAAAGCCCGTCCGGCAGGCGAGGGAACGCTCTGCCGACAGATACAACCGCTTTATGCAGAACAGCTATGATTATGATGCCCTGGAAAAGGAACTGCTGCACAGCTGACGGCTCCGTCCGGGCGGCCGGGTCCCGCCGGATCACAAGCTTGGAAGGAGAACAGCCGTGGCTTTAACGAATACGCAGTATAATACGATCATGAGGGTATATGAGCAGAAGCAGACGCGCAACAGGCACCTGAGGGAGGAAAGGCTTAATTTTGTCTATGCCAACGTGAAGGGCTACCGACTGCTGGATGAATCTGTGGCCACGCTTTCCGTTTCCCAGGGAAAGAAAATGCTGAACGGAGATCCCAACGCCCTCAGCGTCCTGAAGGAACAGCTCCACAGGCTCAGCCGGGATAAAAAGGAACTTCTGCGCAAGGCTGGGCTGCCGGACAATTATCTGGAACCGGTATACGACTGTCCCGACTGCCGGGATACCGGATATATCGACGGCCGGAAATGCCACTGCTTCCGCCAAGCGGAGATCGCCTTGCTCTATCAGCAGTCCAATCTCAAGGAAATCCTGGAGAAGGAAAATTTCGATACGCTCTCCTATGAATATTTCGATGAAAACAGCCTTCCGGGTTTTCAGGCTGTCGTCCGCAAATGCAGGGATTTTGCCGAATCCTTTGGAAAGCCCGCCCGGAATCTGTTTTTTTACGGTACGGTCGGAACCGGAAAAACCTTTTTGAGCAACTGCATCGCCAGAGAGGTGATCGAGAGCGGTCATTCCGTGATCTATTTCAGCGCATCCATTCTGTTTGATACGCTCTCGCGCAATGCCTTTGATATAAAAAGACAGGACAACCTGGATTATTTATATAATGATCTTTACAACTGTGACCTGCTGGTCATCGATGATCTTGGGACGGAGCAGAGTACGCCTTTTACGCTCTCCCACCTTTTTACTGTTCTGAATGAACGCATCAGCCGGGGAAAGAGTATGATCATTTCCACCAATCTTTCTCTCCCTGAACTGAAGGAAAGGTATCAGGACAGGATCTTTTCCCGGATCACCAGCAGTTTTGACTTCTGCAAGCTCACAGGCCCGGACATCCGGATGTACAGGAAAAGACAAGCAAACAGAAAGTGAGGACTCCCATGGCGGAAGAAAAAAGAAACTTGGAAACGATCCCTGCAGGCTCTCTCGGCATTATCCCCCTGGCAGGCTGTCAGTCCCTTGGCGAACAGGTGGACCACTATCTTGTGAAATGGCGCAGGGAAAGGGAAAGCGAGCATAAAAACAGCCTGATCTTTGCTGGCTATCAGCGCGATTCTTATCTGCTGAAAAGCCGTGTGCCCCGTTTCGGGACCGGCGAGGCAAAGGGAGTCATTGAGGAGTCCGTCCGCGGAATGGATCTTTATCTTCTCGTGGATGTAGTAAATCACAGCCTGACCTATTCCCTCTTCGGAGAGAAAAACCATATGTCCCCTGACGACCATTATCAGGACCTGAAGCGCATCATCTCAGCCGTCGGAGGCAAGGCCCGCAGGATCAACGTCATCATGCCCTACCTGTATGAAGGCAGGCAGCACAAGCGTTCCAGCCGTGAGTCGTTGGACTGCGCCATCGCCCTGCAGGAACTGGTACACATGGGCGTGGAAAATATCATTACCTTCGACGCGCACGATCCGAGAGTCCAGAACGCGATTCCCCTGCATGGCTTTGAGACTGTGCAGCCCGCTTATCAGTTCATCAAGAACCTGCTTCGCAATCAGAAGGATCTTATCATCGACGCGGACCATATGATGGTCATCAGCCCCGACGAAGGCGGCATGAGCCGTGCCATCTACATTGCCAACGTACTCGGCCTGGACATGGGCATGTTCTATAAGAGAAGGGACTATACCCGCATCGTCAACGGCCGCAACCCGATCGTTGCCCACGAGTTCCTTGGCTCCGATGTGGAGGGCAAGGATATGCTCATCATCGACGATATGATCTCCTCCGGCGAAAGCGTCTGCGAGGTTGCCGCCGCTCTGAAGAAGAGAAAGGCCCGCAAGATCTTCATCTGCGCCACCTTCGGCCTGTTCACAAACGGTCTCGCCAGCTTTGATAAGGCCTATCAAGAAGGAATCATCGACCGCGTGCTGACCACCAATCTGATCTATCAGCCGCCGGAACTGCTCGAACGCGAATGGTACGTCAACTGCAGCATGAGCAAATATGTGGCTTACCTCATTGATACGCTGAACCATGATACCTCCATCAGCGATCTGTTAAGTCCCAACGAAAAAATCCAGAAGCTTCTGGCGAAGTACCGGAGCGGAAAGCTCTGATCTTCCATTTTTTTAAATGAATTATCCCATTGAGGATGCCGCCTTAGGCGGCATCCTTTTTTGGGCCGCAGCAGAGTCATTTTTGAGGCAGGGCTTCAACTCCGGGAATCCGGCACGAAAGAGGGGATGGATATGATCGACTTTGAACTGTTATCGCTGGTCTTCCCCCACCCTGATAGCTTACATAGACGCAAAGAAATAACCGCCCAGTCCCTAGCAAAGATTGGCGGCTATTTCTAAAACCAACTTAAATTCAAGGGAAATAACATATCACTCCATATCAGCAATCGATTTTGGCATAATTTGGGCTTAAAGGTTGATTTCCCGCTCTTTTCATGCTATACTACCACACGTTGCAAACCCTCTAAAAACCAAGGTCTATCAGGGCTTGCCGGCGGTCACCGCCGTAAAATGTGCCGAGTGTTCGAGACCTTCCACTCGTAAAACAAAACTAAAGGAGAAAAGAAAAAATGAACAAGAAAAGCATCCATCTGTTGACCCAGGCGGCGATGATCGCCGCCCTCTATGTTGTGCTCACCTTCGTGGCCAACGCCTTAGGACTTGCCAATTATGCCGTTCAGGTCCGTTTCTCGGAAGCTCTTACCATCCTTCCCCTGTTTACCCCCGCCGCGATCCCCGGACTTTTCGTCGGCTGTCTGATCAGCAACATCCTGACAGGCTGCGCCCTTCCGGACATCATTTTCGGTTCCATCGCCACCCTGATCGGCGCATTGGGAACCCGGAAGCTGAGAAGCATATGGAATACATCTGAAAAAGGCTTTCCCCGGAAGGCGCTTCTGGCTCCCCTTCCCCCCATTATCGCGAATACTGTCATCGTCCCGTTCGTACTACGTTATGCCTACGGCATTACTCCTCTTTGGCTTTCCTTTCTGACTGTGGGAGCCGGAGAGATCATTTCCTGCGGAGTCCTCGGACTGCTGCTCGCATTTACGTTAAATAAATACCGCTCCCAGATTTTCCAGGAAAACTTCTGAAGTCTTCTGAAACGGCAAGGGAGACGGCCGATGCCGGCTGTCTCCCAAATTTATTTTGTATCTTTTTTATTCCTTTCTGCCTTCACTCAGTCCTCATATAAGAGAGGAAGACATTTCCGTTCTCTTCAAACCAGGCTGCTGCGTCGTTTTGTCCCATCCGGGAAATCTGGCCGGTCTGCGGGTCCATCAGGATCACATTTCTTTCATTAAAGCCGGTGATCAGGACCGCGCTACCGTCGTCCAGGAGAGCGAGCACTGGGATTTCCCGGTCCGGATAGTACAGGACACTCTCCAGACTGCATCCCGTTAGATCAAGGACCAGCACATTCTCCATGTTTTCCTGCAGGATTTCCGATACCGTTTTTCCCTGTTCCAGCAGGTATCCCGTATTTCTGGTCACGCCCTCATAGGAAAGGATTGCATCCAGACATACCTCCAGGCTGTCTCTTTCTTCTCCGGCAGCCGTCCCTTCAATGGCCATGATCTGGTTTGCTGTATGAAGCCGTTCCGTCCTCCAGATATAGAAGCCTCCTCGCGCTGTTACGAAACCGGAAGTCTCCTGCGCCAGTTCTATCGCTTCCCGGGGATCAGCTGCGAACGTGACTTCTCCGTCCAGGCTGTACACATAGTAGAGCTCTACATTTTCTTCTGACGGCGGTATATCCACCTGCCTGCTTCCTTCATAGAGCACCTCGCCGGGCGTAAGAAATTTTAACTGCCCGGTTTTCACGCTGCTTCGCAGCTGGATCTCTGTCAGGCGGTCGTCATTTTCCGTGGGAACTGTGATGATCGTGTTGGCCCTCGGGGTTTCCGTCTCGCTGCTCACGATCTGGTCCTCCTCACATGCCGCATAATCCCCCTGGAAATCCCTTTCCACGCGGCTTAAAATGATCTGGTTGCCACTCATCTCACAGCCGGTGACATAAAAGCCCTCCTTTTCATAGGTCATCAGGATTTCTCCGCTTTCATCCTGAATCCTGACCTGATACATTGGGAAGACAACAGCCCCCGTGTCATCCCGCACAAGATCCGACTGTCTGGCGATCCCATATACGATATCCTCTCCCATAAAGCCGAGAGGAAGGATATAATTTCCGCTTCCGGCCTGGATTTCTGTCTGTTCACCGGTGCTTAAATTCATCAGGATCAGGGAATCGGCCGCATATTTTTCTCCGTTCTGCCATGCGATCATCCGATTGCTCTCAGAGACACGGCAGCTGTCCATGCTCAGGTTCTCTGCCGTTACATCCACCGTCTGGGTGTCCAGATGCACACAGCAGATGCTGTCGTTCAAGAACAGATACAATTCATATTTTCCGTTGATATAAGCGAGCTGATCGATCTGCGCCTTCAGGATTTCAGGAGACTTTTCTCCCGGCAGGAAGGCCAGCTCCTCTACCGTATTCGCAGAGCTGTCATAAAAATAGACCTGGGCGCCGCACAGCCCTTCCCTGCGCCCCGCGCTGATATATCCATATACCATGAAAAAGACATTCCCCGCCTCGTCTACCTGCAGGATTTTAAAATTCCTCCCATCTATGAATGCTCTTTCGTCCAGATTTCCCGGATCATGAAAGGAAAACAGCTTTGCCATCTTGTTTTCCGTTATATTCAGGCTGTACAGCACGCCGTTCTGAGCGAAAGCAACAATGTTCCCTCCTTCGCTCTCCGCCATCTCCACGTCGGTGTCACGGATGCCGAGCACCACTTCCTCATCCACAAAAGCAGAGGAATCCCCGGCAAAATATTCGTTCATGGTGCGTTCATAATCGAGCAGATACATTCTCTCAGTCCCTGTCCGGATCCGATAGACCTCTTTTACGAACGCATAGACCTCTCTTTCATATCTGGTATAGCTCACTAGATACTCCACAGTGATCGCTGCCGTCTGTTCCGTCATGTCTTGAATGGTAAATACCGGTTCCGTCTCCCGGCGCACATCCAGATTTCCCCAGCCAAGCTGATCCAGGCTGCTGTGGATCGTCACCCGGCTCAGCGTTGAATTATCCGCTCCTGAATTCGTCTCCATATAGACGGCGAGGCTGGCGCAGGAGGCATCATCAAAGGTAGATTCGCTGAAATCCGCAACAAAGTCCAGCTTTTCCTGCACACCGGAATTTTCCTCCTGGACCACCCTCATATAATAGGAGGCTTCCTTTTCATCTTCCAGGGTGAGTTTGAAGATCAGGCAATATTCCGTTCCTTCATCGATCAGGTCTTTCAGAACGATATCCGCCCGGATAACGCCGTTCTCCTCCTTTAAGCCCGTAACCTCGGTATCCTCCACCAGCCTTGTCCCGTCGGCGCTTCGCACTTCAAATGCTACCGCCTCCACCGGTTCCCCGTATGTTAAAATTCCGACGGAAAGCCTTCTGTCCATCCCGATCGGCATGATCCTGCCGATCATGTATTCCTCTTCCATCTCGTTCAGGTAGCCGTTCATCATGTTGACGCGCAGGCCGTCCGCATCCACATATACCAACGGGAGCCTGGAAGGCTCCATATCCACCGTCATATCCGTATTTCCCCTGTTCAGCAGCATGCTGCTTATGATGAGCGCCGCCACGAATGTGACAACACATACACAGCCCCTGATAATCGTTTTTTTCATGAACGCTCCTGTTTTCTTTTTCTTTCGGTCAGCCAGCAGGCCGCCCGGGATTTATTTTCCGAACAGCTCCTGCAGGCAGGTATGCACATGCAGAAATTCCGTCATTTTCTTCACGCCGGTGTCTTTCCTTACGCCTTCCGCACCCTGCTTTTTCACCGCGCGGATGAGAATGTTCTTAGGCGTATGTTCCATATCGATGAACTCCAGAAGCTGTGTCTCATAGCCCTGTTCCTCCAGCAGGCAGGCGCGGATGGAATCCGTAAACAGGGCTGACATGCGCTCCTTTATCAGGCCGTATTTCAGGGCCGGGGCGAGCGCCTCGCTTCTGATCTGCCGGTTCACCTCATGCTGGCAGCAGGGAACGGACAGGATGACCTCCGCGTTCCATTTCACCGCCTTGTACAACGCATAGTCCGTAGCCGTATCGCAGGCATGAAGGGTCACCACCATATCCACGCTGTCCTCTCCTTCAAAATCTGCGATATCCCCCTGCAGGAAATCCAGCTTCTGATAACCATATTTCTCAGCCAGCCCACTGCAGTGTCTGATCACGTCCGCCTTCAGGTCCAGCCCGGTCACGCGGATATCCAGACCGCAGAGCTCATGCAGATAATAATACATGGCAAAGGTCAGATAGCTTTTCCCGCAGCCGAAATCAATGATCCTCACACATCTGTCCTTTGGAAGTATGGGCATGATATCGGCGATGAATTCCAGAAACCGGTTGATCTGGCGGAATTTATCATACCTGCTCTTTACCGTCCTGCCGTCTGTCGTCTGGACGCCCAGATCGATGAGGAAAGGGACTGGACGGCCTTCCTCCAAAATATATTTTTTCTTTCTGTTATGCGCCAGCCGGAGCGCGTCAGGCCCGTCCTGTGCCTGACGCGTCTTGTTTTCTTTTTTCCTTACCGTTACTTTTCCTTTTTTGCTCACCAGCGCCTCCGCCTGAAAACGGGACGTCTGTACGGAAAGCTGGCGGAAGCCGGACATCGCCTCCAGGATGGTCTCCAGAGCTTCCTTTGCAGGCAGGTTCCTGTGGAAGACCTGATTGCCGCGGAAGGATTCCACCTGAAAAAGAAGCCTGTCCCGGATCATGACTGGCCTCACCTTCAGACGGGTATCTCCTTCCTTTTTTCTCGGGCCTCCCGCCGTCATCTGATACAGCCCTCCATTCAGGCTTTCCTGCAAAAGAGCGCGTAATTCATCCATTCCGCATATCCTTTCTGTCAATCGGAAAGACGGCGCAGACGTTCCGCAAAGCCTTTTTGCTTTCCGGACCTCCTGCGCCCCCTGTTTTTCGTCCGCCACAACCATTGTAATAATTTTTCCGGGAATACTCAACCGATATTTTTAAAAACTGCCATTTTCTCCTCCGGGACTCCATCCCCTCCAGGATTTCCCGCGTCCGCGCCGTCTCCGGAAAATCTCATAATAAAGCAGGATCTGGATCAGCGTCTTTCTGTCTTTCCGGTCTGCCATCTGACCAGGAGTCCCGGCCGCCGTTCTTTCCCCTGCATTCCCGTTCCCGGATGCCGCTTCCTTTTCTTCTTCTTCCTGGATCTGCGACTGGATATTTTCCGCAAGCCGGAACAGCGCCAGTCTGTCCGGATACTCATCATAGATCATGCTTCCCCGGTAATCCATGCTGTCCAGGATTCTGCTGATCCTTTCCCGGTATTTTTTTGCCTTCTCCGGATAAAGCTGGATCAGATAATCCAGATCCCGCGACGCCGCATCCTCTTCCTCCCAGAACATGGGCAGAGGATATGTCATATAAAAAGGCAGCGCCCTCCCGCCCATCCCGGCCTGGTTTCTCCTGCCTTCCGCTCCCGTCTTTGGGTAAAAGGGCGGAAAGCCTCCCGGATTTTTCCTGAAATCGTCCATGTGCTCCTTTCCAAGTCCGCCGTAGCACAAAAACACCCGGCGGAGCCTCGATCTTCCTTTTATGATTTATATTATGCACATGGGACCGATTTGTTTTTCGTCATCCCTTCTTCCCCGCCAGTTCCGCCCGGCAGGCTTCCGCCCGCTTCACATCCTCCGCGGTGCAGATTTCCCGCCGTTGTCCGTCATCCGGAGGCATCCCCTTAGGATAAGAGATGCCGGCATATCTTGCCTTCTCATACAGACGGGCGAGTTCTTCAAACGCGCTGTTTTCAGTTTCACCGCCATGGCCGTCCAGCAGGAATGCAAGCTCCCTGGCTGTTTTCGCGCGCACCAGGCTCTCCCTGGCGTCTTTTCTCCACAGATCCCTTCCTCTTTCCCCGCCCGGACGGCCTTCCGGGTTGCGGAAACGCGCCGTATGCTGTATCGTCCTGACAAATATCCTCCGGATTTTTTCCTCCGGCGTCCTTGCAAAGATCCTGAGGGAATCCTCTTTTTTTCGTTTCCTTCTTTCCGTCCTCAGCGTTTCCCGGATTTCCTCCGCCTTCTGTCCGTCCTCTGTACGCTTCACCTTTCCCTCATTGAATCTTCTCACTGCGGCGGCTACCACCCTGTACAAAAGAAAAATGAGAAAGGCTGCGCCCGCGGCAAGGAACAGATACTGAAGCATCTGCAGCAGGATCTCCACCCAAAAGGGCTGCTCCTGTATCTCGGCTGTCATGAACTGCTGCACGGAAGCTTCCTGCTGCGCTGCTATTTCTGTACCGCCTTCCTTTCTTCCGAACAAGCTTAAAAGCAGGCCCACAAGCCGCAGCAATCCCCGGACAAGCCACAGGATCCCATTCTGCAGGATTTCCCCCGCCCGGTCCATAAACGGCTGATTCGTTCCAAGCGCAAGGAGCGCCACCACACAGATACTGCATCCCAGCGTCAGCCCTCCGCCCCGGATCAGCATCCGCCGCACGGGAATGTGCGCGTTGCTGGATTTGTTGAACTGCACAAATCGTTCCAGGTTTCTCATATAGGTATCCGCAAAAAACAGAAGCGCATACAGCAGGGCGGCATTCAAAATCCTTCCGCAGGCCGCCCCATCACCCAGATAGGCGCACAGCAGGAACGAAACAGCCGCCGCAATAGCCGCAGCGACAGGCCCGAGAAGGCCTTCCTCCTCCCGCCTGTCCTGTAAACGCGCACGGAAAGAGACGATCAGATAAAGCGCCGCAAAAAAACCGAACAGGACTCTCTGAAACACATCGTCCCCCAAAAGTCCCACTGCCGCAGCAAAAACGGCGGCATGCAGGAGCATGAAAAGCCAGAAACGGGAGACAAAGATCCGGATCAGCCAGAAACAGGCCGGAACAGTCACGAGCAGAAGCTGCGCCGTAAGGGGCGCCGGATAAAAGGCATCGCTTTCCACCGCGCTGCCAAGCGGCACAAAGGCAGAAAACAGAGCCGTTTCCAGGAAAAATACCGTAAGAAAATTCAGAATGATCTCCACCAGTTCCACCGGTCTCATCCACTTTTCATTCATTCAGCATCTCCTCCGCATCCAGCCTGACAAAATGAAGCCGTTCCGGCTCCGTCACGCCGCTTTCCATCCTTGGCATCATGGGACACATCCAGGTAAAATCCGCTCCGGTACGCGCAAAGCTTCCGATCAGCTCCTGAAACCCCTCATCCGTTTCCGCCGAAAGAAACAGCGTAGCCGTATCCTTTCCTTCCGCCTCCAGCTCCCCTCCAAAGACTTCCTGAAAGGGAACGGCAGGTTCCTCCAGATCCAGCCTTGCGAACGCCCGGTTCAGCTGTTCCATGTGTCCTGCCCCCGCACCTGGGGCCAGATGCATCACTTCTCCGGAAAGAATATCCCTGGCATTGCAGTAAACGGCTGTCCGAACTCCCTGCCTGAGCATCTCGGAAGCGATCCGAGCCGCGATGCGGATGCACAGCTCTAGGAGCTCCTGCCGCTTCCAGATCCCCCGATCCTCCAGGTTCAGAAAGATCCGGACTGCGCGCAGAGCCGTATATCCGCGCATGTTCACCATCAGTTCATCCATCCGCGCCGTAGCCTTCCAGTTGATCGACCTCTGCTCGTCGAACGGCGCATATTCCCGGATTCCCCTGTATTCAAAGGGATCCTCGAGCAGATGGCGTTTTGCGAGGATCTCCCCGTTCAGCCTGCGGATAGCCGCATCCAGCGACACACCGCGGGCGGGCCTGGGATATACATACAGAACGCTCTCCTCCCCGATGCGCTCCACCATCTCTCTGCTGAGAAACAGGTCGGAAGCCACCAGATCCAGCCCGCTGATGCGGTAATATCCGCGCGCCGTACAGCGGAAGGCAATCCTCCTCGTCACACGCTGGTTGGGTCCGAGAGAGAGGATATCATTCCGGTAATACTGGTCCGTCACCGCGCTGTCTCCCTCATCCTCAAATTTCAGCTTCCTGGAAACCTGAAATTTCACCTTCAGCATGGGAAGAGGAAGCGCCTTTCTGTTTTCCACCTGCTCCGACAGATAACACAGCTCCCCCTCCCCGGCGCTTTCCGCGGAGAAAAAAAGTCTAGCACTTATCCCGTGGTCCCAGAACCGCGCATAAATCCACGCCTGCAGGAAATAGAAGGCGGCCGCGCCCAGACCTATCCATAAAATCAGCATCTTGATCCCCCTTCAGGAGCGTCAGCCCTATCACCTTTCAAAATCCTCTACCGGCACGGGCACCTGCGCCAAGATCTCCTCCATCAGCCTGAGCGCATCCTCCTGCCTGCTGTTTCCAAAAGAAAAGATCAGCCTGTGCGCGAGCACATCCGGAGCCAGCTCCTTCACATCGTCCGGGATCACAAACCCGCGCCCCTCCATGCAGGCAAGCGCTTTCGCAGCACGCATCAGCGCAAGCGTTCCTCTCGGGCTCACGCCCGCGATCACCTTTTCCCTCTTTCTGGTCGCCCCGGCGATATCTGCCAGATATCCTGCCACAAGCGGATGCACATACACCCGCGCCGCTTCCTCCTTCAGGGAAAGGAGCTCCTCCTTTGTCATTACTGCCTGAAGTTCTTCCAGAGGATCTTTCTGGCTGTATGCCTGCAGGATGGCTGTCTCCTCGTCCCTGTCCGGAAATCCCATGGACAGCTTCATCATAAAACGGTCTGTCTGCGCTTCCGGCAGCGGGAAGGTTCCCGCCGTCTCCACCGGATTCTGTGTTGCGATCACAAAAAACGGTTTCTCCAGCTTCAATGTCTCCCCGTCGATCGTGACCTGCTTCTCCTCCATGCATTCCAGCAGGCCGGCCTGCGTCCTGGGCGTCGCACGGTTGATCTCATCGGCAAGCAGGATATTGGTGAAAACAGGCCCCTTTTTCAGCTCAAAGCGTTCCTTTTCCCTGCTGTAAACATGAAGTCCCGTGATATCTGCAGGCAGCATATCCGGCGTGAACTGGATCCTGCCCATCCGGATTCCCAGCGACGCCGCCAGCGACTTTGCCAGCTTCGTTTTCCCCGTCCCGGGCACATCCTCAAGGAGTACATGCCCGTCCGCAAGAATAGCTGCAAGAAGCTTTCTGGTGATCCCCTCTTTGCCGATGATAACTTTTCCTACATTGTCAATCACTTTCTGTATCTCTTCCCGCATCGTTTTCCATCCTTTTTTGTATTCTGTCTCCCCGCACTGTTTTGTTGCACTTTTGCTACTGATTATACCCTTTTTTCACCATTCTGTCCATTACGGCAGTCTTTTCATTGACATTACCCGTAAAAGAGCGTAATATTCTGAACATATCCAACATTTTTCACATATTTTCGTACCTGCCGCATGGCTGGAGAAGGAGGGGCCCATGACAGTTTCCGCTCTGTACCGCAGACGTCTGATCCCGGAGGAATGCGTCCGTCTCAAGGACGATGTTATCCTTCTGAATGAGCCCAGCCTTCTTGTGACCTCATGGAAGGCGCTGAAACCGAGGCCAGACCTCAGCCACGGATTTTCCTGCTATTATCTCGATGAAGGCTATAAGATCAGCCGGTTTTATGACGCTGACAACACCCTTCTCTACCATTACTGCGATATCATATCCCCTGCATATGAGCCTGACACCGCTTCCCTCATCGTTACCGATCTGCTTGCTGACGTCATCATCTACCCTGACGGATTCGTCAAGGTGGTGGACCTGGCGGAAATGGCCGATGCGCTGGAAGCCGGAGTCCTGGACATCCCCATGCTGCGGGCTGCGCTGCGCTCCCTGAACAGGCTTCTTCAGTCTGTCTATGCCGGAAAGCTTCCCGAGCTCTCCCGCCCCATGGAACGTTTCGATTCCGGCTTTACTTTCACATGAATTACAAAAGGCGGATGTCAGGAAAGCATACTCTGACATCCGCCTTTCTTTTAATAGAACACATGACCCCCGATGTTGATTCCCTCCAGGCCAGGGATAGGCGTCCGGAAAAACACACAGGTTCCCACATTGGTCACACCGCTCATCGCTTCATCGGCCGCCCGGTAGCAGCTTTCCGTCGCCCGGTTTTCCGCCAGGGCAAGCGCCAGACGGCCCGTCGATACAGGCTCAAACTGACCGCTCTGATAGATGACGGAAGATACCGTATTCGGAAAGACAGAACTGAGCACGCGGTTGATCACGACAGCTCCCACTGCCACCTGCCCCGCGTAAGGCTCTCCGCCCGCCTCGCAGTAGATCAGATTTGCCAGAAGGTATCTGTCGTCTTCCGTAAAGGTCACTTCGGAAATGTCGCGCCAGCTCGACTGCGCCGCCAGCCGGGATTTCCTGATCTCCTCCTCCAGCTGCTTCTGCAGAGCCTCTATATTCTCATTCTGCGCCGCGATCTGCGCTTCCAGCGCCTCCACTTGAGCTTCCGCGCTCGCGATCTGGTCCGAATAGGCGGAAATGCTTCCCTGCGTCTGACTGATCAGCCCGGAAAAACGTTCGTGCTCCGCTTCCGCAGAAGCCTTCATTTCATCAAGCTGTGCCTTCTCCTCTTCCAGTCTGGCTTCCTTTTCCTCCACAGCCTCCCTTGCCTGCTGGTATGCGGCCAGCATCTCCTGATCATAAGAAGCCATCTGGCTGAAATACTCCGTCATATTCAGGATCTCTCCAAAGGATTTTGCCGAAAGGATTGCTTCCAGAAAGGAATTGCTGCTCTTTTCGTAGGAATACTGGATTCTTTTCTTCAGGCACAGATACTGTCTTTCCTCCGTCGCCTTTGCCTGCTCCAGTTCTGCCTGAGCCGCCGCAATCTCCTCATTTTTGGAAATGATATTGCCCTCGATCTCATCCAGCCTGCTGCTCACCTGGGCGAGCTGGCTGTTCAGGCTGTTCAGTTCTCCCTGCAGGCCCTCCTGCGCTTCCTCCATGCTGTCAATATTTTCTTCCTGCGCGTTCTTCTGATCCTCGGTGGCTTCCTTTTCCTGTTTCGCAGCCTCCAGCTTCTTCCTCGTATCAGAAGTGGCATCCGTACCGATCTTTGGAACCGTAAGCATGACCAGCGCAAGAATACACGCGATCAGCCTGCGTTTTCCCGATATTTTCATCCGTACTCTCCTCTTATGCCTCTGTCAAACCTTCTATAGGGAAAGAGTCACGTTCCTGCCCGCCGGTTCGTATTTCCGATACCGCACCCCGGCGGCATCCAGCATGCGCTTTGACGCGCGCACGGAAGGGGTGTCGGCATATTTATCACACTCATACACGATTTCCCGGATCCCGCTCTGGATGATCGCTTTGGCGCATTCATTGCAGGGAAACAGGGAAACATACAGCCGGGCCCCCGCCAGGCTTCCGCCCCGGTAATTCAGGATGGCGTTCAGCTCGCTGTGCGTCACGTAAGGATATTTGGTGTTCTCTTCTTCTCCGTACTTGTCCCAAGGAAACTCATCATCCGAACATCCGATGGGGAATCCGTTATAGCCCATGGACAAAATCTTGTTATCGCTGCTGACGATGCAGGCTCCCACCTGTGTGTTCGGATCTTTGGAACGCATGCCGGACAGTTTGGCAACGCCCATAAAATACTCATCCCATGTGATATAATCCTGTCTTTTCATGGCTGCTCCTTTTTATAAGACTTCTACTTTGTTCCGAAGATCCTATCGCCGGCATCTCCCAGTCCGGGCACGATATAGCCATGATCGTTAAGCTTCTCATCCAGCGCGCCCACATATAGGTCCACGTCCGGATGTTCCTTCTGCATCCTGGCAATCCCCTCCGGCGCTGCGATGATGCACATGAAATGGATCTTTTTGCAGCCCTTTTCCTTCAGCATCCGAATAGCAGCGGTGGAAGAACCGCCCGTCGCCAGCATGGGATCGACCACGAAGACCTCCCGTTCCGCACAGTCTGCCGGCAGCTTGCAGTAATATTCCACGGGCTCCAGCGTTTCCGGGTCACGATACAGGCCGATGTGGCCTACTTTGGCTGCCGGGATCAGGTTGAGCACACCGTCCACCATTCCAAGACCTGCCCGCAGGATGGGAACAATAGCCATCTTCTTTCCCTTCAGCTCTTTCACCGTCGCGCTGCAGATCGGCGTGGTGATCTCCACATCGGTCAGCGGCAGGTTTCTGGTCGCCTCATAGCAGATGAGCATCGCGATCTCCCCGATCGTCTGCCTGAAATCCTTCGTTCCCGTCTCGATCCTTCTGATATACCCGATCTTGTGCTGAATGAGCGGATGATCCATAATGACTACCTTTGACATGTTTTTCCCTCCTGTTTTTCTTCCAGCGCCGCAATCTTTCCTACTCTGCGCACATGCTTTTCCTCTCCCGAAAAAGGTGTGTCAAGAAAAGTCTCCACAATGCCGAGCGCCAGATTTTTTCCTATGATCCCGGCTCCCATCGCCAGCATATTCGCGTCGTTATGCTCTCTGGTGAGCCTTGCGGAAACCGTGTCCGCGCAGAGCGCGCAGCGGATTCCCTTCATCTTGTTGGCGACAATGGAAATCCCGATCCCTGTGGTGCAGATCACGATCCCCCTGTCACATTCCCCTTTTGCCACCGCTTCAGCCGCCGCGCTTCCAAAGTCAGGATAATCGCAGGATTTCTCGTCATAGCAGCCGAAATCCTTCCATTCCAGCCCCCGCCAGTCCAGATAGCGGATGACCTCCTGCTTCAGCGCATAGCCGCCGTGGTCACTTCCCAATGCAATCTTCATGTTCTCCTCCATCCTCTCATAAATTTATGCTTCTATGACATGATGCCCCGCCGCCTTCAGCAGGCGGTTCATGATGGCCTGTCCCATTCCGCGGGAAGAAAAGGCTTCCGAATACATGACCTCCACCCCTTCATCATCGAACTCCCGCAGGATCCGGTACAGGCTGTGGGCGATCGCTTCTTCATCTTCCCTGCTTCCCACTGTTTTCACGCTGTCCGCGCGGTAAAGGGCCGCCGTTTCATCCGCAGCGATCACGCCTGTCTTCTTTCCCTCCTGTGCGGCCTTTTCACAGAGGGCGTTAATGCGCTCTGTCACCCGTTCCGGCTCCCCTTCCACGATCGCAAGATCCCCTTTGGGCGCGTAATGACGGTACTTCATGCCGGGAGCCTTAGGCCGCTGCGGCGAGGAAGCGTCCAGGATCGTGTGGTCTATGGAAACGCCGCCCAGCACCTTCTCCAGCATTTCCTGCGTCACATAGCCGGGCCGCAGGATCATGGGTTCATCTTCCGTCAGGTCCACAATGGTGGATTCCAGGCCAATTCCCACATCTCCTCCGTCCAAGATCATGTCGATCTTCCCGTCCATATCCTCCGCCACATACTGTGCGCTCGTAGGGCTTGGCTTCCCGGAAGTGTTCGCGCTGGGAGCAGCCACAAAACCGCCTGCCGCATCGATCATCCCGAGTGCTGCAGGATGGGAAGGGAACCGCACGGCCACCGTAGAAAGGCCGCCTGTCGTTTCCGGAGGGACTATATCCTTCTTTTTCAGGATCATGGTCAAAGGACCCGGCCAGAACGCTTCCGCAAGCAGCGCCGCCTTTCCATCCGGGTCCCAGGCGATCTTCTCCAGATCGGAAAACCGGCAGATATGCACGATCAGCGGGTTGTCAGACGGCCTACCCTTCGCCGCATAAATCTTCCTGGAAGATGTTGGATTGAGCGCGTCCCCGCCCAATCCGTATACGGTCTCCGTGGGAAAGGCCACCAGCCCTCCCGCCTTCAGGATTTCTCCCGCCTTCTCCAGTTTTTCCGCATCGCCGCTGCTGCCGTCCAGCACTTCATAGAGTGTTTTCATGCCATTTCTTCTTTCCATCATGAAAAAGCCTGCTTTTCACAAAGCAGACTTTATATTTTCTGCCCTTTTCGGACATTATAGCACATCCTTTTCTCTTAGGAAAGTACCCCGTTATCTCCCGTCCCTGTCGTTTCCTGTGCCTCCGCCGTTTCCCGCACACCGTTCAGATACTGCATCAGCGCCATATGGATATGCCAGGCCAGTTTTTCCTGATAGTAATCGTCTGAAAGCTTTCCGGCCTCCTCCCGGTTGGAGAGAAAACCGCATTCCACGATCACGATCGGCCTTCCCGTCTTTTTCAGCAGATAATAGCTGTCGTTCGCCCGGGCCGACCGGTGGTTTTCCGGGTCCAGCTTTTCGATCAGGCGGCTCTGTATCAACTCTGCAGCCGCCTTTCCCTGAGCGCTTCCTTTATAATAGAAAACCTGTGCGCCCTTCACATATTCCTCGCCATAGCTGTTCTGATGGATGCTCACCACGATGTCCGGCTGCGCCTCCTCGATGATCTGGATGCGCTGCTTCATATCCTGTACCTTTTTATTGGAAGCATTTTCATCATACAGCCCCATGTCCGTGGTCCTCGTCATGACCACCCTCACATCCGATGCTTCCAGAAACATGCGGAGCTTCTGTGCGATCTGAAGGTTCAGATCCTTCTCCAGTTCTCCGTTTATTCCCTCCTTCCCGGGATCGATGCCCCCATGGCCTGCATCGATCACCACACACAGGCTGCCGTCCTGTTCCTTCGCATCTCCTTCATTGACCAAAACGGCTGCCTGGCCGGCCGCCCAGAAAACCGAGGTCAGCAGGAGCACCGTAACCATTCCCTTCAGGAGCCCTTCCTTTAATTCTGTCCTCATTGACTGCTCCGCGGTCTGTTTATTTCATTGTATGACTGCCGGGACACAAAAAGACCCCGGCAGCCCGCGCCTCCGGGGTTTGCTGCCAATGCTGTTTAGCTGTTCACAAAATCGGAAATGACCGCCCACACTTCCGGATGCCCGCTCTCATAGCCGAGCTTCCATGCGGCGACTCCTCCGATCCCGTATTCCTTCATCACGTTGATCTTTACCTGCAGAGACTCTGCATCCTCCAGCCATACCTGGAAAAATGCGCCGTTTTCTTCAAATTCCGCATAATTCTGGCAGGTGGCGTCATCCCACACTGGCTCGACGCCCCGCTGCGCGAGAAAATCCTCCGCAGCCGTCATGCCCACTGCCTGGCTCTTCACCCCGTCCGCAGTCGTCTCCCAGATGCGCGTATAGAAGGGAACCGCATTGACCACCTTCTCCGAAGGAACCTGCTGCACCATGGTGCTGATCCCCTCTTCCACATAATTGATGGAAGCCACGCTTCCCGTTTCCTGCGAACCGCCGTAATGCTCATCATATCCCATGATGATGACATAATCGGCCACTATTCCCTGCTCTTCCCAATGATAGTGGGCATTATAATTCTTAGGTACATAATTGTCCACGGAAAGCACCAGGCCGTTTGCCCGGCAGGGAATGGACAGTTCCCTGATGAATTCAATATAATCCTCCCCCGCATCGCTCGGCACCTGCTCCAGGTCCACGTTGATGCCGTCCACGCCGAGGGAAAGCGCTTCGTTTATCAGCCCTTCGATCAGCTTCTGCCTCTTGCTGGTATAGGATAGGATCTCTCTTGTATCCACATCATATGTGAAATTATCCAGCAGAGCCCACACTTCCAGTCCTCTTGCATGCGCCTCCTGTACATAATCGCTGCTTCCGATGCTTACAAAGCTGCCTTCATTGTCGCTCAGGAAAAACCAGGTGGGTGAGATCACATTCATCCCGCTCACTCCTTCCAGCACCTCATCCAGCGTGGAATTGGCGGCTTCGCTCGTCACTTGATGCCAGCCCAGACTGATCTTATGATCCCGGTGGATCGAGGTATACTCCGGTTCTACATAGTCGGTCACCGGGATCAGCGTTTCGCTGCGCTCATTCTCCAGCCGCTTATTCTCCACATAACCGATAAAGCCGTCCCGCGTAGCGACCTGGCTCCAGGTTTCCATCTGGTCCAGCACCGTCACCTGATCTCCCGCCTTCACCTCAGTGAGGATATCGCTTTTGATGCCTCCCTGATAGCGCACCGCAGTATCCTTTTTAATATCCGCCGCCTGATGCTCATCCCATACCGTCGTCATCACCACGCGGTTCGGCTCCGCATACAGCGTATAGGAAAAGTTAGTGTACTTCTTCACATAATCCAGTGCCACATACATCACGCCGTTTTCCAGGAAGGCGGGCACATAGCCGTCCTCCCCTGCCTCACCCGCGCGCGCATAAATGATCTCATCCGGCGTAGTATACAGGAGCCATCCTTCGTTATAATCCGCATAGAATCTCTCATTCAGGTAAAGATGCACCGTTTCCAGCGGCAGGTAGCACCTTCCGTCCTTTATCACGCCCTTTTCCTCCCGGATCTCGTCATTCAGGACCAGCGCCGCCTCATCTGACGCCGCCAGGCCGAAATAGGAATCCAGATCCATCCGTTCATCTGAATAGGAGAAGCGCTCAATGAGCTTCATCCCAAATGTAATGGCGACAATCACAAAAATAAGGGCGACCGCGATTATCACCGGAACTGCTTTCTTCATCTTCCGTAACCTCCTGACCGCCCTTATTATATCAGACTATTGAAACATCGTCATTACCTATTTTTACATGTTCTTTTTTCGCAGTTTCCCGTTTCTCGCGGGGCAGCGGTACGGGGGCCCGCATCGCACGATTCCCGGGTTCATTACATTCATTTCACTTAGGTTTCAGACAGAAAGCCCTGCATTTTCAGAAGCTTTGGGTTCAGGGGCATTTCACCTTATCGTATCTGACTTCCGTAAGCTTCCCTTCTTCATCCGTCACATAGTCCGGCATATAGACAGAGTCCTCCCGCACATAATACTTCTTCGCGATCTCATCCGGGGAAGCCGGCTTTCCTTCCAGATACAGGGCCACTCCCTGTTTCTTCATCTTCTTCAAATGCTTCTTCAGCTCGATCTCATCGTCATTCATCGCAATATCCTCCCTCTATGCGCAAAAGGGCACAACAGTTTTCCGTCAGGGACGGTTTCCCAAAAGGACCGTGATATATAAATTTCTGTGCCTTCTGCCCATATGAACGGGCAATGACGATGCTCAAACAGCCTTGGAAGATGCTTTCGGACATGTATCGCGGAATCATTACAAAAAACTCAATAAAACCATTTACAATTATTTGAATTAAACTTGCTCAGGTGAAAATTTTGGAAATGATTTCTCTCCCGACAGGCACATAAGCCTGTAAGACCTCCTCATACTATATGGATGAGGCAACAGCGGATACACGATCTAACCGCTTCCCGCTGTCTGTCAGATGCAGAAAATACAGCCCTTAGGGGCAATTTCTGCTGGATTTGCTTAAAATACGATACTGAAAAACACGGATTCCGGCTGCAACTCCCCTCCTTCTGATACGGAGTGCCCGGAAGCATCTTTAAAGGAATTATATCCGATAACTGGAAAAATGGCAAGCAATTTGTAAAAAAAAAAGTGAAACAGCTCCCGGATGCTTGACTTATCACCACCTGAAGTATAATATATCTGTAATCGCAGATACTGTAAATTATGTTCATTTTACGGATTTTTCAGTCACACAGAGAAGGAATTCCAATATCTTTATATTAAGGATGTGATCATATGAAAATTGAAAAAGTGAATGACCATCAGATCCGCTGCACCCTGACCAGAGACGATCTTGCGGACAGGGAGCTCAAGATCAGTGAACTCGCTTACGGAACAGAGAAGGCGAAAAGCCTTTTTCGTGATATGATGCAGCAGGCAGCGATCAAATTCGGTTTTGAAGCGGAAGATATTCCCCTCATGATCGAAGCCATCCCCGTAAATTCCGACTGCATCGTCCTCATCATCACCAAGGTGGAGGACCCAGAAGAGCTTGATACCCGCTTTTCCAAGTTTGCCCCCAGCGTGCATGACGATGACAGCCTGGACGACATGATCCAGGAGCTGAATGAAGGAGCAGACGATGTGCTCGACCTGTTTCGGAGAATCCATGAAGGGCGCACCTCTTCTCAGGATTCGAGCAGGGAAGATATGAGGAAAAGCGCTTCCGGGGCATCGGCCGCTAAGAAGGAGGGAGAGAATCTCCAGCTCACGAGGATTTATTCCTTTGATTCCCTCAATCATATCACCCGCCTCGCCCATGTTCTGGAAGGTTTCTATCATGGGACCAACTCCCTTTACAAGGATGCGGGAAAGGGACGCTATCTCCTGATCGTATCCAATTCCTCTCATACGCCGGAGGAATTTAACAAGCTGTGCAACTGCCTGTCTGAATACGGCAGACAGGAAAGATCAGCTCCCGGCGGCGAAGCTTTCCTTGAGGAACACTGCGAGCTGATCGTGAAGGATCATGCCCTTCAGTCGCTCTGCAAAATATGAAAAATTCATAAAGGCAGCAAAACGGCGGTGCACCGAAAGGTACGCCGCCATTCTTAATGGAAAGTCCGCTTCCAGCGGACCATCCTCTCCTGCCGTTTCAGCTTCGTGGGGCCTTATGCCTCAGCGATCGCATTCATCAGCGCATCAATATCAATACCGTGAACCATCGCGGCCTCTTCCAGGCTCTCCGCCTGTGCGGAAGGGCAACCGAGGCAGTGCATTCCCGCATTCATCAGAACGGGGGCTACTTCGGGATTGGTTCTCAGGATCTCACCGATTGTCATTTCCTTCGTAATGCCAGCCATTTCGCCAACCTCCTTTTCTTACGATTTGAACTCAGTATAATACTTTTTCCCATTCTGCGCAAGATATGTATAAATTTTTAAAAATGGCATTTCCGTCATCCTGAGATCCGTACAGCCATATGGCTGCAGGTATACCTCTTCCGGCTCTCCCAGAGCGGCTGCCGTCACTGGAACGCCTGCACAGATTCCGTCTTTCTCCTCCCAGGAAATGGGAACCATTCTGGTTTTTATCCTGACGGGCGGATCTTGAGGAGAAAATGGGTATTCGCCAATTTCTCCAAACTCTGTTTCAAAGCTTTCCGAACAGAATGCATAATTCCACGGGGAGTCCGGAAGCATCTCATAATCGCAGTAGGGCGCCTTCCGTTCAACGCCATCTCTGATATATTCCAAGGCACGGACCTTCGCATTGATCGGAAGAGAAAAGACAAGCGAACCACGGATGAAAGCTTTTGCACCATGAGGACGATCCACAAGCCTTCCTTCTATTTTCAGCTTCACAGGAATTCTGACCGTATCCTTCCAGATTTTCCTGATCGACACGCAGCTTCCCGGTTTCGCCTCTTTTCCATCCACCCAGGCATGCTGCACAAATCCCGGGATCCGCACGGAGATCTCACATTCCACAGGAGACTCCGCCGTCACCTCCAACGCGGCTTCATCGCGGAACGGATATTCTGAGACAACGCGCACGCAAAATCTTTTTCCATCGCGCTCCACCTCCGCCCTGGATGGCACCAGCATATTGACCGCAAGCCCCTGCTTACTTTCCATGATGACTGCCAGCGCAAACTTTGGCCATGCCTGATTGAAATTCGCCGTACAGCACCCGAAGTTCGGTTCCAATCCAAACATATTTGCTTCTCCGGAATTGGAATTAAACGGAACGGATTCCTCCGGATATTTTCGGGCGCTGATCTGATTGGTCATCTGCACATACTGGTGTGCCCACATATCAGCGGTGGTAGTGGCAGGTAGGCTGTTAAACGCTTCCTTTTCCAAAAGATCCGCCCAGAAGCCGTTTCCGCTCTCTGCCAGCAGCACCTCATAAGAATACATAGCCTCCGCCACGCTGCAGCACTCGCTTCCCTGTGTAGGTTCGTCCCCGGAAAGACATTCATCTCCGGTAAAATGTCCTGTCGGCATGCTGTTATGCTTCATCACTGTCTGATACATGTGAAGGGCGAATTCATCCGGATCCTCTCCTGTCATTCTGGACATTAACGCCCTGCATTTCAACGCCATTGCTGTATTCACCACATGATCGATCTGGCTCCAATATCTGCGTTTTGGGGGCCGTTCAAATGTGAACCTGCTGTAAAGCTTAACATAATCAAGTCCTTCCGCTTCCAAAATCGTGGCAAGCTGCAGCATCCATTCCTCCGGCCTTCTTTCATACAGCCACCAGAGCGGTATCAGACACTCAAACCATCTTGCTGCTGCCCAATCAAAAATGGTGTGCACCGAAATATGTGCAAGGAGCTGTTTCATGGCAGAATAAACAGCATCTTCGATCCTGTCATCCTGTGTGCAGTCATAATACAGCACCAATACTTTGCAGATCAGAAATGCCGGCCATACGTCATATCGGCTCCTTTCCTCCCTTTCGCACGGACAGATCCATCCATCCTCATCCTGTCCCGCAAGAATGGCATCCACATATTTTTTTGCGCGGCGCTTTAAGTTTTCATCATCCAGCAGAAATGCCAGCGGAATAAATCCATCCAGCCAGTAAGGAACCCTTTCCCAGCCATCTTTGTCCCCTCCGATCCATTTGCTTTCCCGAATATCCGGCCATATCAGATCCAGATGTCCGGACAGGCCCTCTGCCTGAATCTCAAGCTGTCGCTTCAGCCATCCTTCTGGCTTCAGCTGTTTTGCCGTTAGCGGCTTCAATTTTCCCTTCTTCATTCTTTCCTCCTGTTTTTCACCCTGTTTTTATGCTATACTTTGTTTAGTTTTATGGCTTTTTCGTGAAAGGAGAATTATGGATCCCGAATTTATCTTCCTCGCCTCCGCCCCCATGCCGTATCTGACGGACTGCGATCTCAAGCATTTCGGCGCGTTTGAATATCACTGCTCCCGCTACTGCGATTATTTTGTCCTGATATTCATGCTGAACAATCATCTGAAGTTTACGGAAAATTCTCAGCTTACCACGCTTTCTGCAGGAGAATGGTACATTCAGAAAAAAGCGCTCTGGCAGAGTGCGCCCCTTCCAAGCCCTCATGCGGAATATTACTGGATCCATTTCAAAGCGGAATATTCTAAGCAGCCCCTGAACCGAATCAAGCTTCCCATCCGCGGCACCTTTCAGCCTTCTCTGTTTCTGCCTTTGCTCAGAGAACTGCGCTCCGCTTTTTCCAGTTCTCCTCAGAATCACTTTCAGATCCAGAGTGAATTTTACAGACTGCTGGATTTGCTGTATGCCCATGAAAATGCATATTCTCCCCTCACTGCTAAGGTGATGAGCTTTCTGAACGAACATTATCCAGAGCATATCACCGCACAGACTCTGGCTGACCAGTTTCATTATTCCACAGAGTATATCAATAAGCGCATGAAGGCCGAGCTGGGCGTCACTGCCCATGCCTATCTGGCAAATATCCGCCTGCGGCGCGCTTCCAGGCTGCTTTCCTATTCCGAAAAGCCGATTCTGGAGCTTTCCCATGAATGTGGATATTCAGACGTCTCCCTTTTTTACAAGGCTTTTCGTAAAGCATATGGCATCAGCCCTTCCCAATACCGGAAGGAGCGTCAGGTTCCCTTCGCCCCGGCCGGGTCATAAGCCCGGTCATTTCAGCTTGGAGATCTGATCTCTTTTTCCTGCTCCGCTCTGCAAGTTCATTATATGGAGAGATCCGCCCTGCATGAAGTTCAAAAAGCTGCTTATATATTGCAAAAATCGTACTGCTCACATTGCTCTTCCCGAAAAAATCATTCGCGCCTTGACGTTTCATTATGGGGTAACATATAATACTAGATGCGGACGGGAATGTCCGCCCCGCAAAGACATGCGGATTTTTTCATGTATCATAAATATTATGTTTCGTGCTGCCTGTTGCAGCAGACAGGAGGAATTCTTGAGGACAGAATGGAATGGTTTTATCGGCGGAGAATGGGAACGCGGGGTCAATGTGCGCGATTTCATCCAGAAAAATTACCACCCCTACGATGGGGATGAAGCTTTTCTCGCTCCGCCCACGCAGGACACGCTGGATCTCTGGGATCAGGTCATGGAACTGTCCCGGAAGGAACGGGAAGCAGGCGGCGTCCTGGATATGGATACAAAGGTGGTTTCCACCATCACCTCTCATGCCCCCGGCTACCTGAATAAAGAAAAGGAAAAGATCGTCGGCCTGCAGACGGACAAGCCGTTCAAACGCGCCCTGCAGCCCTACGGCGGCATCCGCATGGCACAGAAAGCATGTGCGGAAAACGGCTATACACTTGATCCGGAGATCGAGAAATTTTTCTCCACCCACAGGAAAACACATAATGCGGGCGTATTCGACGCCTATACGCCGGAGATGCGTGCCTGCCGCAGCGCACATATCATCACCGGCCTTCCGGATGCCTACGGCAGAGGCAGGATCATCGGGGACTACAGACGGATCGCCCTCTACGGCATCGATTATCTGATCGAGGACAAGCAGGCGCAGAAGGATTCCACCGGAAGCGTGATGACCGATGATGTGATCCGGCTCAGAGAGGAGCTTTCCGAGCAGATCGTGGCTCTGAAGCTGATGAAGGAAATGGCGGCTTCCTACGGCTGTGACATCTCCCGCCCCGCCTCCAACGTGCAGGAAGCCATCCAGGCTACCTATTTCGGTTACCTGGCGGCGGTCAAGGAGCAGAACGGCGCGGCCATGTCCCTGGGACGCACTTCCACCTTCCTGGATATCTATGCGGAACGCGACCTGGCGCTCGGAACCTTCACGGAGGAGCAGATCCAGGAATTTGTGGATCACTTTATCATGAAGCTGCGGATCATCAAATTCGCGCGCACGCCGGAATACAATGAACTGTTCTCCGGAGACCCGGTATGGATCACCGAATCCCTGGCGGGCGTCGGCGTGGACGGACGCCATATGGCAACGAAGATGTCCTTCCGCTACCTGCACACCCTGACCAATCTGGGCCCTGCCCCGGAACCGAACCTGACTGTGCTGTGGTCCACAAGGCTGCCGGTTGCTTTCAAGCGTTACTGCGCGAAGATGTCCATTGAGACTTCTTCCATCCAATACGAAAACGATGACTTGATGCGCCCCGTACACGGAGACGACTACGGTATCGCCTGTTGTGTTTCTTCCATGCGCATCGGCAAGGAAATGCAGTTCTTTGGCGCCCGCGCCAACCTTGCGAAATGTCTGCTCTATGCGCTCAACGGCGGTGTAGATGAAAAAACGAAAAAACAGGTGGGCCCGAAATACCGGAAGTATGAGGGAGATGTACTGGAATATGACAAAGTGATCGATTCCTTCTACGATATGATGGAATGGCTGGCCGGCGTTTATGTGAACACCCTGAACATCATCCACTACATGCATGACAAATACTGCTATGAAAGGGCACAGATGGCGCTTCATGACAGAGATGTGCGCCGCTACTTTGCCACTGGGATCGCAGGGCTCTCCGTCGTGGCAGATTCCCTTTCCGCCATCAAATATGCAAAGGTTGAACCGATCCGCGATGAGGACGGCATCATCATTGATTTCAAGATCACGGGTGATTTCCCGAAATACGGAAACGACGACGACCGCGTGGATGAAATCGCCCGGGATCTGGTTTCCAGATTCATGACCGCAGTGAGAAGACATCACACCTACCGTGACGGCTTCCCCACCACATCCGTACTGACCATTACCTCCAACGTGGTGTACGGCAAAGCGACAGGCGCCACACCGGACGGCAGGGAAGCCGGAACGCCCTTTGCTCCCGGCGCCAACCCGATGCACGGAAGGGATACCCATGGAGCGGTAGCCTCCCTCTCCTCCGTCGCCAAGCTTCCCTTCATGGATTCCCAGGATGGCATTTCCAACACCTTCACCATCATTCCGGGAGCGCTGGGCAAGGAGGACGCCGTGTTCGCAGGCGACATAGAGATCGATCTTTCCTTAAATGACGGGGAGTGAAACTGTGGGACAAACAGAGAAAAGCAACAGGACAGAAAGCGACATGATCGAAGGCCTGATCCGGCTTCTGGATGAAGGAGCCGCCCGGGGCGTGGGACATATGAACATCGCCTGGGCCCCGGACGGGAAAACGGGCATGGAAATACAGACGGGCAGTCCGGACTGCTCCATCGTACCGACCGCCTGCAGCGTCCCCACCCTTCACGAGGGGCTTGACCGGGAAGAAAACGGATAAAAGGCAGAAGATTTAAGAAAGGAAAATAATTATGGTAGCAAATAAAGCACAGATCGATAACCTGGTATCTTTACTTGATGGCTATGCGGAAAAAGGCGGCCATCACCTTAACGTGAACGTGTTAAACCGCGAAACACTGCTGGATGCACAGAAGCACCCGGAAAAATATCCCCAGCTCACCATCCGTGTATCCGGTTATGCGGTCAATTTCATCAAACTGACTCCTCAGCAGCAGGCTGACGTGATCTCCCGCACCTTCCACGAAGCGCTGTAAGAGTGTGGGGCGCATAGCCGGCGGGCATATTATCCACGCCAAAAGGCAAAAGACGGCAGGAAGGAGGCTTTTCATGCAGGGAAGGATTCATTCCATAGAAAGCTTTGGCACGGTGGACGGACCCGGCGTAAGATTTGTGGTCTTTCTGCAGGGCTGTCCCATGCGCTGCGCCTACTGCCACAACCCAGACACCTGGGAAAAAAGTGCAGGAACCCTCATGGGAGCGGATGAGATCATGGAACGCTTCCTTAGGAACAAAAGCTTTTATAAGGACGGCGGCATCACCGTAACCGGCGGAGAACCGCTGCTGCAGACGGATTTTCTGCTGGAACTTTTTTCCCTTGCCAAAAAAGAAAATGTCCATACCTGCATCGACACCTCCGGAATCTGCTTCAATCCGGCTGATAAAGAATGGATGCCGTGTCTGGACCGGCTTCTTTCCATGACGGACCTGGTCATGCTGGATATCAAGCACATCGACCCAAAGTTTCATAAGGAGCTCACAGGACGACCCAACGACAACATCCTGCGCTTTGCCCATTATCTGGACCATAAAAAAATCCCGGTGTGGATACGGCATGTTGTAGTCCCTTCTGTCACCGATGACGAAACTTATCTGTACCGGCTGGGGTGGTTCATCGGCGGGCTGGGCAATCTGAAAGCGCTGGATGTGCTTCCCTACCATACCATGGGAAAGGCAAAATATGAAAAGCTTGGAATTCCCTACCGGCTAGAAAGGATTCCGGCCATGGACAGACCGACACTGCTCCTAAAAAAACAGGCGATCCTGAAAGGGATCAAAGACCGGAGACGGCATGATGGATGAAGCTTCCTTTTTTTCAAATTGCCGGAAATGTTTTTCAAAAAGTACAAGGATTCGGCCAATATTCCTGAAAAATCACTTGTACATTTTCTTCTTCTATATTAAAATAACAAGTGGAAATCAGTAGACTATTACTCAAAGGAGGATACAACTATGGCATACGTAATTGGCGACGCTTGTGTAAGCTGCGGAACCTGCGAGGGACAGTGCCCTGTAGGAGCCATTTCTCAGGGAGATGGAAAGTATGTGATCGATCCTGATACCTGCATTGAGTGCGGTTCCTGCGCTGGTGCATGCCCTACCGGAGCTATTTCCCAGGGCTGATCGCAGACGGTTTTCACAGACTGCGTCTGCCGGACACCGGCAGAAACATAAGAAAGGCATCTTGGGATATCACCACAGATGTAGCAGAAGATGGCAGCTTTCCGGCTGCCATCTTTTTATCAAGATTTTTGAAAAGAATGAATTTTTTCCTCGCATTTCTTTCACAGCGGATTCGTCGTCTCTGCATTTCTTCTGCCCTTTTTTTCTTTCACTTTCTGTAACCGATTCTGTTCCTTCTGCGTCCGCATATCTTCCCGGCGGGCTTTTGCAGCCTCTTTCCGGCTCTTTGCCTCCGCCTCCCGCGCTGCCTTCTGCGCTTCCCTTCTCTCCTGTCTCTGCACTTTATCCGCTTCTTTCTGTGCTTTTTCCGCTTCCTTCCGCTGCCTTTTCTTTTCCCGCAGACTGTTTTGAGGCGGCGTCTTTCCCTTCTTTCCGGCATACAGGCGCAGTGTTTCATCCAGTTTCCGGAAATGCTCCTCCTCTTTCTCCATATGTTCCTGTTCTCTCTTTCGGTTTTCTTCCTCCTGCGCGCGGAACTGATAGTCCATCTCCTTCGTTATGGTATCCCGTATCTGCCGGGTCAGTTCCTCATTGTTTTCCCTCACCGCCTGCGAGATCAGACTGTGCAGCAGCATCTGCAGGCGCATCGCCTTTTCCCCTGTGTCCAGAGGCTTTCCTTCCGTCTCAGCAGGCTGACTTTTCTGTGCCTGTCCGCTTATCTGAGACACTTCTTTCTCCGAGATCGGCATGAGGATCTGCATGCTGTTATCCGCTGTAAGCACGGTACGGATAGCTTTCAGCTGCAGTCCCTGCTCCTTCAGTTTCTTGATCTCCCTGAACTGCTCTACATCTTCCTTTGTATAATACCTGTGTCCCAGTTCATTACGCCGGATCGGCAGCTTCAGCTCCTCTTCCCAATAGCGCAGCACATGACTTTCCACCCCGACCAACCTGGCGGTTTCCGAGATCAGATAATGTTCTTCCTTTTTTTCCTGCTCTGTTTTCATTTCTCTTTTCCTTTCTATTGTCCGTCTGACGACGAGCCTTCCACATTGCTACAAAAAAAAGAGAACCAGCCGTTTTCCGGCAATGATCCTCTTCTGTAAATGAGCGTCAGCCGCTTAATACGGCCTCCCGCTCTGTCTTATGTACTTTTTTCGCTTCCGCGCCGCCTTTTTTTCTCCTTTTGCCTGTTCTTCCCCTATTTCTGGAGATTCGCAAACTTGGTAAATTCTGGCAGCCACACCAGATCGACGGTGCCGATCGGACCGTTTCTCTGCTTGGCGATATTGATCTCCGCAATGCCCTTCTTATCGGTGTCTGGGTTATAATAATCATCCCGGTAAATGAACATGACCACATCCGCATCCTGCTCAATGGCCCCGGACTCACGCAGATCGGAAAGCATGGGCCTGTGATCGGGTCTCTGCTCCACCGCACGGCTCAACTGGGAGAGCGCCAGCACGGGAACCTGCAGTTCTCTGGCGAGCGCCTTCAGGGAACGGGAAATATCGGAAATTTCCTGCTGCCTGGATTCGTTTCCCCTTCCGCTTCCGGACATGAGCTGAAGATAATCGATGATGACCATCTTCACATCCATTTCCAGCTTGAACTTGCGGCATTTGGAACGAAGCTCCGCCACACTGATGCCGGGGGTATCGTCAATGATCAGCTTGGACTGGCCGATCATGCCGGCGCTTTCGATCAGCTTTTCCCACTCCAGGTCGGAAAGATTTCCTGTGCGGAGATGCTGGGAATCTACCTTGGACTCCATGGCAAACAGACGGTTCACAAGCTGCTCCTTACTCATCTCCAGGCTGAAGATGGCCACGCATTCCCCGGAATGAAAAGCGACATACTCCGCGATGTTCAGAACAAAAGCCGTTTTCCCCATGGACGGCCTGGCCGCGATGAGCACCAGATCCGAAGGCTGCATGCCTGCCGTCCGATAATCCAGGTCGATGAATCCTGTGGCGATCCCGGTCACGTTCCCATTGCTGTGGGAAGCCTTCTCGATCTTATCCATGGCGTTCATGACCACTTCCCGGATGGGAACGAAATCTCCCGTGTTCCTGCGCTGGACCAGGTCAAATACCCGCTTCTCCGTATCCTCCAGGATCGCCTCCAGCCCGTCCTTTTCGGAATAGCAATTATTGGCGATCTCCTCCGTCAGCCGGATCAGCTTCCTCAACATCGCTTTTTCAGAGACGATGGTGGCATAATACTTGATATTGGCCGAAGTGGGGACCGCCGTGATCAGATCCCGGATGAATTCCAAGCTGGCGACTTCCGGCGGCACATCCTTTTCTTTCAGGCGGTTCTGCAGCGTCACCACATCCACCGGCTGCCCCTGGTCGTTCAGTTCCACCATGGTGTCAAACAGGACGCCGTAGGACTTGTTGTAAAAATCATCCCCGCTGATGATCTCGGACGCCACCACAATGGCTTCCCGATCCATGATCATGGAACCGATCACGGACTGCTCCGCCTCCATGCTGTGGGGCAGCACTCTCTTTAAAACAGCCTCATCTATTGATGCCATGATATCCTTCTCATTCTTCCACTTTAACCTTCAGCGTTCCGACCACCTGAGGATGCAGCTTTACGGGCACATCATAGGCGCCAAAAGCCCGGATCGGATCGTTTAACTGGATCTTCTTCTTGTCGATGTCCACGCCGCACTGATCTTTGAAGGCCGCGGCGATCTCCTTTGAGGATACTGAACCGAACAGCTTTCCGCCCTCTCCCGCCTTCATTTTGATCACAACGGATTTTCCTTCCAGCTGCTTGGCGGATTCCTGCGCTGCTTCCAGAAGCTCCTGCGCACGTTTTTCCTCATGCGCTTTCTTGAGCTTTAGATCATTCAGATTTTTCCCTGTCGCTTCCAGGCCCAGTTTCTTGGGCAGGATGAAATTCCTCGCGTATCCGTCGTTCACATTTACGATCTCTCCCTTTTTCCCAAGGGATTTCACATCTTCCAGTAATATCACTTTCATTACTTCAATTCACCTTCCTCTATCATTTGATCCAGCGTCTGTTTGATCTGGTCGATCACCTCAGGGATCTTTTTGTCACTGAACTGGCAGCCCGCCATATTCATATGGCCGCCGCCGCCCATCCTCTCCATGACTACCTGCACGTTCGCTTCGTCAATGGATCTGGCGCTGACATAGATCCGCCCCTGGTATTCCGTAAGCACAAAGCTCGCCTTGATGCCCTTGATGTTCAAAAGCTCATTCGCGGCCTGCGCGCCGACGATCGTAGGACTCTGCAGCCCTTCGCTGGTACAGGTGGAGATCGCGTAATAATTGCGGTATATCTCCGCCTGCCGGACCGCATCCGCTTTGGCCTTGTACTCATCCACATTTTCCCGGAACAGCTTTCTCACGCGCGTCACATCCGCACCGTTCCTTCTCAGGAAAGCCGCCGCCTCAAAGGTGCGCACCCCTGTTTTGGTCAGGAAATTGTTGGTGTCGATCATCATGCCGGCATACATGCAGTCCGCTTCCTCCACCCGGATCCGTACACCGTCGTCAATATACTGCAGGATCTCAGATACCATTTCACAAGTCGAAGACGCGTATGCTTCCACATAGGAAAGCGTCGCGTTTTCGATCCGCTCCGTCCCCTGCCGGTGATGGTCCAACACCACAATGGACTTGCATATCTTCAGGAGCTCCGGGCACTCCGTCAGGCTCGGCTTATTCACATCCACCACGATGAGCACCATATTGCTTTCAGCGATCTCGACAGCCTGCTGGCTCTTTAAGAACATATCCGGCTCATATTCCCGGTTGTTCTGGAACATCTCCATGAGCGGCTGCACTGATGTGCTGACCTCGTTGATGACGATCTGTGCCCTGCGGTCAAGCGCTTTCGCGATCCGATAGATACCGATCGCCGCGCCGAAGCAGTCCACATCTCCCAGCTTGTGGCCCATGATCAACACCCGGTCCCTGCTGGTGATGATCTCATGCAGCGCATGCGCCTTCACCCTTGCCTTCACGCGGGTATTCTTCTCCACCTGCTGGCTCTTTCCGCCATAATAGCTGATCTGCTCCGGCGTCTTGACCACCGCCTGATCTCCGCCGCGGCCAAGGGCCATGTCGATGGCTGCCCGGGAAAACTCATAATTCTGGGAGTAGGTCAGGCCGTCCAGCCCTATCCCTACACTGATAGTGACCGCCATCTCGTTTCCGATGTTAACGGTCTTCACATCATCCAGGATCTCAAAGCGCTTCTCGCTCATCTGTGCCACGGCCTTCTTACGGAGGATTGCCAGATACTTGTCCTTCTCCATCTTCCGGCAGATGCCGTCGAAACTTGAAACGTACTTGTTCACCTTTCTGTCGATCAGCGCGATCAGGAGTGAACGCCGTACCTCTTCCACGCTCTCCAGCGCCTCGTCGTAGTTATCCAGATAGATCAGCCCCACCGCAAGAGACTGATCATCATTTTCTTTCAAAGCGATCTTCAGCGCCGTCTCATCAAACAGATACATGGCGAACAGACAGCCTTTATACTCTTCATCCTCGATGATGTCGCTGTCATTTGCCGCTTCTTTCAGCGATATCCGGGTAAATTTTGCCTCATACTCGCTGTCTCCGTAGGAAAGCTCGAATTCCGCGACGCCTTCCTCCTCCGAAGGGAGCCTGTCCCTTGTCACAGAGGAAAAGAAGGATGTGACTGACCTCCTCAGCGCCTTTTCATTATGTATGACGCGTGAAAAAGCCTTGTTATGCCAAATGATCTTTCCATCCTCATCCAATAGTGCGTATGGGACGTCCAGCTCCCTCAGCAGCTCCTTCTGGATCTGCCCGTACTGCGTGGCAAAGCTCACCAGCTCGTTTATGATGATCGGCCTGTTGTAAAGCATCAGGTAAAAGATCATCCCGAAATACAGTACTAGGAAACAGGACAAAAGGAATCCCGCCCTTGCGTCCAGCATATAGATCCCCAGATCCACCAGGACAAGCAGAAGCCCCAGATACAGGGATGTCTGCATATAGATTCTCAGCCGCCCCTTCAGTTTGACTCGTTTTTTCTTCATATCCGTACCCATTTTTTCCCGGAAAAACAGCACGGTTCCCGGAAAGTTCTTTTCTGCTGCGCAGACTGCAGTTTCTCCACCCTGCACATTGACACATCCCCGCAGATATCTGCGGGTGCGGGTGTGTTCAAACAACACTGTTGCTATTATAACATTTTTCCTGCCAGATTGCCATAGTTTTCGTCTCTCTGTCCGCTGACATGGGGCGACAGGATGCGACAGCGAAAAGTTTTTAACTAATAAATGATATGAATATTATTTCTATTTCTTGTTCTGGCAATTGAACTATGCTATACTAAGATAAGTTTTTGATATTATGGGAGTAAAAATGGAGCGAAAATTTCATATTCGGCAATTGGAAGATAAGAAGGAAAAATCTATCTGCACCAGAAGCATTCTGGAATCACTACCATACTGGTGACCTTTTTGTGTGCGGGGTTCTCCCGGAATATCACCGTAAAGGCATTGGCGAAACTCTTTATACTGCTGTTGAAACATATTTTATTCAAAACGGATGCGACTTTGTCATTGTAAAGACACTAAGCGATATTATACATTATGGACCATATGCTCAAACCAGAAAATTTTATGAGAAAATAGGCTTCTCTCCTTTAATAACCCTTACAGAGATGTGGGATGAAAACAATCCGTGCCTAATTATGATAAAACCGCTGCATGAATTTCATTAAAAGATATCAAACCAAAAGCACAATCAATTAGTGGATAAAAACCTATAAAAGAAAAAGATACAAGTTCCTGCTCCATACTATACTCTATAAGTAGACGCATGGTAATTTCTCTTCCCGCCGCTTTTCCAATAAGAGGACACCACTCAAATCATTTAACCGACCACTTTAAGCAAAAGCTCCATGGGAGATCCCGATTCCCACGGAGCTTTTCCTGTCTCTTCTCTGTTATTATTCCCGTTTCAGTTCTCCCGGATACGGATATCCCCGGATTCGGTATACACCTGAATGCCCGCCGTATCCCGGTCCGCTCCCAGCCGGATGAACTCACTGCTTCCGTCATCCTCATCCGGCTCCACCGTCCCCTGGGGAAGGCGGATCACACCATATTCGGAATACAGGCTGACCCCATAATCCTCCATCTGACCAGTCAGGTCCAGACGTACCTCCCCGTCCGTGCTTTCCACCTCCAAGCTCTGCGCTTTTTCCACATCGGCATCCACATCTCCGTACTCCGTTTCGAGAACCGCAGTATCCGCCTTCAGCAAGCCGATCTGAATGGCCCCGGAATTTCCGTATATGGTCACGTCTTTTCCATCCAGCGTTCCGGTGACCACCTCTCCGTATTCCGTTTCCATATCCAAAGTGTCACCCGTCCAGCCATCCAGACGGACATCTCCGTCGTCTGCATGGATCGTAACAGAATCTGCGCGCAGGTTCTTTTCAATGGATACCTTTCCGGAACCGTTCGTGATGTTCACATCTTCCAGTCTCGCATTCTCAGGGATCGTAATCTTCACATAAGGGCTTCTGGCCACCTCTGTGCTCTCATTCATCCAGGCATCTCCGAAACCAAAACTGACCCGAAAATCTCCTGTATACACATAACTTCCCTCCTGCAGAGTCAGCGTACCGTTCTCCACACTGTAAACCGGCTCCGAATACCAGCCGTCCAGCACATATTCCACTGACCAGGTATCTCCGGAAACGATCTGCAGATCAGAATCCTGAAGATCTACTTCCAGCCTGGAAAATGCTTCCGTCTGTGTATTTTCCAGAACGTAATCCCGCCTGGCAGCCTCCTTTGTATTCTCCTTTACATGAAGGCCGTCCGCATCATAGTAAAAAGAAGGCGAACCTCCCAGCGCCACTCCAGCTCCCAGAAGAACAGCACCCGCCGCTGCCACTGACACGCTTACGATCAGCGTCTTTTTCATCCATTTATTCATCATAACCGGCTCCTTTCCGTACCTCTTCCCCATCCATTGTGGCTTCATGGGCATCCTCTGCTGTCTGCATCTTTCTCCGCTTAGGCATGCGTCTTTCAAACAGCATCCGGCGGACCCAGTTTACCAGGCTTGGGAATCCCTTTACCAGAAGCTTTATGATCTGCCACAGAGCAAGCCAGCACAGCACGCCCGCTCCCGTTATCAAAAGACTTGCACCCAGGATTGCAAGCCCGCTTGCCGGAGCAAGAAAGATCAGGACCGCTCCAAAACCGATTCCGATCAGCGCGGCAAGCTGCATCCCCGCCAGGAAGAGCAGCCCTCCCAGCCCACAGAATCCCAGTCCCAAAAGCCCTCCTGCCACGGCAAGAATGGCAGCAAGTGCCGCTCCTGCCACACACAGCGCTACAACCAGAATGCCGCCCGCCGCACACAGAGAAAGCGGGATCAGCACCGGCAGGGCACAGAGAAGCAAAACCGCAAACAGGATGATCTTCCACACATTTCTTTTTCCGTCATGTTCAGGCCGCTGCGACGACTGCGTATCATAATACATCTCATTCCCTCCGTTTCCAGAACATGCATCCTTCCGATGCAGTCCTTTTGTTCTTTGTTCTGCATACAGGATAACGGAAAAGAATAAAAAACCTCTGCAGGTTTCGATAAACATTTTCCTAATGGATTCTTAATATTTTCGAAAATTCCTTCAGATATCTCCGACGTGTTTTCCTTTTCTCCAGCAGTAAATGCATCTTTCCGGCAAAAAAGCCCCGCGGCTTCCGCATATGCGGTGCCGCAGGGCTTTTCATCTACTCTGCAATACTTACCCGGCTGAATAAAAATGCTTGGCTACATAAGGCATCATAACCACGATGTCGAGACATCTGGCTTCATAGTTATTCGGCTACGTAAGGCATCAAAGCCAGATGTCTTGCGCGCTTGATCGCCACGGTAAGGGCTCTCTGGTGCTTTGCGCAGTTTCCGGTAATCCTTCTGGGAAGGATCTTTCCTCTCTCAGAAACGTATCTCTTTAACTTATTGACATCCTTGTAGTCGATCACATTGTCTTTTCCACAGAATACGCAGACTTTCTTTCTTCTGCGCACGCCGCCTCTTCTCTTAGCCGGTGCATCAGATCTCTCTGCTTTATTATAAGCCATAATTTGCCTCCTGTCTGAAAACCTTAACAATCATCAATTAAACGGCAGTTCCTCGTCAATCCCATCCGGAATGTTCATGAAACCGTCGCCGGGCGCGCTGGGTTCGGGCCTGGATACCGGCATGGAATAACCCCCGTCGCTGTTCCCTGCTGCG
>DWYY01000057.1 GCA_019118445.1 Candidatus Eisenbergiella merdipullorum | reverse complement strand
CCGTTTACGGGTAGCAAGTAATCCCACGCGTGGCTGGCAGGCCAATAAAAGACGCACTTGTGCGTAGCTAGAGGTATTAGGGCTATGCCCGAAAAAGAAAAACCACCCGCTATGCGGGTGGATATTTATTTTATCTGTTTATTTGTCCAGGATTCGCCTTCCTAAAAAACTTTGCTGCTAAGTGCAGCAAAAAGACCCTTTTCCTGTGCCGGTTTTCTACCTGCTGTTTTACAGCTAAACCAGCAACATTATATTTCAACATGTAAGATTTGAAAATACACTCGATAGCGTATTGTCAAATCCGGATTTGTGCCTAAGCGTCACAAACCCTATGATCGCAACACCGAATCGAAAATTCGGTAATTCTGCATGCAGAATTTGCGTTTCATCTGCGGAGAAACGCTTAGGAATGGAGGTAAAGATGAAAATTTTATTTATCGGGAACAGTCACACCTATGTAAATGATATGCCTGCGCTTGTCGCGGGGCTGGCGGAAAAGGACGGGACAGCCTGCGAAGTGACGATGATCGCCCATGGCGGCTGGTTCCTGGAGCAGCATGCGGCAGGACCGGAAGCGCGTTTCAACATTCTTTTCGGACATTATGATTATGTTGTGCTCCAGGAGCATGCGCATCCGTTCGGACCGGAGGAAAAAATGTATGCAGCAGCGGAAAAGATAGGCGGATGGATCCGGGAAGCGGGAAGCACAGCTGTGGCATATATGACCTGGACGGAGAAAAATAATGAAGCGGGACAGCCGCGCATGACGGCTGCTTATGAAACGATGGCGGAGCGCCTTCCGGCGCTGCTGGCCCCGGTGGGGGTGGAATGGTGGAAATATCTGCACGCCCATCCTGAGGTTGAGATGTACGCTCCGGATGGCGAACACGCGTCGCTGCGGGGCTCAGAGCTTGCGGCAGAGGCGATCTGGAAGACGATCAAAGAAAGTAAAGACAAGGGCAAAATTTAGGTCTGTCTGTCATGCCTGCGGCTGGACCAGATGCACCGTTTCTTTGCTTAAAAAGCACCCACGCCCAAAACGGGAAATTTTTTTTGTAACTGACTGCCCGATATGTTATATTATCTCATTTTGTTGTTAATATGGCAATCGGGAAATATACGATATAAAGCGGTCAAATTCCTCTTTTGTTCAGAAGTTTAAACTTTTCTGCTTCGCTCCTACTGTATTTTCCGCAATCCGTCAGGAATTTTCGGACAGGCCATAGATTTTACGGCAAAAATTGAAAACGCCGGACAGTTCCGTTACAAGGTTCTGCAGGAATCCGGGAGAAAACGGCTCTCCATCGGGTATCTGTCTGAAAGGCTACGGCGTCATTTCCTGTTTGACAAAAAGCCGCGTCAAACATATAATATACTTAACAGGAGAGCCGGAAGGGAAACACCACTTCCCCGATCCGGCGATTATAGAACTACTTTAAAATAGCCGTCTGCTCGCCAAAGTCAGGACGGCTATTTTTTATGCGTATATGTCAGAATGGACACTATCAGCAGCGCAACGCTTATGATCAGGCTCAGTTCCTCGTATGTACTCATAAAGCACCACCTCCCGCACAGGCCGGAACGGGTGCAGCACGTCCCCCGGCTCCCCGGTTAAATATATTATATTGTCATGGCACGGAAGGGCTGGCCGTCAAAGCGGCAGGCGGCGAATAAATGACCGGCAGGCTTGAATGGATGCAGTTTCTTAGGCTCGGAAAGAAGATGAACCAGACGGATTATTGGATTCTTACAAAACTGAAAAAGCTGAGGATCAGGAAGCCGCCCTCGCAGTCGCCAAAAGGACGATCCGGAAAGCAAGTTTCAGAGTAATCCGAAAAATGGCGAAATGGGAAATGATTGGAGACGCGGGTGTGGTCGAAGAAAATGGAAGGAGAAAAGCCGCAAAAATACAACATTCCGGGCATAAGAAAAAGCAGATAGCGGGAATCGAACCCGTCTCTCCAGCTTGGGAAGCTAGCGTTCTACCGATGAACTATATCTGCATGTCTTGTAGTATATCATAAACATCCGCATTTGAAAAGAGAAAATTTAAAAACGTTTTTAAGAAAATCACAATACGTTTTTAAGAAAACAAAAAACGCCTTCTAACATACAAAAGAAATCCGATCCGCCGGATCAAAAATGTTCATCGGATGGATCGAAGGACCTGCAGAACGCCGTCGTTGCGATTGGTGTCGGCAACGTAGCGGGTGAGGCTTTTGATCTCTTTTCTGGCATTGCCGATGGCATAGCTGAAGTCGGCGCGCAGCAGCATGCCCGCGTCGTTCATGTTGTCGCCGAAGGCCATGGTCTCGGAGGGCTGGATGTTGTGGCTGTTCTGGTATTCGGAAACGGCGATCCCTTTATCCGCGTTGAACGGGGTGAAGTTCACCCACTGCTTTCCGGAGCAGACGACATGAAGCTGGCTGTGGCCGTGCCATTTCTGATACAGCCCCTGGTTTGCGATCTCTTCCGCAGCGGTGGGATGGTAAAGCTCCACGCCCAGGATACCATCTCCCACAGGAATGTCGTCGGGCATGCGGGGGATCTTCTTAATGTCCAGGAGGTAACCTTCTGTGAGCCAGCGGTACAGCTCGTCGGCGCCTTCCTTCACGTAGCCGCTTTTCAGGGCGGAGACATATGTGGTGCAGCCGGGAAGGGCTTCGATGTCACGGATGATCTCAAAGGCCAGTTCACGGCGTATGGTTAGGCAGTTCAGGACATTGCCGCGGTAAATGGTGCGCGCGCCATTGTCGCAGATGAACAGGATATCATCTATGACGGGAGCAAACAGCTTTTCCAGGCTGGAATAGGCACGTCCGGATACGGCGGCAAAAAGGATGCCTGCCTTTTTCAGGCGGCGAATCTGTGAGAAATATTCCGGATTCAGTTCATGGCCTCCATCCGGGACCAGGGTGCCGTCTACATCGGAACAGATCATTTTTAACATGCCGAAACCTCCGTCTTTTTATATGAATAAACATATTCTTTATAGTAAATAAACATTCGTTTTTATCTTAGTTTATTCTAGTGGGAATTTCCTGCCCCGTCAAGTTAAAATGCAGGCAGCGCCGCTCCGGAATGCAGGCAGCGCCGCTCCGGAATAATATGCAGGCGACGCTGCCTCGGGATAAAATGCGTGCGGCATCCGTTGTCTGTCCCGTCCTTTTATGATATGATAAGGGACAGCATCGAATGCGGCAGTTGTCAAAAGAAAGCGGGGAAAAAGATATGCGGGAGACCGGAGCGAGGGGCGCCAGACAGAAAAAAACTTGTGTGAACGAGAAACGGTGCGGAAGCTGCCGGTATCTGTCCCTGACCTATGAAGAACAGTTGAAGAAAAAAGAAGTATCCGTCAGGAAAGCGCTTGGAAAGGGACTGACAGGGCGCGTCATGCCGGTACTCGGCATGGAGGAGCCCTATCATTACCGGAATAAGGTGACGGCCGTTTTTGCACGGGACAGAAAGGGAAATCCGATCTCAGGCGTGTATGAGGGAGGGACGCATCATGTCCTTCCGGTGGAGGAGTGCCTGCTCGAGGATGTGCTGGCGGACCGGATCATCGGGACCATACGCGGAATGCTGAAACCCTTTAAAATATGGGTTTATGAGGAAGATACGCGCAGGGGCCTGCTGCGTTATGTGCTGATCAGGCGGGGCTTTGCCACCGGTCAGGTCATGGTGGTCCTTGTGACGGCCTCCCCCATTTTTCCCTCAAAGCGAAATTTTGTCCGGGCGCTTCTGGAGGCGCATCCGGAGATCACGACAGTGGTGCAGAACATCAATCCGAGGACGGACAGTCTGATCCTTGGAGACAGGCAGCAGGTCCTGTATGGAAAGGGATATATCGAGGATGAGCTCTGCGGCTGCATCTTCCGCATTTCACCGGCCTCTTTTTACCAGATCAATCCGGTCCAGACCCGGAAGCTGTATGAAAAGGCGGTGGAGCTGGCAGGGCTGACCGGAAGGGAAACGGTGATCGACGCTTACTGCGGGATCGGGACCATTGGTCTGATCGCATCGTCCCATGCCCGTTCGGTGGAGGCGGTGGAGCTGAATCCGGACGCGGTGCGCGACGCCATTACGAATGCGAAGAGGAATCACATTACAAATGTGCGCTTCCACCGGACGGACGCGGGAGAGTTCATGGCGAAAATGGCCGCTGCCGGAGAGCATGCGGACGTGCTTTTCATGGATCCGCCGAGAAGCGGGAGTACCCGGGAGTTTTTAAACTGCGCCGCGCGTCTGGGGCCTAAGCGGATCGTCTATATTTCTTGCAATCCGGAAACACTGGGACGGGACCTGAAGGTGCTGCGTACCCTGGATTACCGGGCAGGGGAGGTATGGCCGGTGGACATGTTCCCGTGGACAGAAAGCTGTGAAGCCGTGGTAAAACTGGAAAAACAGGTGCATTGACAACGACAGTGGCTGGTGTTATTTTAAATACTGTTTAAGAGGAACACAGGAGGAAGAAAAAGTGATCCATACGAAAGGGCTGAGAACAGGTAAGAGGCCCGGCGGGTTTCTCCCGCTTCTGCTTTTGGTTTCCATACTCGGTATGCTTACATGGGAGATGGCTTGCGGCGCCGCGCATCAGGCGGAGCCGGAAGAAGTTTTTGCTGCGGCCCTGCTGGAGAAAAGCGGCCAGGCGCTTCTTGTGGGCGTACAGGAGGAGAGCCCGGAAGTGGAATCGCCGGATTTTGCCATAGCTTCCTCCGAAGGGAAGGGCGCTGCAGCCAGCGCATCATCCTGCCTTAGGAAAGAAATATCTTTCCGGACACTGAAAACCGTCGTTTTCCTGGCGGGCTTTCTTTTTGCCGGTAAAAATCCGGCTTTCCTCGTCCGGAAATTTCTGTCGGCATTTCCGTTTCCGGAAACGCCGCATCCTGCGCGGTTTCTGCGCGAGCTTTTCATTCAGAAGAAAAAGGATGGGAAAAAACGCCGTCTTCTTTTGACCCCGGAATATTGAAAAAAGAAAAAGAAGAGGCAGAATCATGTTTTTGATCAAATTTTTAAAAAAGCAGCCGCCCGGACGGCTGATCGCGATGGGCTTTGCCCTGGTGATCCTCGTGGGGGCGCTTGTGCTGATGCTTCCCATTTCGGTCTGGCCGGACGCGGATGTTTCTTTTGTGGACGCATTGTTTACGTCCACCAGCGCGGTGTGTGTGACCGGGCTGATCGCCATTGACGTGGCGGATCATTTCACGCCGTTCGGTCAGGCGGTAGTCGCGGTCCTGATCCAGATCGGCGGACTGGGCGTCACTTCCGTCGGCGTGGGACTGATCCTGGCAGCGGGAAAGCGTGTGAGCATCAGGGGGCGTCTGCTCGCAAAAGAGGCTCTGAATGTGGACAGCTTCCGCGGGATCGTCAGGCTGGTGCGCGCGGTCCTGTTCATGACGCTGTTCTTCGAGGTGGCAGGCGCTGTACTGAGCTTCCTCGTTTTCATACAGGATTATCCTCCGCTCCACGCGCTGGGGATCAGCGTGTTCCATTCCATAGCGGCGTTCAACAATTCGGGTTTTGATATCCTGGGCGGGCTGCGCAATCTGATCCCGTATCAGGACAACGTGCTCCTGAACCTGACGACCTGCGGACTGATCATCTTCGGCGGAATCGGTTTCCTGGTTATCCTGGATGTGCTGAAGCAGAGACGGTTCAGGAAACTCACGCTGCATTCTAAGGTGGTCATCACCACTAGCATCGTATTGATCGTGATCGGGACGGTGCTGCTGAAGGCGACGGAAGAAATTTCCTGGATGGGCGCTTTTTTTCAGAGCGTTTCCGCCAGGACAGCCGGGTTTTCCACCTATTCCATCGGAGAGTTCACCAACGCGGGCCTGTTTGTGCTGTGTGTGCTGATGTTTGTGGGAGCGTCTCCGGGATCCACGGGAGGCGGTATCAAGACGAGCACCTTTTTTGTGCTCATCCAGGCGGCCAGGAGCATTTTCGTGAAGCGTCCGTTGAGTTCCTTCCGCAGGAACATTTCTCCGGAAAATCTTTCCAGGGCATACCTCGTGACCATCCTTTCTCTGGGAGTGGTCTGTGTGGCGACGTTTCTGATGTGTGTCCTGGAACCGGACTGCACGTTCATCCAGCTTTTGTTTGAGGTAGTCTCCGCTTTCGGCACGGTGGGACTGTCCACCGGGATCACGCCAGGGCTGTCCGCTGCGGGCAAACTGGTCATCATCCTCGTGATGTATACTGGAAGGATAGGCGCTTTCACGCTGCTTTCCATGTGGATCGACCATCCGGAGCCAAACGCCCGGTATACGCAGGAGACGATTACTATCGGTTAATATAAGAAAGGATAATTTGGATTATGAAAAAGAAACAGGAAGCCGAAACATTCGGCGTGATCGGGCTGGGACGCTTCGGCATGGCGCTGGCCAAAACACTCGCAAAGGCGGGAAAGGACGTTATCGTGATCGACCGGGATGAGGCAAAGGTCAAAGAGCTGCGTCAGTATACGGATTACGCTTTTGTGGTGGATGACCTGAATGCGGATACTTTAAGGGAAGTGGGAATTCAGAACTGTGATACCGTTATCGTCTGCATCGGGGAGAAGATGGATACCAGCATCCTGACCACCATGTGCGTGGTGGAGATGGGGATCCCCCAGGTGATCGCCAAGGCGCTCACCGCCCAGCAGGGTGCTGTGCTGGAGAAACTTGGCGCGCAGGTGGTCTATCCGGAGCGCGATATGGCGGTCCGCTTGGGGAAACGGCTGATCTCCCGGAATTTTTTGGACTATGTCTCTCTGGACAACAGCGTGGAGATCCGCCAGATCATGGTGTCCGGAAGGCTGGTTGGAAAGAGCATCGAAGAGTACGGCATACGGAAAAAATACCGGCTCAATGTCATTGCCATTGAAAATGGGCAGTCCACGAACATAGAGGTGCAGCCGGATTACCGCCTGCAGGACGGAGATGTGATCGTGGTGATCGGGAAGATCGACAACATGGACCGTTTTGAAGCGGACCTTTAATTTTAATTAGCAATGAGCCATGCACCCCGGAAACAGAAGGCCCATCGCAAGCTTGCTTGCAGATGGGCCTTCTGTTTCCGGGGTATACGGCGACTGCCGTTAAGCGAGACGGAACGGAGCGAAGCCCGGCGTGCATGGCGGGGTGAAGCCAGCCGTGCGTGCACGGCGGCTCCTCTTTTTTCGACGGTTGACTCACCACTTTTCCACCGCTATAATGGAACTATCAACCAGGCCGTCCGGCATGAGGATAAGGGGGTTTCGGTGGTCCTTATGACGCGCTCGGCCCGAAAAGGAGGAGCATATGGCGTTTTATTATGGGGAACCATCAAGAACTTTCAGTGAATTTCTTCTGATCCCGGGGTATTCCTCTACGGAGTGCATCCCGTCGAAGGTGAGTCTGAAAACGCCGCTGGTCAGATATGAAAAAGGACAGGAGCCGGAGCTTTCCATCAATATTCCGATGGTCTCCGCGATCATGCAGTCTGTCTCCGATGACAGGCTGGCGGTCGCGCTGGCACAGGAAGGCGGCCTGTCCTTTATTTATGGCTCCCAGCCGGTTAAGCAGCAGGCAGAGATGGTAAGAAAGGTGAAGCGTTACCGGGCGGGATTTGTGGTGAGCGATTCCAATGTCTCGCCTGAGATGACGCTGGCGGATGTGCTGGCCATCACGGAGCGGACAGGCCATTCCACCATCGCGGTCACCGAAGACGGAAAAAGCGGCGGAAAGCTTCTGGGGATCGTGACGAATAAGGATTACCGCGTCAGCCGGATGGAGCCGGAGACGAAGGTGGCAGATTTCATGACAGAATTCAAGGATCTGGTCTATGCGGATGAGGACACCACGCTGAAGGAAGCGAACGACATCATCTGGGAACACAAGATCAACTGCCTCCCGCTGGTGAATCAGAAGCAGGAGCTGGTCTATCTGGTGTTCCGCAAGGACTATGACACCCATAAGAAGAATGAAAATGAGCTGATCGACGCCTCCAAACGTTACATGGTCGGGGCGGGGATCAATACCAGGGATTATGAGGAGCGGGTCCCGGCCCTGGTGGAAGCAGGGGCAGACGCCCTGTGCATCGACAGTTCGGAGGGCTATTCCGAGTGGCAGAAGATCACATTGGAGTACATCCGGAAAAAATACGGCAGCAGCGTGAAGGTGGGCGCGGGCAATGTGGTGGACGCAGACGGCTTCCGGTTCCTGGCGGAGGCGGGAGCGGATTTCGTGAAAGTAGGCATCGGAGGCGGCGCGATCTGTATCACCAGGGAACAGAAGGGCATCGGGAGAGGGCAGGCTACGGCTCTCATCGAGGTGGCGAAAGCCAGGGACGCCTATTATGAGGAAACGGGCATTTACGTTCCCATCTGTTCCGACGGCGGCATCGTGCATGATTACCATATCACCCTTGCCCTTGCCATGGGAGCGGATTTCGTCATGATGGGCCGGTATTTTGCGCGGTTCGACGAAAGCCCCACCAAACGGGTGAACATCAACGGAAGCTATATGAAGGAATACTGGGGCGAGGGCAGCGCCCGCGCCAGAAACTGGCAGAGATACGATCTGGGCGGGGACAGGAAGCTATCCTTCGAGGAAGGCGTGGATTCCCTGGTTCCCTATGCCGGAAGTCTGCATGATAATGTGAGCATGACATTGAGCAAGGTGAGATCCACCATGTGCAACTGCGGCGCGCTCACCATTCCGGAGCTTCAGAAAAAGGCAAAGATCACCCTGGTTTCCTCCACCAGCATCGTAGAGGGCGGGGCGCATGACGTGCTGCTTAGGGATAAGAGATAGGAACGGCGGGGAAGAGGCTGAGAGGAGATTGGAAAGCATGCAGAAGATCAGAGTGATAAAAAAGAACGATACGGATTCCCTGGAATATGAGGTGGGAGATATCCTGTCGGTGGACAGCACCTGGTACGGCGGCGTCAACGTGAAGGGAAGAAGCGGGATCCCTCTGTCACTGGACAGGGAGGAATATGAGGAATACGAGGAGGAGGCGCAGCAAACCCAGAGCAATCCGGATGGGAAAGTGGATGGCATCGATCCTTATTCCTACAGGCTTGGCGTCATGGACTGCTTCTGTGAAATGGTTTCTGTGGGCCTGAAAACCCTTGCTATGAGCCATCCCTTTTCTGACAGGACAGAGCGAGACGGGTATCTGGAGGATGTGAAGCGCCTGTGCGGAAAGTACGAGGTCCTTTTTTATCCGGAGGATGAAGCGCTTCTGACCGCGCTTTTTCCTAAGCAGGAAAACCAGGGGAAGCCTTTGTTTTTATTCTACAGAAAAGAAGAAACGCTGGAAAAATATCTTTCTCTGAAAAAAGAGCAGAAAAGCCTGATGGCACAGGGCCTCTATACGGAAGAAGAGGACAGGCGGCTGGCGTATGAATTTGGGCGCCTGCTCTCTTACCCGGAGGAAGGGATCCGAAGACTGATCGAAAAAGGAAATGGAAAACAATAAGGACATGAGACAAAAATATATCATAGGAACGCACATGTCGATCGCGCAGGGGCTTGAGAAAATGGCGGAGAATGTGGTGAAGATGGAAGCGGATACCATGCAGATCTTCAGCCGCAATCCCAGGGGCTCCAATTTCCGGACGCCGGCGGAAAGAGAGCTGGAAGGCTTCCAGCGTATCCGGAGTGAGCACGCCTTAGGTCCTGTTCTGGCGCACGCACCCTATACCATGAATCTGGCCAGCGACACGGAGAAGGTCTATGAGTTCGCCTGTACGGTGATCCGGGAGGATGTGGCGAGGATGGACGCACTCGGCATTGAAAACATAGTATTTCACCCGGGAAGCCATACGGGAATCGGCACGGAAAAGGGGATCGAGAACATCATCGCCGGGCTGGATCAGGCCATCACGGGAGAGGAAAACATCATGGTGCTGTTGGAGACCATGAGCGGCAAGGGCACGGAGATCGGGGACCGGTTTGAGCAGCTTCGCGCCATCCGGGACGGGGTGAAGCACCCGGAGCGGATCGGGATCTGCCTGGATACCTGTCACGTATTCGCCGCAGGATATGATATCGTAAACGATCTGGACGGCGTTCTCGCGGAGTTTGACCGCGTGCTGGGGCTTTCCCTGCTGCGCGCCATACATCTGAATGACAGCTGCATGCCGTTTGGTTCCCACAAAGACAGGCATGCGGCCATTGGGGAAGGAATGATCGGCTGGGAGCCTCTCCTAAACGTGATGCGCCATCCGGCGCTGAAAGATCTGCCTTTTTATCTGGAAACGCCTTTTGATGATGCGGGACATAAGGAGGAGATCCGCAGAATACGGGAAGCGCTGGAGCAGGAAGAGGACTGACAGGACGGGAGGAGAAAATGGGGAAATTTATATTGGGGACGAATTATTGGGCATCCCATGCGGGAACCAATATGTGGAAGGACTGGAAACCGGAAACGGTGAAGAAGGATCTTGCAATTCTGAGGGAAAACGGCGTGGAATATTTGAGAGTATTTCCTATCTGGCCGGATTTTCAGCCGGTAGAGCCTTTTTTCAACAATAAACTGAAGGAATATCGGATGGCCGATGGAAGCCTGCCTCCCAATCCCTGGTATCTGGATCCTGTCATGCTGGATAGATTCCAAGACTTCTGCAGGATCGCTCAGGATAAGGGAATGAAGCTGATCGTAGGGCTTCTGACCGGCTGGATGAGCGGAAGAAGGTTTATTCCGTCTGCTCTGTATGAAAAAAATCTGTTTGCCGATCCAACCGCCCTTTATTTTGAACAGCTCTTTATCAAGGGCTTTGTCACTGCATTAAAACAGGAGAACGTCATCTATGCCTGGGATTTGGGAAATGAGTGCAACTGTATGGATGAGGCTCATAGGAGGGAGGAAGCCTATAGCTGGACTTCTATCGTAACCAATGCCATTAAGGCGGTTGATGGAAACAGGCCTGTGGTTTCGGGAATGCATTCCCTTACTCTGGAAGGAATCTGGAATATTCAGGACCAGGGAGAAATCACAGATATTCTTACCACTCATCCTTATCCGCTGTGGGTGGAGCATTGCCGTTTCGACAGGACGGCAAGCCAGCGTACCCTTCTGCACGCCACAGCTCAGACTCAGTATTACGCAACGATAGGCCATAGGAAATGTCTTGTTGAAGAAATCGGGACAATGGGGCCGATGCTGTGCGATGAAGAGACTGCGGCAGGATTTTTGAAAGTAAATCTCTGGTCTAACTGGGCAAATGGAGCAGCCGGAGTGATGTGGTGGTGCGCGCATGATCAGTCGCAGCTGAGCTTTCCTCCATATGACTGGAATATGTGTGAGCGTGAACTGGGAATGGTTGATATCAACGGGCGGCCGAAGCCAGTGCTTTTGGAGATGAAAGCGTTTCAGGAACAGATGGATAATCTGGGACTCTCTCTGCCTTACAGGGAGACGGACGGTGTCTGCATTTTAAGTCAGGGGCAGGATCACTGGGGAATAGCATATATGACTTATGTGCTGGCCAAGCAGGCGGGGCTGACCCTGGACTTTGCGTATTGCGAGCAGGAGCTTCCGGAAAGCGGCTTGTATTTTCTGCCCTCTGTCTGTATGGCGGCGATGAGTAAAAGAAGTTATGACCGCCTGAAGGAAAGGATCAAAGGGGGCGCTGCGCTGTATCTTTCTGCTGACGACGGATTTTTTACGGAATTCGAAGAACTGACCGGTTTTCGGATAAAAGATTCCAGACAGGCACAGGAAAGAGGGAGCTTTGAATGGGCCGGGGATAAACTGGAGTATTCCAGAAATGTACGCAGAAGTCTTGTGAAAGGGCGGGGAAGGATACTGGCGGAGGACGAGAATAAGGAACCGCTGTTTTGCATGGCGGAATATGGAAAAGGAAAGGTTTACTTTTTAAATTTTCCCATGGAAGCGATGCTTCTTGCCAAAGAGAATGGCCTGGAGCAGTCATATTATCGTCTTTATCAAACGATCGCCGAAGCCGTTCTGCAGAAAAAAGAGCTTCGCTGCGAAAACCCCTATACCGGAATCACCTATCACAGGGGAAAAGAGAAAAAATATGCAGTAATTGTCAATTATAGCGGGCAGGAACAGAATCCAAGGCTGAAGGTGGATCCTTCATGCCTCATAAGGATAGTATATGGAAATAGCGAGCTGATTGAGCCGTTTGGGGCTGTTGTTCTTGAGATCGTCAGATGATCAGGGCTGTCGGTTCAGTGGGATACACCACGGCCGACAGCCCTGATCCATATATTGTGGCAGGTCACCAGCGTCACATAAGTTATACTTATGGAAATCATTCAGAAACGAAATTGCTGATCTTTCCTCTCCTCTGTAAAATAGAAACCGGAAAACAGGAAACGGAAAATGGAGGAATCGAAATGAGCAATATATTGATCGTTTATTTTTCAAGAAAAGGGGAGAACTACTGGAACGGAAGCATCCGGAACCTGCGGAAGGGCAACACGGAGATCGTGGCGGAGATGATCGCCGACCTGACGGGCGGGGACCTGTTTGAGGTGGAGACCGTGAAGCCCTATCCCGAGGAGTATTACGCCTGCACGGATGAGGCGAAGGAGGAGCTTCGTGAAAAAGCGCGTCCCGAGCTGAAGGCATATCCGGACAGCCTGGACGGATATGACACCATCTATGTGGGATATCCCAACTGGTGGGGCACGATGCCCATGGCGATGTTCGCTTTTCTGGAGCACTATGACTGGTCCGGAAAGCGCATCCTGCCTTTCTGCACCAATGAGGGCAGCGGAATGGGAGGAAGCGAGCGCGACCTGAAGAATGTCTGCACGGGAGCTGTGGTAGAAAGAGGTCTGTCCATCCACGGAGCTGAAGCCGCAGATTCCGGAAAGAAAGTGGAAGCATGGGTAAAGGAGGAAGCATAGGATGAAAAAAGTAATGATTTTAACCGGCGCAGGACAGATCGGCATGGCCATCGCGCGCCGGATGGGATATGGAATGAAAATTGTGATCGGGGATAAAAAGCCGGAAAACGCGCAGGCCATTTCCAGGCTCATGAACGAGGCCGGATTCGATACGGCTGCGATGGAAATGGACCTTTCTTCCCGGGAATCCATCAAAAACCTGATCGCGGAAGCGCAGAAATACGGAGAGATCACCATGATGGTCAACGCCGCCGGCGTTTCCCCCAGTCAGGCGCCCATTGAGGCCATTTTAAAGGTGGATCTGTACGGAACCGCCGTGCTGTTGGAGGAGGTAGGAAAGGTGATCGCTCCCGGCGGAGTGGGCGTGACCATTTCCAGCCAGTCCGGACACCGGATGCCCGCGCTGACGCCTGAAGAGGATGAGCAGCTCGCCTGTACTCCCACCGAGGAGCTGTTAAAGCTGAACATCCTCCAGCCGGAAAATATCCGGGATACCCTTCATGCCTACCAGATGGCAAAACGCTGCAACGAGAAGCGCGTCATGGCGGAATCCGTGAAATGGGGAGAAAAAGGCGCCCGCGTCAATTCCATTTCTCCCGGCATCATCGTTACGCCTCTGGCGCTGGATGAATTCAACGGCCCCCGCGGAGATTTCTATAAGAACATGTTTGCCAAGTGCCCTGCCGGCCGTCCTGGTACGGCGGATGAGGTGGCAAATGTGGCGGAACTTCTGATGAGCGACAAGGGTGCATTCATCACCGGGTCGGACTTCCTCATCGACGGCGGCGCGACCGCTTCCTATTTCTACGGCCCTCTGAAACCGGAAAATTAAAAGTCAAGTAAAAAGAAGACGCCTTCCTTTCGGGATGCGGCGGGAAATTTGATTTCTGTACGCCGTTCTGGTAAACTGGAAAAAAACCTGAAAGAGGGGGTCTTCTTTGCTGCTTCGACAGATCAAATATTTTGTAACCGTCATCGACTGCAACAGTTTTACGGAGGCGGCGGAGCAACTGTATATTTCTCAGTCCGCCATTTCCCAGCAAATCCAGGCGCTGGAAAAGGAGCTTGGCGTTCAGTTGATCGTCCGGCAGAACCGCCGCTTTTCCCTGACGCCTGCGGGAGAATATTTTTATAACCGGGGGAAAGGGCTGCTGGATGAGGTGGAGGGAATATGCCGGGAAACGATCCGGATCGGACAGGATGACGGATCCACGCTGCGGATCGGCTATCTGCGCTGCTACAGCGGCCAGGAGCTGTACCAGGCTGTTGCGGAATTTTCCCGGCTCTATCCGGAGATTTCCATCAGCATCGTGAACGGCACCCATGAAGAACTGTATGATCTTCTGCGCTTAGGCGGCGTGGACGTGATCCTCAGCGACCAGCGCCGGGCGTTTTCTGACGCCTACGTGAACTTCCAGCTTCTTTCCTGCGGCTGTTACGCGGAGCTTTCCGCCAATAACGAGCTCAGCAGGGGACAGTCCGTGCAGCTGGAGGATCTGAAGCGCCTTCCCTGCATCCTGATCTCTTCCAGGGAGCAGCAGAACGTGGAGGAGGATTATTATAAAAACACCCTCGGCTTCGGCGGAAGCTTCCTGTTCGCGGAAAATCTGGAGGAAGGCCGCCTGATGGTGGCCGGGGGCAGGGGCTTTCTTCCCATTGAGAGCATCGGCACGCTCCCGCCCATGGGCGCTTCCATCAAAAGGCTTCCCGTCTGCCGGGGAGACCGGCAGATCTACCGCAATTACTGTATTTTCTGGAACAAGGATCACAGCAATTACTACATCGAAGAATTTGCCGGACTGCTGAAAAAACTGATCCGCAGGGAATGAAGCGGATTTCCGGTGAAGAAATCGGATTTCCGGTGAAGAAATCCGATTCCCAGTGAGAAAGCAGACAGGCTGCAGGCAGTTTTTACCGTACCTGCAGCACTACCTTCCCGATATTTTCTCTTCTGTACAGAATATCCTGCGCTTCTTCGCATTCCTGAATGGGAAGCACGCTGTAGATGGTCGGACGGATCAGCCCCTGTTCCACCTTGGGCCAGACATATTTTATCAGATCGGAAGGGATATGCGCTTTCACTTCAGGCCGGCGGGAACGCAGGGTGCTGCCGATGATCCGGATCTCGTTTTTACGCATACCCTGCCTTCAGAGCTTATTGAACATAATATTTCTGCCGCCGTCGATCAGGAAGGTGGTCCCCGTGATAAAAGCACCCTTATCCGAGGCCAGATACAGGATCAGGTCCACGATTTCCTGCGGCTGGGCAGCGCGTCCCATCAGCGTTTTCATGTTCGCCATCCCGGGACGGGTCAGGACGGGGCCGGGAGCCACGCAGCAGCAGCGGATGCCATGGGGCATGCCAAACTGAGCCACTGATTTTACAAGGCCGTTCATCGCGGCGCTTTTTGACGCGGAATAGGCGACTGCATCAGGGCTTCCTTCTTCTCCTGTAATGGAACCGATGTTAATGATCACTCCGCTTTTCTGCTCCCGCATCTGTTTCGCCACAGCATGGTCAAAATAAAACTGTCCCTTGAGGTTCACATCGAGCCCCCAGTCGTACACATCGATGGGAATATCCGGGAATTCCCCGTGCGCATTCTTGATCCTGGTTTCCGCGCCGCCCGCCATGGTCACCAGCAGGTCGATGGAGCCGAAGGCTTCCACCGCACAGTCCCTGGCATTGCAGACCTGCGCATAATCCCGGACGTCGCAGACAACGCCGACGGCGCTTCCGGAGCGGATCTCATTCAGGCTGGAAACAGCCTTTTCAAGCGTTTCCGGGTTAATGTCCGTCAGCACGGCATTTCCCCCTTCCCGAACGAAACATTTTCCTGTCAGATAGCCCATACCGGAAGCTGCTCCGGTGATGAGCGCTGTTTTGTTTTCAAAATCCATCTGTAGGTCCTCCCTTTTTTTTCTCACTATAGAATGTTCCGCAGGAAAAGAAAATGGAAAAAACGAATGTTTTTTTAACATTTCCGATACTCTTTTTTTTAAAACCGCTTGTATTTTCCGGCAGAACCGGTACAATAAAGAAAAAGTGTCTGAAAGGGGCGTTTCAGGTGGGAGAGATGATCGGGATTCTTGATAAAATGATCGTTACGTCTATTCAGGATGTTTTTACCGTGGATTCCCATAAGGGGAGGAAGGCGCAGATCAGAAATCGGAACAGCTATGGCATTTCGTTCTGTTATGGAGGAAGGATCACTTATTATCAGGACGAAAAAGCTGTGATATCCGACCGAAACCATATGGTTTTGCTGCCAAAGGGGCAGGATTATACCCTTTACTGCGACAGCTCCGGCCTGTTTCCGGTCATCAATCTTCTCTGCACGGACGATTTTCAGGTGACAAGCCCGGCGGCATTTCCGCTTCACAGCCCGGAGTCCTGCCTGAAGGATTATGAACGTTTAAGAGAGCTGTTCTTTTTAAAAAATCAGGACGCCCGCTGTATGAGCATCCTTTACCGGATGATCGCGGAGATCGCGGCGGGATATCTGCAGGAGAACTCTGCGCTGGATACGGCGATGGACTTTCTGGAGAAACACTATTCGGATCCGGATTTAACAAATACAGTCATTGCCGATCATCTGCATATCAGCGAAGTATATTTCCGCAAGCTGTTTAAAAACAGATATGGAATCACGCCCAGGCAGTATATCCTGGAACTGCGGATCCGAAAGGCGAGACAGCTTCTCGGCGAACACAGAAGCAGCATCGCTGAAATCGCGGAAGAATGCGGATTTTCCAGCATCTATCATTTCAGCAGGGCGTTCCGGCACGCGGTGGGAGTCTCCCCGACGGAGTATGGAAGGGCGGAGAGGAAGGAAGGGATCTGAAATTTTTCCCTTGTGCGCAGTCCGGTAAGATGCTACAATACACCTGAGCATAAATTTTCAGTGAAGCCGTTCGGCTTTGGCGGATCTCCGCCGTCTGTTCATTCTGACATTCATTTCGGAAACTCTATGCTGATTTTCAATCCCAACCA
>DWYY01000056.1 GCA_019118445.1 Candidatus Eisenbergiella merdipullorum | reverse complement strand
AAATTTTTTAATTATTTGAACCACATTTCTATCTTTTCTTTAAACTTTCAGGAGTTCACATCATGGCAGAAAATAATTTTCTTATCAAACTGATTGCCTCCTTAGACAAATCCCAAAGCACTAAACAGATAAAATCTGACACTAAAAATTTGGGTGATATATATGTAAAACTGATAGGCAGTCTGGACACTTCAAAAACAAAAACGAACATAAAAAATCAACTGAATGGCATAAATACTCAGATTGATATAAAGCCGGAAGTTGACTCAAAAAAACTCAAATCAGCAATAGAAAAAACACTGAAGGAATCACAAAAAATTGCTGAAAAGCAGAAAATCAATGTAAAGTTTGAAACTCAGACACAGAAATCTTCGTCTTTCCGTAATAACAATGATGCTTTACAAGGAGTGCGTAAACAGGTAACCGGCTTGGATACTGACCTGAAAAACGCAGGAAAAACAGCAGAATCATTTGGGAGCGGGCTGACAGGTTCACTCAAAAAGTATTCCCAACTTCTTGCGGAAACAAGCTTTGTTTACGGGATAATCAATCAGTTACGTAATGCGGCTGAAGAAGCCAAAACTCTCGATGACAGCCTTGTTGATCTTCAGAAAGTTACAGATGAGATCAACGACAGAGATTCTCTTTATCAATACCTGGATAAAACCATTAAGCATGCCGACGAACTTAATGTAAAAGTCAATTCATTAATTTATGCAATCACAGAATTTAAAAAGCTTGGGTGGAGCCTTTCTGATGCTGAAATAGGCGGAAAATGGGCTACAATCCTTGAAAATGTTGGAGACGTAAACATTGATACGGCCATAGGTTCCATAAAGACTGCCATTGCATCATTTGAAGAAATAGGCGGCTATGGTAATGATCAGATGGAGAATAAGATAGAAGCCTATGTAGACCTTATCAATGAAATGTCCAACAAATATAGCATTGATGCCGAAGGGCTGGCGGAAGCAGTCCGTATCAGTGCGGGAACATTGACAGAAGCACATACATCCATTGAAGAAGCCGTTACCATGTTTGCAACAGCGAACAGATATTATAATGATCCCAGTTATTTAGGCAATACAGCAAAGATCAGTTCTCTGCGAATGAGGGCTTCATCTGATTCTGATGCTAGGCAAGAACTTGAAGATTTAGGCGAGAGCATGGATGGAGTGGCTCAGTCGGCGAGTTCTTTGAGGGAAAAACTGCTTGATCTGACGGGCGTAGATATCATGGAAGCTAATGGACAGACTTTTAAATCTTATTATGACCAGCTTTATGAAATTTCCCAGGTTATGGATGATCTTGCAGACGTTGACAGAGCAAATGTGCTGGAAACTATGTTCGGAAAAAACAGGGCTGCTGCCGGAGCTGCTCTTTTATCAGGCATGGCAGAAAGCGCGGAAGCTTATGAAACTGCAATCAACAGCGCAGGAAGCGCAACTCAGGAATATGAAACATGGATGCAGGGAGCGGATGCAGCTACTCAAAGGTTCTCTAATAGCCTGACGAAAATATATCAGAGCATCATCAACGGGAATACGGTACGTGATGTTGCAAATTTAGGAGCATCCGTTTTGGATTTTGCCAATGACTGGGGCCTGGTGGAGGGAACGCTAAGAGGCGTGATCGCTTTAGGAATCGGAAAATTCCTGACCAATACATCAACAGCTCTTTTGTCTGCAACAAAGCAGGTACAGCTATATGGGGAAGCTTTGCAGACTGTCAGAAATATGCCAAGCGGAGAACAGCATGCCGAAGCAATTATGAGATTAGGCGAACTAACCAAATCTCTGACAGATGCACAGCTTAAACAGGTTCTATCCAGCGAAGCGTTGAACAAAGCCGATCAGGTAAGGATTCTGATGAACAGCGGCTTAACCCGCGAAATGGCTGAACAGAAACTTGCTTCACTGGGATTAACACAGGCGACAAACGCTCAGACAGCCGCAAATACTGCAAGTACGGCTTCCACATTCAGTCTAAAAGCCGCCCTAACGGGACTTGGTGCAACGATCAAAAGTGTTTTCATGAGTAATCCTGTTGGGATTGCCCTGATGGGGATATCTGTAGGTGTAAGCGCTGTTACTTCCGCCATTTCTTCCCATAACCAGAAAATGGACGAATTACGTGAAAAGACGAAAACAGCCGCCGAAGAAGCAAATACGCTTGGTGATGAGATTGCTGATCTTGCCGCCAGATATATACAGCTTTCAGAAGCAGTCAAAACAGATTCCAGCGCTAAAGATTCCCTGATGGAAACCCAGACGGAATTACTGCAAAAACTGGGGCTGGAAGGAGAAAGTATAGATGAACTGATCAAAAAATATGGCTCTCTTTCTGATGCTGTTAATCAGTTGAGTATTGATTCTCTGAAACAAAGTCAAATTGACTTGATCGCAGGTGTAGATACTGCAACAGAAGAATTGATCGATGCGGGAAAAGACGGATTCTGGAATAGCCGAAATATCATAAATGCGATGGGCGATGATGCCGTTAAAGCATTTCAGGAACTCGAAAAGGCAGGTATCATCAATAGCAATTCCTATGGGAGCGGTGGAGGTCAATTAGTCCTGATCGGGGATGATACCGTTGAAGGAGCCCTGCAGAATTTTGACGTTCTGGAAAAGGCTCTACAGGCTCTTAGAGACTCTGAAAACTTCACAGGCGAAGAATTAGCCGATAACAGTTTATATCAGGCTATTTACGCCAGATACAGTGAAATGGAAGAAGCTGTATCGAGCTATGATTCCGCAATCTCAAATCTCAATGAAAACCTTGCGCAACAGACAATGCTTGTAGCTTTACAAGGGCAGGAAATTCCTAAGAGCGCAGAAGAATTTGAACAATTCAAGCAAAGCCTGATCGATACTGCTATAGCAAGTAAACAATTCATTGGAACGGATGAAGACATTGCTAACGCAATAAACAGTTATCTATCTTCCGTGTCCGATTTTCAGTCTTTCTACACAGACGAAGCCAATAAAGGAGCGGAATTAGCAGATCAGGTATCATCTTCATTTTCTACCATCTCCCAAAGCATATCACAAATAAATTCCCAACTCAAACCTCAATTCGATGAATTAGCTGACGCATACCAAGAAATATTCTCTGAAGATGGCTTCTCCCTTGATGTCGTAGACAATGAAATGTTAGAGAATCTCCGTTCTTCGTTTGAAGATATTGAGGATGAAGTAGGCGTAGCGTTTGATACTTCTGAGATGGAGAAATTCTTCTCTGTTCTGACGAATGGTGAATCTACTGCTGAAGAAGTACAGCAAGCCTTCAATGATCTGGCTACAGCTTATCTGTATAGCACAGATACGATGGAGAACCTGAATGATGAGACTGCTCAGGCTATTGAACAACAGCTTCAGGAAATGGGCGTTACTAATGCTAACGAGGTTGTAAGTGCTGCTTTAGCTCAACAAAAATTGAATTTAGGCGTAGCAAATCTATATGCGGCGCAAACAGGAAAATCACTTGAAAATGCTACTGCTGAAGAAATTGTACGTTTTGCAGCAGAACAAATTGAAATGGGAAATCTGTCCCAGGAAATGGCTCAGCTTCTTCTTCAAAAGGCAAGTCTCAATTTAACTACAATTGATACTAAGGCAGATATCAATAACTTAATCGCCTTAGCTCAGACGGCAGGCGCAACGGCTCAAACACTCGATGTGCTTAATGCCGCAAAGGGGCGTTTTGGTTCTACTGGCAGCTCAAATCTCGATGCTTTACGTGCCAGGAAGGATGTTGCACTTGGTTTAAATAATGCTCCTGAATTAGATGTCGATTATGAACCTGTCAAACTTGATTTTAGTGGTGCCTATTCTGATGCTAAGAAAGATGCTGGCAAAGCTGGTAAAGAAACAGGGGACAAATATGTCGAGGAGTATGAGAAGTCTTTACAGAAAATAAACGATTTATACGATAGAGAAAAATTAACCGAAAAACAACGGCTGGATGCCATGCTTGCTTTAGCTCGTAAATATTTTGCTGATAAAGCCAAATATGCTGAGAAATATGCTGAATTAGAAAATGAGTACCTCCAAGGTATGAAAGACTTATACCAGTCAGTTATGTCTGGAATCATTTCTCGTATTGATGATCAAATAGATAAATTAAATGATCAGAAAGATGCAGCTGTTGATGCCTTAGAAGCACAGAAAGATGCTGCTGTCGATGCCCTTGAGGCAGAACGCGATGCCAGAAAAGAGGTCTTAGAACAGCAGAAGGAACAGCTCCAAACACAGATAGACCTAATCCAGGCACAGATCGATGCTAAACAGGATGAAATCGATGCTATCAACGATGCCGCTGATGCTACGAAAAGACAGGCTGATTTAGAGAAAGCACTATATGACCAAAGACGCGCCCAAGAACAACGTGTCAACAAAGTTTATAGTGGTCAGGACAGAGGCTTTATATATGAAGCAGATACTTCTTCTATTAGAGAAGCAGATGAGGCTGTTGAGGATGCTCAACGTGATATCCGCATAGCAAATATCGAGCAGGAAATCAGTGTTCTGGAAAAAAGACGAGACGCTCTTGAAGACCAGCAGGATTTAATCGATAAACAGATTGACGAACTCGACGAATATTATGACAAACTCATCAGTAACACAGAGGCTTATTACGATGACTTAATTGCAAGCACAGAAGCATCATGGGATGCTATCATACAAGGGTTTGAGGAAACAAAGTCCCGCTGGGAAGAACTACAAGACCTAGAAGAACAGGCAGAATTTGAAGCTAATCTCAGAGAATTAGGGTTGACATTAGACGATGTTCTGAACATGTCAGAGAATGATTTTGCCGCCTTCAAAGATAATTATTTAGGAATTTTAGCAGATATCTATGCTGGTAATGACAAGATGATCTCATCTATGTCTGAATTAGCAAATGTTGATATGTCTGCTCTTCCAGGCTATCTCGAAGAAACCCAGCAATACATTGATACATTAAGCAATGGAATTGACTTTTCTAATCTGAATGACTCTCTGTCTTCCACTATCACTGGATTTGAAGATGCTGCTAAGGCGGCTGGTATATTGACTGGTGCTATCGTAGGTGGTGGAGGAGGAAGTTCAGGAGAAAGTGGGAACTCTGAAGGTGGCAAAGGAAAAGAAGGTGAAGGTGGGTCAGGAGATTCTGTATTAGGAGCTTCTGAAAAAGCCGCAACCGAAGGCGTTGAAAATATTACTGAATTTGGTAATGCATTTTCTTCTGGAGATGGCGATGAAGGTGGAGACAGTGCCGAAAGTAAAGTCAATTCGTTAAAAGCTTCTATTGCAGGTGGTGGAAGCCAGGAAGGTTCTGGTGAAGGATCAGGCGAAAGTGGCTCTGATTCACTTATGGATGCTGTTACCCTTCAGACTGAGGCAGCCTTAGATGAAGAAGCTGGTATTCCAGCCCAGATTGCTAAATGGGGAGAATTAGATGAAGTATTAGATGGTATTATCACCAAGCTCGATACGATCAAAGACAAACTCGAAGAACTGTCTACTATTGAAGTCACTATTCCAGGCATATCATGGGGAGGATTCTCACATTTTGCAGGAACTGAAACAGGTAATTCTTATGGTAATTCTTATTCTTCAGGAACTAAGAGAGGTATTCCAACCCGTGAACATAATGCAATGATCTCTGAGTTTGGCCCCGAAATAGCTGTCTATCCCAATGGGACGTATAAACTGTTTACAGAACCTTCTATTGTTGATCTGCCCCAGGGCACTTCCATCTTCAATACAAAGCAGACAATGGATATGCTGAAGAAAGAGAAAAGGATCAGTTTAGGAGGTACTGCCCTATTTGATGGGTATGATCCTAAAGGGATTGACAATATGAGAAATCTCGTGTCTTCACGTTTGGCTGATACGATCAATAGAAGTAACTTTACTGATTTTGAAACTCCTGAAAGCAATCAGACTACCACTGTAAATCTGAATGGTGGTATCGTGCTGAATGGTGTCCAGGACGTTGACGGGTTGGCTAGAAGTATCGTGCAGAACCTTCCCCTGAAAATGATGCAGATCATGAACAAGAAGGAGTATAGACCCAGAAGATAAAAAAATTGCGGAGTCGAAATTATATGGCTCCGCGAAATCAAAAAAAGAGAATATTTAATAGACAGGATAGTTTATCAAAGGAGCAAAGGATTATGAAAAATATAGAAATTGATACAAGTATTAAATTTACAGACTCAAACGGCAGCCATGTGTTTATGGTGGGGGACAATGTAATTTGCTGTACTGGAGAAAAAGAATATAAAGGAATTATTGTTAATGTAGGCCATTATAATGGAGTCGATGGAAGTTTTGATGCTTTTTATCTTGATACGACCGATAGGACAAAAGCGCGGAGCTACTCGGGAGAGATCATCAATGTAAATAATATTGTTAGCATCCGCCATTTGGATGAGAGCGGCGAACGGGAAAGATTTACAGCAGTATTAAAAGAGCTGGGCTATGGTGTGAAGAAAGTGGACGAACTATTTCCTAAAATACAGAATATCCGTCATAAATTTGGTCTTTCCTTTGAGCAGGCAACAGCAAGTGTGATCTATGCTTTAGTCAATCATTGCAGCATTGAGATTCCATTAAGAGATATGGTCAAGATTGATGATAAAGGCGCTGACAAAAAAGTTGATGATTTACTAAAGATTTCAAAAGTTGCAAATGAACAGGCACTACAGGCATTTGACCATATGGTTAAGATCGTGGCTGAAGCGATTTTGAAGGGAGAAATAACTTATAAAGAAGCAGAAAACTGGATTTATGAGTTGTGTGGCGAAATGTCCGACTTAGAAAAGCAGGCTGCCGTTAAAGTTCTCGAAGCAATAAAGAAAGAATCAGGAGACAATACTCAATAGAATTAAGAATCAGCCGCTCCTGTGGCGGCTGTAAAGATAAATAAAGATATAAGGGACAGGTGAACATTACATAATTTATGGTATTTGTAAATGAAGATAATAAGACTGAAATATTGAATTTTGCTGTTTCAAATGGTATGCTGGACATATCATATGTGCAGGAACAGTATTATATGAAAAAAAGGCAAGAGATATTGTCACAACATCCATATTCAATATGGTATAACTACAAAGAAAGCAGGTGGTATACACAAGTTCCGTTTTCTGGTGCAAAGACTGGCAAAAAAAGAATCAAACGCAAGAAACGAAGCGATTTAGAAGATGATATCGTCAATTATTCGCTGCAGTATGAGAAAGATAAACAAAACAGCGTTTACAAAAAATGTACATTCAAAGAACTGTTTTATGAATTCATGGAATACAAACGCAGCGAAGTAAGTTCCGGAACGATACGGCGTATGATGGCAGACTGGAAGAAATATTACGCGCCCCATGAAGAACTGATTTCCAAGCAATTCACGGATATCACTAAAATTGATGTTGATAAGTTCTTTAATGCTGTAATGGACGAATATGAGCTGAACAGGAAAGCCTTTTATAACATGTGCGGCTTATTGAAACAGACCTATGATTATGCCATTGATGCAGAATATACGGACAAATCTCCATACAGGAACAAAGTCAATAAGAAAAAATTTGCATCAACAAGAAAAGGCCCCAGTGAAAATCAGGTATATAACAGGAACGAAAAAGAACTGTTTCTGGCTGAAATGGAACGGCGTGTGCAGAATAATCCATCCAACACATCCTGCCTGGCTATCATGCTGGATTTTGAGATCGGCACAAGGAAAGGTGAAATTCTTGCACTTTCTGAAAGTGATATTGAAGGCGGAAGAATCCATGTGCACAGACAGGTAGTTGAAGATTTTGATACTTCTGATCTGGATAATATCGTAAGCCTTGGATTCCGGGTAGCTGAATATACGAAATCGGAAGATGGAGACAGATGGATTCCTCTAACAAGCAGAGCGATGGAACTGATCCAAAGAACATTAGAAGCCAACAAAAAGTATGGATATGGCTATAAGGACTTCCTTTTCGTCAGAGATGGGAGCATTCTGACTCCTGACGCGCTGGACGCACAGGTGAAACGTGGTTGCGAGTATATCGGCATTCCAGTTAAAACAATGCACAAAATACGGAAAACATATGCTTCCCAGATTTATCATAGCTGTCATAATATCAGCGCGGTAAAAGACGTACTTGGCCACGCAGACGAAACAACCACTCTGAAGCATTATATCTACAACACAGAAGATCATGAGGAGACAGACAGGCTTATCAGAAACGCCCTGGGAGACAACTGCTATCGTAATAACGCAAAAGGGACTTCGAGGGACATGAACATCATTCTGTTTCCAGCAAAGAAAAAGACCGAAAACTCAGTATCCACCAAGTTCTCAGCCCGCTAACCCAAATGCGGAAGATGGGACTTGAACCCACACGGCATTGCTGCCACAAGATCCTTAGTCTTGCTCGTCTGCCAATTCCGACACTTCCGCATGCCTGCACGTTTGTTCTGCCGTGCTGCGAATAGTATCTTACCATTTTGGGCTACAGAAGTCAAGGCAAATTTTTAAAAAAATTTGTCAAAATAATTCATGGAAAAGCTTGACTTTCTTCCGGTAATCATATAAAATACTACATGTCGTGCAGGAATGGCGGAATTGGCAGACGCGCACGGTTCAGGTCCGTGTGGTAGCAATACCATGAGAGTTCAAGTCTCTTTTCCTGCATTGGTAAGAGATCTGGAAGCATTTGGGTTAATGTTTCCAGATTTTTTTTGCCGAAAAATCCATTCCTGCCCTAAGGCGTTTCCATTACAAGGCTTCTTTCGGCCCAAAACATAATTTCATGACAGATAAAAACGAACGCTCCCACAGACGGGGCGTTCGTTTTTATCTGTCCTTTCACTGCTCTTTTATCTGGAAAGGCGGATAGTCTTGATCTCAAACGGATGGAAGGAAAGCGTGAGCACGTTGTCCGACGCCGGGATCTCTTCTTCCACATTTTCCAGCATATCGCAGGCATATGCGCGGCAGCCTTCTGGGAAAAGCTCCTCAGAAAGATGCAGGCCGGCGCAGGTCGCCGCCTTCTTGCTCTCATACAGGCGCAGGATAATATCTCCGCTGCCATCTTCAGCGGGCTTCATGGTATCCATGATGATGTTTGTCCGGTCAATGGCAAGCATGCTGAAATCAGAGCCGCTTCCGGCTGCCAGATACGGCTTTATGTTCAGTTCATAGCCCTGTCTTACCACATCGCAGTCCATGAAGCTTCCCTCCCATGCGGTAAAGGCATAGGTAAAGTGATGAACCTTGTTGTCCGCGCGCATTTCCGGGCTTGCCGACGCGCGCAGGAGGGTCAGTTCAAGGCTGTTTTCATTCATGGAGATGCCGTACTTGCAGTTATTGAGGACTGCCGCGCCAGCGTTTCCCTCACAGAATGCGCTGTAGTGGTGGTTGCATACCTCAAAACGCTCCTTGTCATAAAGTCTGGAACGGTGCGCAGGTCTTTCCAGATAGCCGAACTGGATCTCATTGATCCCGTTTTCCGCATACACATTTACAGGGAATGCCGCCTTCAGCATGCGGTGCAGCTCCTTCCAGTCCACAAAGGTCTCAAACTCCATCCTTCTGCTTCCCGCAGCGAGACGGATGTACTGGGTATAAGTGGAATGGCTGATCTTTCCCGTCACCTTCAGGACGGCCTCCAGGCCCTGTCCTGCAGGCTCCACCGTGACGTCATACGCGCCCCGTGTTTCCTGGCAGACATAGTTGGAATCGACATCCCAGGCGTCGTATTTGCGGGGGATATCCTTAAACAGGCGGAGATGGTTCAGCGGTCCTGCCGCATATTCACGGGAAAGCCCGGAAACGGCTGCATCTGCGCCCTTCTGTCCGTCCTTTGTCTTCAGGCGGAAAGAGATCACCTCGCCCTGTCCGTTCACTTCCGCGCGCACAAGACTGTTTTCCATCACGAAGCCATCCTCAGCTTTCTGCAGGAGCGCATCCCCTGCCTCATCTGCATTTCCCGCGCTATCCGGCTGCTCCTTGGGATACAGGGAGACCGCGCCGCAGGACGGAAGGGTAACGAGCGCCTTCACTCCTTCCTGTGTCTTCTGCACGGGAACGGTGGTTCCATCCGCGAGGCAAGCGCCGTCCGCAAATCCTTCCGGAAGCGTCACCAGGGCGTTTCTCTCAAAACTCAGGGAATTGAATACTGTCACGCCTTCTTTTTTCTCCAGAAGGGACGCTGCCGCGTCCGCGGTAATGCCTGCAGCATCCGCCTGAAGCTTTTCGTGCGCTGCATTTGCCTCCACATAAACCCTGGCAATAGAGGAACCGGGAAGGATATCATGGAACTGATGCAGAAGCAGGGTTTTCCAAAGTCCATCCGCCTGTTCGAGGGGATAAGCCCAGCCGCGCAGGGAAGCGAGGGAAGACCACATTTCCATTTCCCTAAGGGCAAGCTCACTCTTTCTGTTATTTTTCTTGATGTCCGCCTGAGATGTGTAGGTGCCTCTGTGCGCGCCAAAATACAGCTCTCCCACATAGGTGTTCTTAGGTCCTCCCAGCTTTTCCATATCTTCGAAAAATTCCAGAGGTCCGGCCATCTTCACTTTCACGCCGCCTTCGATATCCTTCTGTCTGAGCGCATATTCCACATGATCCCTGGCCGGGCCGCCGCCGCCGTCCCCATAGCCGAAGGGGAACAGGAAGGCGTTCAGATTCCTGGCCTGCACCCGGTTTTTCCACACGTCGTTGATCTCCTTAGGATCGGTGCGGTAGGTATAGCTGGTAGGCAGGAAGGAGGTCACTTCAGAACCGTCCGCGCCTCTCCAGGTAAAATAATGATAAGGGAACTGTTCCCCATCGTTATAGGACCAGAAGATCTTCTGGGTCACCAGATATTTCACGCCGCAGCCCTTCAGGATCTGCGGGAGCGCCGCGGTATAGCCAAAGGTATCGGGAAGCCAAAGGATCACGCTGTCCGTTCCGAGCACATCCTTATAATACCGTTTTCCGTGGACGAGCTGGCGGATCAGCGCCTCACCGGAAGCCATATTGGTATCCGGCTCCACCCACATAGCGCCTTCCGCAATCCACTGTCCTTTTCCGATGGCTTCGCGGATACGTTCAAACAGCTCCGGATAGTATTTCCGGCACATCTCATAGGACGCCGGCTGGCTCTGCAGGAATTTATACTCAGGATATTCCTCCAGCAGCCTCAACTGAGCGGCAAAGGTGCGGGAAGTCTTCCGGTGTGTCTCCGCCATGGGCCACAGCCATGCCAGATCCAGATGAGCGTTTCCGATGGCATAAAATACGGGCTGGGTGGAGCCGTTTACCGCCTCCATGACCGGCCTGAGCTGTCTGGAAGCTTCTCTGTAGGAAGCTTGTCTTTCTTCCCTGTCCTGTTCAAAGTCAACGGTCAGCGTAAACTGCTCCAGAGCCTCCGCGATCTTGGCAGCCCTGAGGGAAGAAAGCTCCACCACATCCAGAAGTCCGCACAGCGTCTGCACGTCCATATAAAGCTGATAAGCGTCCTCATTCCAGATCCCGAAGGTGCACACGCCCAGCGTGCGCCTTTTCCCCTCTTCCAGCGGATCCTGGTACATGCCGGGCAGCACCGGGCCCGTCGCACATCCGCCGGAGGGCGCTTCCGGATAATAATGGCCCGCATAGGTTTCCATCAGGATATCGTACCGTTCTCCCGGCTTCCCTTCTCTGGCCAGAACGTTATCCTCCATATAATGATGTTTCTCGCTGACCCAGGAGGCCCTATAGGTTCCGAAGCTCTTCCCGTTTACGAAAAGCGTGGATTCCCCGTCCGGCTCAAGATTCAGGACGATCCTCTTTCCCTCCGCCTGTTCGGGAAGCGTCACGCTTCCCTTAAACCAGCAGTACTCCCAGGTATTTCCCCAGGTAAATCCCGGTTCAACAGGAACAAATTCACCGTTTGAGGCTTCCTCCGGGCTCAGATGCTCCATGGTCCGAAACGCCGTCCAGGAAATCTCTCCCAAAGGCTCATAAAAATCTTCCTTCAGCGTTCTGATCCAGTGATCAACGCGGTCCCTCCATTCCGCAGTCATTACTTTCATGTCATTCCTCCTCGCAATTTTTCTTTTTTTGCTTGACATTCTTTTCTCTGACGTATATAATATCTTTTGTCGCGCAGGAATGGCGGAATTGGCAGACGCGCACGGTTCAGGTCCGTGTGGTAGCAATACCATGAGAGTTCAAGTCTCTTTTCCTGCACTGTCAGGAGAAAGCTTTCAGAGTGATCTGAAAGCTTCTTTTATTATAAAATCATTAAAAAAGTACCGCTACTATTTCTATACGCCGTACAAAATTGATAGTCTCAGGCCGACAGGCGCCTTTTTTCACCGCTGTCCACCGCTCAGAAAAAGTGTCCGCCCCGGCCGGTCGGAGGAGTCCCGGAAATGGAAAAAGCACAGGAAGTCATTGACAGCTATTATGTCTCCAGATACCGAATCATCTATACCTGGCAGGAGCTGGGGATCCCGGGTCTTAGGATGTTCGGGAAACACACCATGAATCAGGCTCACGCGCCTCTGTTGCCTCATTTTCACAGAAACGCATACGAATTCACCTTTGTAACGGAGGGAGCGATCCATTTCACCATCCAAGAGATGGATTATGAGCTGTCCGGCTACGACGTATTCATGACCCGCCCGAATGAGGTTCACAGCACCAACCTGCTTCCCCTCTCTGCCGGTGAGATCATCTGGTTTCAGTTGGATATTTCCGATCCGGACCAGTTTCTGTTCCTGTCCCGCGGGGCCGCCGAAGAACTCATGACGGAGCTGGCCGGGATGAAAGGGCATGTATTCCGGCCTGGGAGCCGCATCTTCGGGGATATCCGCCGCGCGTTCGAGCTTGCCGGAGCATACAACCAGCGGCATCTGGTCTGTTCCTATCTGACTCTCATCCTGTACGAGCTGACCTCTTTTTCCCAAAAACAGGCGGAGCTTCCGGGCATTCCGGCCAAGGCTCTGTCTCCTGATATGGAAAAAGCGGTCGCTTATATCCAGGCACATCTGACCAAAGAGCTGTCCCTGGAGGAGCTGGCCGGCCTGTGCCGCCTCTCCGTTTCCCAGTTCAAACAGAAATTCCGGGCTCAGATCGGCATGGCTCCCAGGCATTATGTCAACTACCATAAGATCCAGCTTTCCAAGAAAATGCTTTTAAGCGGCGCTTCCGTCACGGACACTGCCATGGAGCTGGGTTTTGGGAGCAGCAGCTACTTCACCGTAGTCTTCAAACGCTACAGTGCCTGCACGCCCTCCGAATATCTGCGTACCGAATCTGAAAAAAAGGCGGAAAACGCATCTGAATCAGACCGGTCCCGCACCTGAAATCCTGTCCCCGGGATCCTTTTTTGGAGAATCCAGTCCCATCCGGTTCAGCTCCTGCCCTTTCTGCCTTTTTTTCGCGGATCATTCACGCCCAGAAGCTCCGCGCGCTTTTCCCTGTTCAGCCCGCCGCTGGTATGGGAAAGCTCCGTCTTTAAAAAACTTGCCCGCATGATAGAGTCCTCCCCAAAACGGGCGCGGATGCTGTCAATGGCCTGATTGCATTTTTCCAGACGGTCATATTTTTCCCGGTCAAAAAGATTGTACTGCCGGTACTCCTCATAGGACACCCGGCTGGTGGACACGCCCAGAAGTCTGAGCGGCCGTCCGTCCCAGAGCGAATCAAGCAGACGGCAGGCGGTGTCATAGATTTCTTCTGTCACGTCCGTCGCGCTGTCCAACTGCATCTGGCGGTTCCGGTTGATGAAATCCTTATCCCTCAGCGTGATGCTCACGCAGCTTATCTTTGCCTGATCCGCCCGGATGCGCATGCCCACCGACTCGCACAGGGAAAGCAGGATCTGTCTGGCATAATGCGCATCTGTCACATCCACAGGCGTGGTGACGCTATTTCCGTAGACCTTATTTCCCTCTTTTGCCTCCGGTTCGTCCTCTTCTTCCCTTCCCCAGGCATAGTTCCAGATCACCTCGCCGTGCTTTTTCAGATGCGCCTTCACCATGGCCGGGTCCGCCTTCGCCAGATCGCCAACCGTGTGGATTCCCAGCCCGTGCAGCCTTGCGGCGGCTGATCTTCCCACCAGGAACAGGTTTTCCACAGGCTGGGGCCAGAGCTTCTCTTCGATCTCTTCGGGGAATAAGGTGTTGACACAGTCCGGCTTCTTCAGATCCCCTGCCATTTTAGAAAGCAGCCGGTTGGTGGAGACGCCGATGTTCACCGTGAAGCCGAGTTCCCGTTTCACCTGCTCCTTCAGCCTGTGCGCAAAGGCCACCGGCTCCCCGTACAGAAGCTCGTAGCCCGTAAAATCCGCCCATGCCTCGTCGATGCTGTACTGGATCACCTGATCAAAATAACTTTTCAACAGGCTGATCAGGGAATGGGAGGCTTCCACGTACACATGGAAATCCGGCGGGATCACGATCAGGCCGGGACATTTTCTTTTGGCGGAAATGATGGGTTCTCCCGTAACGATCCCGTACTTTTTTGCTGGCGTGCTTTTTGCGAGCACCACACCGTGCCGGGCCTCCTGATCCCCACCCACGATGGAAGGCACCGTCCGCAGGTCGGTTTCCTCCCCGAGGACATCCTTCCGGTAGGACGCGCTCCAGCTTAAAAAAGCGCTATTCACATCAATATGAAAAATGACGGGTTTCAGTTCCATAGGCTCCCTCCTTTTCACTGAAACGCATTTTCGGCGTCACCCTGTCACCTCGTATTTTTTCATAAAGGCCAAAACCGTTTTCTGGTAAAGCTCCGGGTCCTGCAGGCTGGCCGCGGCGTGCACCGCGCCTGGGACGATGAGAAGCTCCTTGGGCGCGCTGCAGGCCATGTAATTGTCCAGCGTCATCTGCACCGGAACAAAGGTGTCCTTTTCCCCGTGGATGAACAGCACCGGGATCCGGCAGTTTTGCATGGCATCCAGCGTAGAGGCGTCGCAGTAGCCGAAGCCTGCCCGCCATTTCGTCAGAAGCTCCGTCAGGTTCATGAGCGGGAACGCGGGCAGATGATAATCCCGCTTCAGCACAGCTTTCAGGATCGCCTTAGGGGAGGTGAACCCGCAGTCCGCGATGATGCCGCGCACATTGGAAGGAAGGGGCAGTCCTGCCGCCATGAGCACGGTGGCGCAGCCCATGGAAATGCCGGACAGATACAGATTGCAGTCCTTTCCCGCCCTGCGGACGGCATATTCCGCCCAGTCCCTGCAGTCGTAGCGTTCCTTCACGCCGAAACAGATATATTTTCCTTCACTGAGCCCGTGGCTTCTCTGGAAGGGCACCAGAAGATCATAGCCCTGCTCATGATAAAAACGGTACAGCCCCGCGAAATCCGTCAGGCCGCCCGCACGGTAGCCGTGCATCAGGAGGAGAACATTTTTCGGGTGATGCTCAGCCGTCTTTTCGGCGGGCAGATAATAGCCCGCAAGCTTCAGGCCGTCGTAAGATGTGATGGAGACCAGCTCCGGCTCCTGTCCCAGGAACCAGCGCACGCCCTCCTGCACCGTCTTTTCAAATCTGGCGCGCGGCTTCTTCTCTTGCTTTTTCTCCTCCCTCCGCCGCTGCCGTTCTGTTTTTTCCTTCCTTCTTTCCGGAAATCTTACTACTGAATAATAGTAGAAAAAAACGGCCTCGCCCGCCAGCAGAAGAAGCGGCGCTGCCGCCGCTGCTGCCGTCCTGCGGATTTTTCCCGTCTTTTTTCTCACGCTGTCCTGTCCTTCCATAAGTCCTCCTTTTTTGCCCTCTCTGTGCGGGAAGCCCGTTCAGGCTTTTCGTCCGGGAATGCGAAACACCGTCAGCGACATTGCCGGAAAGGAATAGGTGAAGCTCTCCGTTTCCAGGCTGAGGCTGCTCTCCATAGGGCTTACCGCCGTCGGATCTTCAAAGCTGTTTTCCTGCTCCGGTTTTCCGGTCATGGTGAACACCTGCGCCATGACGGGGAATGCAGTTTCTGACAAATCCCCTTCCAGACCGGCAAGGCGGATCTCGGCGGTTTCCGCGCTCTTCTGGAGGTTGACCACCTTCAAGATCACCGAGCCGTCCGCTTCGTCCAGTGCGGCGGAATGGTACAGCCGTTCCACTTTCACAGGATTTTCCTGAATGGCAAGATATTCCCCGCCGTCGATGAACACGGCGATCCGGCAGCCGGACACCCGGATCTTCAGGTCATATACCCGTCCCGGCTGTACCTGGAACCACCCTTCTGTCAGATCGCAGCCTCTGCCGTTTATGTGTCTGTGCACGAACAGGTCCAGATTCTGCCAGCCGCCGAAGATTGCTGAAAGGTAGTTCTCCTCATCCTGCCAGCCGAACAGGATCTGAAATCCCTTCCAGCCTTCCAGCTCACAGGCTTTCAGGGAGATCTCATAATTTTCCCAGCTTTCGCAGCCCTCCAGCACGGCCTTCTCTCCCACATCGAGCAGGAAGGAACCTAAGGCACGTTCTTCTCCCGTATCCAGATTTTTCACCGTCACATCATCGAAACGGGCCTTCGTCTCATTTCCCTCCAGCTGGATCTTTCCTCTATATTCCGGGGCCCGGCTTTCCGCTGTGCCGATCCCTTCCGCAGAAACGGAAAGCCGTCTGCTGCCCTGATGGTTCATGAAAAGCTTCTGCACATAATAGTTGGGGGTGCCGTACACTCTGTGGCTGTCAAACCAGATCATATCCGGCCGCCAGTTCACATAGGCCACATTCGCCAGCATGGGCGCGTAACAGGCCAGACCCACAGAAGCTGCATTCCGCTCCAAGGCGGTCATATAAGACGCCTCCACCAGCGCGTTGTACCAGGTGTTCCCCCAGGACGCGTATTCGCCCAGGAATACCTTCGGCCCGTCCTTGGGGAAGGAATCATAGCGGTGGTTGTTCGAAAGGAACCACTCCGGCGCCATATAATAGTGCTCGTCTATGAAATCGCTCCCGTTTTTCCGGGCGCTCCTCCATCCCCGCTCATATTCCGTGCCGGCGGCGAAGGGGCTTGCCGTATTGATCAGCCGGATCTCCGGATATTTTTCCCGGACTGCCCGATGGATCAGGGTATAACGCTCAAAAAAAGCGTCCCCCACCTCCTCGTTTCCGATCGCAAGATATTCCAGCCCGAAGGGCGCGGGGTGTCCGAGGGAAGCGCGCAGGCCGCCCCATTCGGTATCCACATCTCCGTTTGCGAACTCGATCAGATCCAGCGCGTCCTGGATCCACGGTCCCATGTCATCCAGCGGCACGATCCTCTGATGATGGGGATCATATCCGCCGGGGAGCACAGGCAGAGGCTTCGCGCCGATATCCTCGCAGAACTGGAAATATTCATAATACCCCAGGCCAAGCGTCTGGTTATATCCCCAGTTGCTCCTTCTCGCCGGGCGGTCCTCCGGTGCTCCCAACGTATTTTTCCAGCGGTACATGGAATCCCGGTCCTCCGGATCCAGGGAGCCGTCATGTACCAGACAGCCGCCGGGAAAACGCATGAACTTAGGCTTCATATCGCAGAGGAGCTGCGCGATATCCCGGCGGAGCCCGTTTTTCCGCCCCAGGAAGGTCTTTTCGGGGAAAAGAGAAACATGATCCAGCGCGAGCTTCCCCTCCCCCTGCACGGTCAGGAGCAGGCGGCCGGAAGTCAGGGTCCGGACAGCCGTCATCCTAAGCTCCTGTTTTTTCCATTCTTTTCCTCGTATCTCAAATACAGCAGAGGCAGCGCAGGGCCTTCCCTTTCTTACGCCGTCTTTTCCTTCTTCCGCTCCGGGAGCTTCCTCCACGCTCACCGAAAGCGTGCAGCCGTTCTCATCCAGCGCCCTGGCATAACAGGTGAAAAGATAAGTCTCCCCTTCTTCCAGGTAAAATCCGTCTCCAAAACCCAGGTTCGCGATCCCCGCACGGCCCGCTCCCTTCGTTTCCATCACGAGGTAATGCGGGCTGTTTTTATGATAGGGATGCGCCGTTTCGATCCGCAGGGAGGCTTCCGCTCCTTCCTCCACCTTCTCCCAGGCGTAAAGGGGATGGTATTCCGCGCGGTCTATCCTATCGAACTCAAAAGACCGGTTCTGCAC